>JAEDIV010000059.1 GCA_016296675.1 Clostridia bacterium
TTTCAGGGGATCGGCCCTTCCCATCAAAAAAGGTACTTTTTTGATGGCTTGAACGCCTGACAACGGCGTTTTTTCATTTATAGATTGGCAGGATGCTCTTAACCGTAATTTGGGACATAAAAGTTCGAAATTGTGCATAAAAAGAAGGATTTTTGATATGTACGTGGCGAATAAAGAAATGTAAAATATAAGTATGGCAGAAGAGTGTGTTTTTGAGAAAAGTGTGGATTTTCTGAGGGGAATTCGATTGCCTTGACGGAAATATTATGAAAAATAAAAACACAATGCCGGAGGAACGCGTGGCAAGACAGATGACATTCAAGCAATATCGCGCAATGGATATCGGTGTGTTCACTTTGCTTTTGTGCATATCGGAAGCGCTGATTGTGTTTGCCGCTAATCTATGGTTTCCCAAGGAACCGTACACGCTGTCGCTGGTTCCTGCAATTACGGCGGCGGTGATGATGCGGTGGGGACTTTGGGCGGTTGTTCCTGCGGTCGCGGGCGGAATTGTGTTTTCCGCGTGCTCCGGGGCGACGATCGCGCAGCATCTCATTTACACTGCCGGCAATCTTTTCTTTTTGATTGTTTACCCGTTTTATAAAAAGATCGGCTGGAAACAGATTCATGAAAATGTGCTTTTGACGATGCTGTACGGCCTTATGGTGCCGCTTGGCATGCAGGCCGGGCGTATGATCGTATCTGTTTTGATGGGCAATGGGCTCTTGATCAGCATGGGCTTTTTTACAACCGATTCAATTTCGATTTTGTTCAGCGTTCTGATTGTTTGGATTTTGAGAAGGCTGGACGGTATGCTTGAAGATCAGAAGCATTATCTTTTCCGGGTGCAGAAGGAAGACAGGAACAAAAAGGGGGAGTAACCGATGAAAGCCGTGGCGTCCGATTTTCTCATTTTTGATGAGAAAAAGGGCATATATCGCGAAAATCCCGAACAGGCGGTTCGCGATGACGTTGAAAAGCATACGTGGCGGCACATCTTTATAACCGTAATCCGGGACTGGCGTTTGTATATCATGCTGGTTCCTATGCTGCTTGTATTTCTTTTCTGGCGGTATCTGCCGATGTATGAGCTGCTTGGCTGCTTTAAGGTGCCGGACGAGGTGCTGCCGGTTTCCAAGCAGGTGTTTTCCGGCTTCTCCTATTTCAAACGCCTCTTGATCGGCGGCGACAGCATGTCCGCGGACTTCTGGAGAGCGCTGAGGAACACTTTTCTTCTGAGCTTTTACGGCCTTTGTTTCGGCTTTCCCATGCCGATTCTGCTTGCGCTTTTCTTTAATGAAATCAAGTCCAACATCGTTAGAAGCTCCTGCCAAGTGCTTACGTATCTTCCGAAATTCATGTCCACCGTCGTTATGACGTCGCTTGTTACGATGCTGGTCAAGCAGGGTTCGCTTACGACCGGCATGGGCATCATCAATCAGGCTTTGAACGCGCTCGGCCTCATTCCCTATGAAACGGCAAGGGCAGGCCTTTTGAACAATCCGGATTATTTCCGGGCGATTTACCAGATTTCCGGAATCTGGGAGGGCGCGGGCTACGACAGCATTGTATATTTCGCGGCCATTATTGCCATTTCGCCTACGAGCTACGAAGCTGCGCAGATCGACGGCGCAGGCAAGATGTCCCAGATGCGCTATGTGGTTCTGCCGGGCATTTTGTCGACCATCGTCATTATGCTCATTACCCGAATCGGCGCGCTTTTGAACATCGGCTATGAAAAAGTGCTGCTTCTTTATAACACCAATACCTATGTAACGGCGGACGTTGTTTCCACCTTTGCCCAGCGCCACGGCATCGAAGGCGGCCAGAAAGGCCTGGCCTCGGCGGCGGAAATGATGAACAACGTGATTTCCATGCTCTTGGTCATCAGTGCCAACACCATTGCGCGCAAGGCCAGCGACACGTCGCTTTATTAAAGGGGTGAGCTTATGAAAAGAAAACTTGAAACGTCTGAAATGATCTTCAAGGTCATAAGCTATACGCTTTTGTCCATGTTTGCGCTGGCGTGTCTGTATCCGTTTGTGTATGCCATTTCCGCCTCCATCAGCGGCGCGGACGCGGTGGACTACGGAAAAGTCATCCTGTTTCCCAAGGATATCCAGTTTGACGCCTTTGCCCGCATGTTCAACGACAATATGTTCTGGAACGCGTATTCCAATACGCTGTTTCTGACGTTCTACGGAACGGTGTGGGCGCTGCTCGTAGCGCTTCTGGGCGCGTATGCGCTTTCCAAAAAGCGGCTTTTGTTCAGAAGATTCTTCAACTTTTTCTTGGTGTTCACGATGCTGTTTTCGGCGGGCCTTGTTCCGCAGTATCTGAATTATCTGGACACAAAGGACGTGTTCAATGCCGTCGGCATTACCGATGACAAATGGCTGGTCGTTATCGCCATGGGCATGAACGCCATGAACATCATCCTTTTGAGAAATGCCTTTGAGGGTGTGCCGGGCGAAATTGAGGAAGCGGCGATTGTGGACGGCGCGACAGAATTCCAGGTGCTCAGGAAAGTGTACATTCCGATGTGCAAATCCACCATTGCTACCGTCACTTTGTTTTTTGCCATCTCCCGCTGGAACGGTTATTTCTGGGCCAGACAGATGATTTCAAACGCCAATGAGCATCCCCTGCAGGTATTTATCCGCCTGCGCCTTGAGGAGTTCACCGATCCCGATTACATGAGCGGCTGGAACGAGATTTATTCCTCGGACTCTGTCATCTATGCCCTGATCGTGTGTTCCATCGTGCCGATCCTGATTATTTACCCCTTCATTCAGAAGTATTTTGCCAAGGGCGTGAATATGGGCGGCGTAAAAGAATAGCGTATGTACTCCGGGAAACCGGATTACAAATATTAAGGAGGAAAAACATATGAAGCGTACTGTTTCTCTGCTGATGGCCCTGGCCATGATCATGACCATGTTCGTCGGCACTGCCGTTTCTGAAGCGGCAAATCTGTCCTTCACGGAAGGCACGGTCCTTCGCATGGCCACCGGCTACAACAATGCCAAGACCGGCCTGTTCTTCGACGCATCTGTTGCGGGCGAAGGCGTTACCCTGGCTGACGGCGTGACCTATCACACCGGCGACCTCAAGCCCACCTGGGTAGCCGTTCAGAACGAACTGGGCATGGTATTTGAAAACAAATATCAGGGCAACAGCACCTCTGCCGAGTTCGACTACTGGAAGGATCGTCTCGAAGAAGTTGACATGCTCTCCGGCACCGCCTCCAAGCTCACCGAGTACGGCGAGAACGGTTCCATCGTCAACATCGCCGAGTATCTGGACATGATGCCCAACTTCAAGGCATACCTCGAGGCCAACCCCATCGTTCGCCTCTCCATCACCGGCAACACCAAGACCGGCGCTATCTACTTCAGCCCCTATTTTGACGGCGTAAACGATATCGAGCGCATGCCCCTCATGCGTGCTGACTGGGTTGTAAAACTTCTGGACGGCGAAGGCGAATTTGCTGCCGAAGCTTCCAACGCGCTGGCCGCTCCCGTTTACACCCCCTACATGCCCACCTCCGGCGCTGTTGAGATCGACGTTGTCAACCTCGAAGGCACCGCAGTTGAAAAGATCACCAAGAACTACGATGCGGCCGGCAACATCGTTGCCAACATGAACGCCGCCGGCGCCCTCAACGGCGTACAGGCTGTAAACATGCTCCGCGCCTACATCGATACCGCTTACAACGGATACTACGGAACCACCCGTTCCAACCTCTTCATCGGCCAGAACGCTGCCTGGGATGCTGACGAACTCGTCGCCCTCCTCCGCTGCGTAGTCGCCAACCCCCAGACCTTGAACGGCACCGACTCTGTACAGGGTCTGTTCAGCCGCGAGGATGACAACAACCAGCGCCGTGTCGACATGATGCGCTTTGCCGGCGTTCTCTTCGGCGTACGCGGCATGGAATCCCGCCAGGATTACCTCTGGATCGACACCGAAGGCAAGCTTCGCGACGCCCGTCAGGAAGCCGATTCCTACGAAGCAATCGACCGCATGCACATGATGGCTCAGGAAGGCCTTGTTTCCAAGGCGTTCATGGAGTCCTCCGCTGAATCCACCAAGACGTATCTTCAGAACGACCTCGGCTTCATGCACTATGACTACAACCAGACCCAGACCGTTTACAACGAGACCGCTCTTCAGGACGGCGAGAAGTACATGGCTGTTATGGTTCCCGTTGCCAAGTGGTATGACGGCACCGAAGGCGGCGTATTCATGCGCTTCACCGAGTCCTGGCGCTCCGTTAAGACCGACGGTTGGGGAATCTCTGTTGCCGGCGTAGAAGGCAACCAGGATAAGCTGTACGCGGCGCTCAGCCTCATCGACTTTGCCTACAGCGAGAAGGGCCAGATCCTCATGAGCTACGGCCCCGATGCGTTCATCAAGACGAACGAAGACGGCTCCTATGTAACCTTCAACTTCAACGGCAAGGAAATGCCCGTGATCGCGGACGCTACCTTCGCTGAACTGTGGCAGAAGGCCTCCGGCAACTACACCAACTATGCCCGTCAGTTCCTGGGCTCCACCCTGTCCTTTGCCAAGAGCCAGGCGTTCGAGTATCAGTGCACCCACGAAGTTGGCAAGGAAGGCGCCGGCAAGCTGTCCGTAGCCATCGGCCTTGGCACCATCAAGCATCCCGAACTCGCCATTACCGAAAATCCCTGGTACACCTCCGTTCCCACCGTTCTTCCCAATACCAAGGTTGAGAACGACAAGATCAACGAATATTCCGAACTGCCCGGGAAGTTCAACGGCGGCAAGGGCAAGCAGAACCTGTATGTTGACCAGATCGTAGCCGGTTACGCTGTTGAAGGCATGAGCGATGCCGAGACCGCAGCCGAATACGTCAGCAAGGTTATGGGTGGCAAGCAGTATCTTGCGCTCAAGCAGCAGGCCTGGGGACGTCTTCAGGACTACTTTGCAGAGCTTGCAAAATAATTTCTGAGCATATTGCTTTTATCCGTGGCGGGGCGTATGCCCCGTCATGGGTTTTCGTGTGTCCTCGGAAAAAATACGAAGATGCATGAAAGCCCATGGCAATTTTTAGGAATCAGACAGAATGCGGCTTACAGGAGGTCCTATATGTATAAAAGACAATTGACCTTTCAGAAAATCATTTGCTTTTTTGCGCTGGCTGCGTGCGCCCTGGCGTTTATCTATGCGCTTGGCATTATGACGGATCTTTATGACAGCCTGTATTACACCATGATGGACCCGACCGATCCTGACGATACATGGGTTCAGGGATCGCAGGTCTATTACCACATGCAGCCGTTTAACCGGCAGCTGCTCAATTATTCCATTGTCATGATTCTGTTTGCCTGCCTTCTGTTTATCACGGGCACTCATTCAAGAAGGCGCTACTATATCGGAAATATCGTTTCTACCGGCGTATTCGCTGTTTCCAGCGTTGCTTATTCCGTTTTCAGCCACATAAACATTGAAAAATATAAAGCGGAATTTTTGAAAATCGATTTCGAAGAGCTGGAGTTTTTTGCGGATCTCTATGATACGCCCTATATCGATTCCACGTTCTGGTTCGACGCGCATTACGCCGTATTCGGCGTTCTTCTCCTGGCAGCGGCTTTGCTGATTGTCAATATGATTGCGAAGTTCGTTTTCATGCGCGCGGAGAGACGCCTGATTGAGGAAGGAAAGAAGGTGCTTTGATGAATATAAACGCCTTGCCGGAAGAAAAACGCATAAAGCTTGACCGCATGCGCTATACGAAGAATTCTCTTTCATCTTCGCTTACCTATCTTGCGATTCTGTTTGACGTTCTGTATTTTGTGAGCATCTATGAGTCCGATGTGGGCTCCTGGTATTACAAAATCATGATCGGCGCGTCGGTTGTATACAATCTGCTTTTCATGCTGATCACGTTTTTATCCTCAGAGGGGGTAAAGAATTATAAGATGGGCTACGGCTTTACGCTGATTGTCATGGGCGCGCTGCAGATCGGCCGCATTTTCTTTCTGCCGATGGAGGCGCTTGATGCTACTGTGACGATCAAGAAGATCAATTGTCCTGTGATGGAGCAAAGCCAGTTTGTCTACGTCTGTGTCATGCTCTGTCTGTCTGCTTTGTGCGCCATTTTGGCCGGCGTGATCGCCGTTGTGCGCACGAAAAAGCTTTCTGATTACAATAGAGCGCTTGCAAGCGAGACCAAATAAAGGAGATTTCCCATGGCCAATATCAGCATGCAGAATCTGAATAAGGTTTATGATAACAAGGTTCAAGCCGTGTTTGACTTTAATCTGGAGGTCAAAGACGGCGAACTGATCGTGCTTGTCGGCCCTTCCGGCTGCGGAAAAAGCACTACGCTTCGCATGATTGCAGGTCTTGAGGATATCACACAGGGCCGGCTTTTGCTGAACGGAAAGGACATCACCCAGTCCCCGGCAAAGGACAGAGATATGGCGATGGTGTTTCAGAACTATGCGCTGTACGGCCATATGACGGTATATGAAAACATGGCGTTCTCCCTGACCCTTCGAAAGGAAGATCCCAACGTCATCCATAAAAAGGTGCTGGCGGCGGCGGAGATTCTGGGCCTTACCGATCAGCTCAACAAAAAGCCGAAGCAATTGTCCGGCGGCCAGCGTCAGCGCGTCGCCATGGGCCGCGCCATCGTAAGAAACCCGCAGGTGTTCCTGTTCGACGAGCCGCTTTCAAACCTCGACGCAAAGCTGCGCGGCGCGACGAGACGCGAAATTCTGCTGCTTCACAAGCGTATGAACGCCACAATGCTCTATGTCACCCACGACCAGACCGAGGCGCTCACACTGGCCGACCGCATTGTGTGCATGTCCATGGGCCATGTTCAGCAGATCGGAACGCCGATTGAATTGTATGATTCTCCGGCGAATCTGTTTGTAGCCAGCTTTATCGGGCTTCCGCCGATGAATTTCTTTGATGTCGTGATCGAAAAGGGAGAAGCAAAATCCGGTCTTTTCACCTTGAAGCTTACGGAAGATGAAAGGCGCGCTCTTTCCGCCTATGAAGGAAAGACGGTTGTTCTGGGCGTTCGTCCCGAGAACATCCAGGAGGGCGGAGAGGTTATTGTAAATGTGTCCGTCAACGAGAACCTCGGCATGAACACGCTGGTACATGGTACGCTTTCAGATGAAAAGACGCATATCACGTGCAAGCTGCGCGGCTGGTGTGAATACGATAAGGGCGACCGCGTGGGCGTTACATTTGTGAAGAGACACTTCTTTGACAAAAACACCACAAACGCAATCCGCTGAAGGAGGATATGAACGTGGCTAAGATCAAGTTTGTTTCCCGTTTGCGGGAAGGCTTTCGGAAAATTATGGTATCGCTGAAAAGAAAGCCGCAGACCATTCCCATGCTCGTGCTTGCGGCGGCGTTTGTGTATTATTCCCTGAACCTTACGCACATTTCCGATACCACGGCGAAGATTCAGCTGCCCGGCATGGGCCTTACGGGCTTTTGTACGATGCTGTTTTCCATGCTGTCTTTTGTATGCTTTATCAATGCCTATCCGAGACGCAAGAAAACCAATATGCCGATGCTGATTCTCATGTTCCTGATGCTCTTCGGACTCATCTTCTGCGATACCTATTATGCTGCGCGCATCACTCAGGCCATCACGCGCGCGGATCATCCGATCGTGATTGACGCAAACACGTTGTATATCGAAAAGGCGCATCGAGTACTTATGGTGCACCGTTTGATCGTTGCTTGCGGCGCTGTGCTTACGATGCTTGTTCCGGTACTGAGAAGGATGCTTAAAAAGGTCAATACTTCTTTGGCAGTTGAAGAGAATGCAGATATGGGGGCCATTACGCTTTCTGAATGAGCAGGAAAAAATGGAAAAATGAAGCGCCCGGAAGAACGCCCGAAGAAGGATATTACCGCCTTCATTCGCAGGCGATCGACGATCTTGTAGGCGCAAATAGAGAAAATACACCGAAATTTTCCCAGGAGGAACTCAAAAAATATACCTCTTCCCGCGGAAAACTTCATTTGCCTGCCTGGCTTAAGGTGAGCCTTGTCAAAGCCTGGTTTTACGGAGCGATCTGTTACTTTGCGTTTTTCGGGCTGGGGATGTATACGGCGGATCAGCTGGATCTGTATTTCGCGGCAGCGATGATCATGGGCATGCTGAACGATCTCATTCTCAACCGCCTTCTTCGGTTTTTGGTAAAGACGCAGGGCGGGGAAAAGGAATACCTTTTCATTACCGCGCGCGGAGTGAAGGGATTTATTTTGAACATCCTGTATGCGTTTTTACTGCTTTTCATCGTGATCACGTTTTACAGCGCAATCAATGCGTTTTTGCTGTTTGTGACGGAAGATGCAAACAGTATGATTGGAGTTGAACCGGTATTGTTTGGCATCGTGACAATGCTGTCGGATACGCTCATTGTTTCAATGAAGCGGCTGATGATCCGAATCATTGACGACGCCAAGCGGATGGGATAACGGAAGGAAGGCTGATTTATGATGCTGCGCCTTTTGTATGCAAGCTGCGTAAGCGCGTGCTTTGAACTGGACTGCGAAACGCCGTATTATGCGTGCGGCGCGTATAAGGTATTTTTAAACGGCGAATTCGCGCTTGAAAACAACACAAACGTTTTTTCGCTTTTCGGACTTGAAAGCGGAAAGAAATATGAAGTGCGCCTTGAAATGGGTTCTTTCAGCGCGAAAGCCGAATTTGAGACGAAAAAGGAAACCTGCGCCTGCGACGTGCGCGCTTTCGGCGCAGCGGGCGACGGCGTTACCGATGATACGCGCGCCATTCAGTCGGCCATCCATTTTCTGCCGGACGGCGCGAGGCTCCATTTTCCAAAGGGCGCCTATCTCACTTCTCCCATTGCCCTTAGAAGCCATATAACGCTTGAATTCGCTTCGGGCGCATCGCTTCTTGGAAGCACAGACAGAAAGGCTTATCCCATCCTGCCCGGAAATGTTTCTGACCTTTCTGGCGGAGACGATATCATGATCGGCGCGTTTGAAGGCGTCATGCGGCCAATGTACCAGTCGCTCATCCATGCGTCTCATGCGGAGGATATCGCAATTGTCGGTTCAGGCGTCATTGACGGAAACGCACAAAACAGCGATTTCTGGACGGAGTTCAAAAACTTCCCAACCGCGCGTCCGCGCCTTCTGTTTTTCAATAACTGCAAAAATGTTTCCGTGCACGGTATTACCGCGCGCAATTCCGCTTCCTGGACATTCCATCCGTTCTACTCGGAAAACGTTTCGATTCTGGATGTTCAGGTTGAAGCGCCGAAATGCAGCCCCAATACCGACGCCATTGATCCTGAGTCGTGTCAGGGCGTCAACATCATCGGCTGCCGCCTGAGCGTTGGGGACGACTGCATCGCAATCAAATCGGGGAAAATCGACCTTGCCAGACAGCGCCTTAAGCCGGCGAAGGATCACGTGATCCGCAATTGCCTTATGCAGTTCGGCCACGGCGCGGTGACGCTTGGAAGCGAAACCGCCTCGGGCGTCAAGAATCTGACGGTTGAAAAATGCATCTTCAATGCCACCGACCGCGGTCTTCGCATCAAAACCCGCCGCGGACGCGGGAAGGATGCAAATATTTCCGGCATCACCTTTGAAAACATCAAGATGGATTCGGTTATCACGCCTTTTGTCATCAACATGTGGTACAATTGCTGTGATCCCGACCGGTATTCCGATTATGTCAAGTGCCGTCTGCCCCTGCCCGTGGACGACCGCACGCCGCATCTGGGCGAATTCACGTTCAGGAATATCGAGTGCAAAAACGCGCACGCCGCCGCTTCCTATATCGACGGACTTCCGGAAGCGCCGATTGAGAAGGTAACGTTTGAAAACGTGTCCGTATCCTTCTTGGAGGATGCAAAGCCCTTTGTGCCGGCGATGCAGAATGATGCCGTAGAAAGATGCAAAATGGGATTGTATCTAAACAACGTCAAAACTGTTGTCATCAAGGATACTGTTGTTTCGGGCGCGCAGGGGGATATCGCAATTACCGCAAACTGCGAAAATGTGATCAGGGACAATCTACGGGAGGGATAATCATGCAGGAAAACATTTCCAATTATGTACTTTCGCTTATTGAGAAATCTTCTCCCGAGTCAACCGCGTGGAACATCGAGACCATGCGCGCAGGCGGAAAAGCCAGCTGGAACTATGTCGACGGCTGCATGCTGATTGCGCTGATTGAGATGTCCAAGATTTTGAAAGACGACAGATATCTTGACTTTGTTATTTCGTTTGTCGATTCCTTTGTGTCTGAAGACGGCGAAATCAGAACCTACAGACCCGAAAGGCAGACGCTGGACGACGTCAATGAAGGCAGAGTTTTGTTTCCTTTGTATGAAAAGACGAGAAATGAAAAATACCGCTTAGCAGCCGAGAGACTCAAAAAAGCGCTGGACACGCAGCCGCGCACATATGAAGGCAATTTCTGGCACAAGCAGATTTATCCCGATCAGGTGTGGCTGGACGGCGTATATATGGCGCAGGTATTTCTCGCGCAGTATGAAAAGCACTTTGGCGCAAAGGATTATTCCGACATCGCCCGGCAGATTTCCGTCGTCAGACGGCGCATGTTTGATGAAGAAAAGAAATTGTATTATCACGGCTATGACGCGAGCAAAAAGGCGTTCTGGGCGGATCCTGAGAGCGGAAAGAGCAAGAGCTTCTGGCTGCGGGCGATGGGCTGGTACGCGGCAGCGCTTTCGGATCTCATCGAGGTTCTCCCGGAAGGCTGCGAGAAGAAAATGATTGCAGAGCTTCTTTCCGAGATGATGGAAGGCGTTCTTTCCTACCGCGATGAAAAAACGCATATGTACTGGCAGGTCGTGGATCAGGGCGGCCGCGAGGGAAACTATGTCGAAACCAGCGGCTCCAGTATGATCGCTTATGCGATGATGAAGGGCGCGCGGCTGGGCGCAATCGACAAAAAATATGCCGCCAAAGGCCTTGAGACCTTTAACGGCATTGTGAAGAACCATCTTGCATTTGTGGGCGGGGACATTGAACTGACCGGAATCTGTCTGGTTGCCGGCCTTGGTCCTGAGAACAACCGCCGAAGAGACGGCACGTATGAATACTATATTTCCGAGCCTGTAGTCAAAAATGACGCCAAGGGCGTGGCTCCGTTTGTGATGTGCTACACCGAAGCAATCCGGGTTACGGATCCGGAATAATTTTCTGGCTGTCTGCGCTTGCGCCTTCCGTGAGCTTGATCACCTTTTCCGTATAGTATTCTTTCGGCGAAACTCCGTACTTCTTTTTAAAGAGCCTTGAAAAGTACAAGGGATTGTTGAAGCCGCAAAGGTGCGCAACTTCCGTGATGGAGGAGTGTACCGAGCACAAAAGATCCGAAGCAGCCTGCAGACGCAGATTGGTCAGATACTGGTGCGGCGTCATGCCCACTTCGTTTCGCATGAGCTTTGTCAGATAATCGTTGCAGTAGGGAAGTTGAGACAATACTGTTTCAAGATCGAAATTCGCGTCGGCGTAGTTTTCGACGATGCTTTTTATGATTTGCTCGGCAACCTTGTTTTTGGGTCTGACTGTGTGGTAAGCGGTTATGCATCGGATGATCAGGCCGCCGTAGGCGTTTAAAAGCGCGGCGCGCCTGTCGGGATCGCCGGTAAAAAGATAATACGCATCCTGAAACAGATGCAGAAGGCTTTTGTTTCCGTCATCCCGGACGAGCACAGGACTTGTGAACGGCAAGGTTGCATTGTCGATATTCAGATGGATGTTGGTAAAACCGTAAATGCTTTCGTTTTTATGCGGAAGATCCGGCGGAATCACCACGATATCTCCTTCCGAATAGGGAATGGCAGTATCTTCAAAGATAAATTTTCCATCTTTGCTTGTGCAGTAGACAAGCTCCCAGTTGCTGTGGGCGTGCCTGTTGACGATGTGCGTCAGAAAATGCTTGCCGGCAAATATGATTTCGTTCACGGTATCACCTCGTTACATATCAATTTTATTGTATCAAAAGAATGATTTTTTGTCTATCGGATTCTTCCATGAAAGAAAGACAGTTTTTCCTGAATATGTATTAAAGGAGCGGACATGCATGGCATACCTCACTTTGAGAAATGTGAATAAAATCTATCCCAACGGCTTTCACGCGGTGCATGATTTTAATCTGGAGGCGGAGAAGGGCGAGTTCATCGTGTTTGTCGGCCCGTCCGGCTGCGGTAAAAGCACCACGCTTCGCATGATCGCCGGCCTTGAGGATATTTCAAAAGGTGAGTTTTTGATTAACGGAAACCTTGCCAACAATCTTGGCCCCAGAGAGAGGGAAGTGGCGATGGTTTTCCAGAGCTATGCGCTTTATCCGCATATGACGGTTTATGACAACCTTGCTTTCGGATTGTCGCTTCAGGGCGTTGACGAGGACGTAATTGAAAAGCGCGTTCAAAAGACGGCGGAGATTCTCGGCCTTACTGAATATCTCGACCGTATGCCCCGAGCGCTTTCCGGCGGACAGAGGCAGCGCGTTGCCGTCGGACGCTCCATTATCCGAAAAGTCGGCGTGTTTCTGATGGACGAGCCGCTTTCAAACCTCGACGCCAAGCAGCGCGTAACCATGCGCAGCGAAATCACGCAGATTCATCGGGAAACCGGCGCGACCACCATCTATGTAACCCATGACCAGACCGAAGCCATGACCATGGCGGACAGAATCGTAGTCATGAAGGACGGTTATATTCAGCAGGTGGGAACGCCCAAGGAAGTATATTTCAGGCCCGTCAACATGTTTGTCGCCGGCTTCATCGGGGAGCCGCCGATGAATTTCATCCGCAGAACCGTTCAAGACGGAAAAATCCTGGTCGGCAGCCGCGAGATCGATGTAAAAGACAAACTCGGTGCGCACGCAGCGGAATATGAGGGAAAGGAAATCGTAATGGGCTTCCGTCCCGAAGCAATTTCGCTCAGCGCGCAGGCGGAGGACTACGCCCTTTCCGGCATGGTAGAGCTTACTGAGATGCTGGGCGACAATGCCAATGTCTATGTGGATATCGAGGAAAGCAAGGCGATACTCAAAGTCACGCCGCACGAGATTCCCGAAATGGACGAAGAGATCGTGTTCTATATTCCGCGTGGCAGCGTCTATCTGTTTGACGCCAAGACGGAAGAAATCATCGACTGACAAGTGAATATCGGAAAGGAGTCTTTTAAGCGCATCAATGCCTTAAAGATTCCTTTTTTATTACGTATTCTTCATTTGAAATTATGTCTGATTTTGGCTAAAATGATTGAGTAAGCGTCTTTTTATATATGGAGGATGTTTTTATGAAACGCTATGCGATTTACGGTGCGGGTTCGCTGGGCACGGTGCTCGGCGCATATATTACGAAAAACGGCGGAAATATTGACTTAATCAACAGAAACAAAGCGCATGTCGCCGCGCTCAATGAAAAGGGCGCGCGCATCACGGGCAAGACGGAAATGCTTGTGAAGGTGAGGGCATATACGCCGGATCAGATGGAAGGAAAATATGACGTGATCCTGCTTATGACCAAGCAGCTTCTGAATAAGGAAGTCGTCACCTTTTTAAAGGATTACCTGTTGGATGACGGTGTGATCGTGACGCTTCAAAACGGCCTTCCGGAGCCGGGCATTGCACAGATCGTCGGAAGCAGCCGCACGATGGGCTGTGTCGTCGAATGGGGCGCGACGCTTTCTGAGCCCGGTGTCTGCGTGCTTACAAGCGATGTGGACAGTTTGTCTTTCCATATGGGCAGGATGGAGGGAATCACCAGAGAGAAGTTTGACGAAGTGAAAGCCCTCCTTGAAAAAATGTGCCCTGTGCATGAAGAGGAAAATCTGCTTGGCGCAAGATGGTCCAAGCTTCTGATCAACGCGACCTTCTCCGGCCTTGGAACGGTTATGGGCGGCGTGTTTGGCGATGTTTCCGAAAATGCTGCTGCGCGCAGGGTAGCCATTCAGTGCATGAAGGAAGTTGTGGATGTAGGACATGCGGCGGGCGCGACGTTTGCGCCGGTGCAGGGCAAGAACATTATTGCGCTTTTCTACTACAAAAACGCCCTCAAGCGTGCCTTTGCCATGGCGCTTATGCCCATCGCCATGAAAAAGCACAGAAATATTGAGCCTTCGATGCTTCAGGATCTGAAGAAGGGCAAGAAATGCGAGATCGACGCCATTAACGGCATTGTTTCCGAGTGGGGCAGAAAATACGGCGTGAAGACGCCGATCAATGACCGGATTGTAGAAATCATCAAAAAGGCGGAAACGGGCGAGATCACGCCGAAAAAAGAGAACATCTCGCTGTTTGACGATCTTCTGTAGGCTGCTTTAGGAAAAATATGAAAATTCCGGTTTCCGATATCCGAAAGAAATCCATTTAAGACTGGTCGCGAGAATTGTGATCTTTCTTGTCTGCATATTGGCGTATGCGTTTGACCGGAGGCGGTTTGACGTTTTGGAAGGCAACAAATGCTGCACCACCTGCCGCATTTTCAACTGGGATCATCTGATGATGTTTACGCCGATGCTGTTTGTGAAAGGCTTTTCTTCGTATTCGCTGATCCTTGTGGCGATCAGCGTGTTTGCTGCTTGGGAGATCTGTGTGTTTTTTGTATCCTGAGCGGTTCTGGGAAAACAGCAACATGGCCCTCAAATGCACGGAATGCACGGATAAGCTTTGCACGCAGTACTGCAGAAAACTGAGAACCACGCGATAAAAAATCGCAGGCGATTTTATACGCCTGCGATTCAAGCCATCAAAAAAGTACCTTTTTTGATGGGAAGGGCCGATCCCCTGAAA
>JAEDIV010000060.1 GCA_016296675.1 Clostridia bacterium
TAATCACAGGGCTTCTGAGCCTTTTGCTATTTCGGGGATGGGGTAATTTTCTCCCATGGCGATGATGTTTTCTGCTCTTTATCTGATCAGAACATCAAAAATGCTGTTTACGTTTTACTCCATGACCGATTTAGTCACACACAAGAACACATAATCGCACACTTGCCCACATAAGAAAACGAAACTATTGATACTCCTTGTGTATGGTTTTTCTTTGCTTTATATCCTATGATAATGCCAAATATCGCAGTACAAGATGAAGACAAAAGTCAATTCTGTAATTTGTTTCGCCGCAGAAATTGAAATATTAAATATTGATCTAAAAATGAAATACTATTGTAATATTTAGCGGCCTGTGATATAATTCAGGTACTAAAATGGCTTTTATCTCTGTCGAACGTGAAAAAGGAAGGTGTTTGTATGCAGGCAACGTACAGAGCCGGAAATTACAATAGAAATACATATAGAGGAAATACAGTACGCATGAAAAGAAAAGATTCCATGGAGCGTTCGGAAAAAAGATCCCCTTATGACAGTTATGATCCCGACCGAAGCGCAAATAGAAATAAAAGAAACCGGCAGCCGAAAAACAGCATAGGCTTTGTTGTCCTTACGATTCTGTTGCTTCTTCTGGTCTTCCCGATTGGAATTTTCTTTCTCTGGTCGAAAAAGCTTCGCTGGACCGTAGGAACGAAAATTTTTGCAACGCTGATTACGGGCATTCTCTTTACCGGCCTTGTGATTTTCGCAATTAATTACGACACGGGAAATCCGAGAATTTCCGGAGTTCAGAAAGAAGCCCGGGCAGTACTTGAAAAAGTGGATCAGTACACAGGAAATGTCTTTGGCAAGGTCTTCGAATGGGGAAGAAGCGAATTTGAAGAAGCCAGGGAAATGGCGGATCATGTATTGGATCTTACAGACGAAGCAGCGGCCGAAAAAGTCATTGAGTACTACGATATAATCGATGAAAACCTGTATGCTGTTAAAGTTGAATTTCCGCGTATGCTGCTTGATCAGTTCAAGGATCTGATTGATTACGAGCCTCAGATCAAGGAGAGCACGATTCCTGTAAAGCTTGCTACGCCGGATATGGGCGGACTCAATATTACTAGTACCAAACCGGCGACCGAAAAGGAAGCTGAAAAGGTCACTCAGACGGAAGTTGTACCCGAGCCTACGCCGACTGTGGCTGAAGTAACGCCGACGCCTGCGCCTACCGAAGCTCCGACGCCGACGCCCACGCCGATTGTTCTTCCCGAAATCAAGGATGTCTCCCTTGCAGAAGTATTCTATACACAAAACGGCACCTATTATCACGCAAAAACAAATTGCAGCGGCATGATGAACGCTGTTTCCCATACGCTTAAGGAAGCGCAGATTGTCAACAAGCAGCAGTGCGATTCCTGCGGCGTACTGGCGTTCAACATGATGGAATGCGACAATTATCTCTGGGTCGATACCAAAAACAGAGCGCATACGACCGATGAATGCGCCCAGTTTGCCCAGGGCGCATACCGCGTTCTGCCGTTTGATGATGTTTATAACGGAAGCTATAATTACTGCAATGAATGTGGATCCGACATCTGTTACGACTATATGTTCCAAAATGACCTCCGCTATGTAAAGGAAAACGAGATGCTCGACGAAGAGAGAATCGCCCTTTACGACTATGAAAAGGGAATCACGGTTTATTATGGTCAGAACAGCCGCAACTACCACGCCAACGCCGAGTGCATGCACATGACCGGAGAGAAATACATCCATACGCTCTATCAGGCGCTGCATGTCGATATGAAACAGGTTTGCGAATTGTGTAAGCCGATCACGGAAAACGACGTTATCGAGATCATCCGCGCGGAGGCGCAATAAGTTAAATTGCAGATTAGGAAATGCCGAAAGGCATTTCCTTTTTCTTTATTTTGGTGTATGATTATAAATGAGGTGAAATGCGAAAATGGCAAATCTTGGCGGTGCAAGAGAATGGGCGAGGGCCTTTATCGAAAAGAATGTATCTGCCGGCGCAAAGGTAATCGACGCAACGATGGGAAACGGCTATGATACGCTTTGGCTTTCCAATCTCGTCGGTGAAAACGGCACGGTGTATGCGTTTGACGTTCAGGAAGAAGCGGTTGAGAATACAAGGAAAAGGCTTGAAGAAGCAAATGTCCTTTCAAGAGCCAAATTGTATCTGAAGGGCCATGAAACGATGGGACTTACAGTAAGGAGCATGGTGGACGCTGTTGTTTTCAATCTTGGCTGGCTTCCAGGGCATGAAAAAAGCGTACGCACAAAATGCGATACGACGCTGTCGGCTGTAAATCAGGCGCTGTCAATGCTCAAAACCGGAGGAATTCTCACTATCTGCGTCTACCCCGGACACAATGAAGGGGATGAAGAATTAAGGGCTTTGACCGAATGGGCCGAGAGCCTGAATGAAAAACAATATGACGCGCTTATATTCAGATATGCCAATATCTCAAAGAAACCGCCGGTACTGATTGCTGTTACAAAAAGAAAATAAAAATAGAAACAAAATTAACACAGAATCAGGCAGGAAAAAGGATAGTCTTGTCGAAAATTTGAATACGGAAGTAATTGGATTATAGCTATAAAATCAAAACATGGAGGGATAAACATGAGTGTGGTAAGAAATCTTCCCATCGTTCGCGAGCGCAAGCAAGCGATCCTCGAGGGAGACTCGGCGCTCATTGCCGAGCAGAAAAAAGCCGGTAAGCTGACCGCGCGCGAGCGCATCGGCGCACTGGTTGATCCGGCGAGCTTTGTCGAGCTGGACGCCCTGAATGCCGAGGCCGGCGTAGTTACCGGTTACGGCACGATTGAAGGAAACCCGGTTTACGTATATGCCCAGGATTTCACTGTTGGCGGCGGCGCAGTAGGCGAGATGCATGCCAAGAAGGTTCTAAAGGTCATGTCTCTTGCGGAGAAGACCGGCGCTCCCGTGGTAGCCATGCTTGACTCCGCAGGCGCGAAGCTTTGCGAAGGCGTTCAGGCGCTTAATGCTTACGCCATGATCGCAGCCAAGGCCACCGCTCTTTCCGGAGTGGTTCCTCAGGTAGCGCTTGTTCTCGGCCCCTGCGGCGGCACTGCCAGCGTACTTGCCGAGATCAGTGACATTACCGTTCAGAGCGAGAACGGCCAGCTGTTCGTAAACGGTCCCCTGGTCGTATCCGCCGTCACCGGTAAGAAAGTAGAAATGAAAGAAATCGCAGGCGCAGAAGCCAGCATGAAGTCCGGCGCTGCAATGCTCACCGCGAAAGATGATGTGGACGCCATCTATTCCGCCCGCAAGCTCATCGCGATGCTGCCTGTCAATAATATGGATGAAGCCGTTTATGCCGAAACCGACGACATGAACCGCGTAAATCCCGCTTTCAACCAGATCGAAAAGATTGAAGATATCCATGAAGTTCTTTCCAATATCGCAGACAATGGCGAAGTTATTGAGCTTTACAAGGATTTCGCGCCCTCCATGGTAACTGCGCTTGCCAAGATCGGCGGCCGCACTGTTGCCATCGTAGCCAACCAGCCTGCAAAGGACGAAGGCCGCCTCACCGTTTACGGCTGCAAGAAGGCTGCCCGCTTCGTATCCTTTGCCGACGCTTTCTCCATCCCGGTTGTCACCTTCGTTGACTCCCAGGGCATGAAGATCAGCGGAACGCCCCAGAGCGAACTTGCCCGCGCAGGCGCTTCCCTTCTGTTCGCCATGAGCGAAAATTCCGCGCCCCGCGTAGCCGTTATCGTAGGTTCCGCCATCGGCACCGCATACACTGCGCTCGCCAGCCGCGCCGCTTCCGATATGGTTTATGCCTGGCCCGGCGCCGTGATCAGCGCTGTAACCGCGCCCATCGCCGCGCAGCTTCTGTTCGCCGACGAAATGGACGGAGCCGATGATCCCCTCGCCAAGCGCGCAGAGCTCGAGAAGAAGTACATGGACGACGTAGCCGACGGCGTAAACGCTGCCAAGCTCGGCCTTGTCGACGATGTAATCGAGCCCGCCGAAACCCGCCAGATGATCGCCAGCGCGCTTGAAATGCTCGCAGGCAAGAGAGAGGCGAAGATCGCCAAGAAGCATGGCAATCTTCCGCTGTAAGGAGGTTGTCTTATGAATGAATTCTTTACCGAACTTCTGAGCAATCTCGGCTATGGAGCAATCGTTGCTGTAATTGGTCTTCTGTTTGTATTCATCGGTCTCATTCTGATTATTGCCGCAATTTATGCAATCAGTGCAATTCTTAAGAAACTGACTGGTGAGAAGAAGGAAAAGGCGACGAAAGCTGAAGCTGTTCCTGAGCCCGTACAGGTCGCAGCTCCTGCAGAAACGACCGTAGTTGAAGAAATCAGCGTTTCTGACGACAATGAGCTGATTGCCGTAATCACTGCAGCTATTGCTGCCATGGACGGCGGAAGCAAGAACTTTGTCATCCGTTCCGTTCGCCGTGTCGCCGGATGGAAAAATGCCGCCCGTGCCGAACAGGTTTACAAGTATTGAGATATTGGGAGGATACTAAAATGCGTAAGTTCCAGATCACCGTAAACGGTCAGTCCTATCAGGTTGAAGTTGAAGAGATCGGCGCTGTAGCCGCTCCCGCCGCTTTTGCTGCTCCCGCTGCTGCTCCTGTAGCTGCCGCTCCCGTAGCTGCCGCTCCCGCTGCTGCTCCTGCCGCCGCACCCGCTCCCGCCGCGAAGCCCGCTGCAGCCGCTCCCGCCGGCGCCGAAGCTGTCAAGGCTCCCATGCCCGGCAACATCAATGCCGTTAAGGTATCTGCCGGCCAGTCCGTCAAGAAGGGCGACGTTCTCGTAATTCTCGAAGCCATGAAGATGGAAAACGAAATCATGGCTCCCCGTGACGGCGTTGTTGCTTCCGTAAACGTCCAGAAGGGTGCCACCGTTAACTCCGGCGACGTGCTTGTTTCCCTGAACTAAGTTTAGAGAATATTGCATAGTAGAAATGGAGTAACGAACATGAATAAGAAAAAGTTCCGCGCGAGATGCCTTATCTGCGCTGTGATCATGGTTTTTGTCGCCGTGTTCTGCGCAGTTGCAGAAACCGCATCGCCTGCTGAAACTGCCCCCGCGGCAGATGTGCAGGGAGCCGCCGTCGTTACTACCAAGACCGCATCCGCTGAGGAAGGCGATCCTGAAATCAATGTTATCGACGGTATCGTATCGATTGCCAAGTCAACCGGCTTTGCGACGGGTGAGTGGCGTGAATATGCCATGATCGTTGTTGCATGCGGACTTCTGTATCTGGCAATCGTAAAACAGTTTGAGCCGCTCCTTCTTCTGCCCATCGCGTTTGGTATGCTTCTTGCAAACCTGCCCATGGGCGGCGTTATGGATCACGCGACCTATACCTTCTATAACACCATGGAAGAAGCAGTTGCTGCCGCCAAAGCACTCAACAAGGATTCCTATGACGTAACCCTTCGTTACAATGAAGCCACCGGTATGATGCAGCATGCACTGCAGACTGCCAACGGCGGCCTTCTGTACTACCTTTATCAGGGCGTTAAGCTCGGCATCTATCCGCCGATCATCTTCATGGGTGTTGGCGCGATGACCGATTTCGGCCCCCTGCTTGCAAACCCCAAGTCCCTGCTTCTGGGCGCTGCCGCTCAGCTGGGCGTATTCCTCGCTTTCTTTGCTGCAAAGATTATGGACTTCAGCGCCAATGAAGCGGCCTCCATCGGCATCATCGGCGGCGCGGACGGCCCCACGGCCATCTTCGTAACTACGAAGCTTGCCCCGCATCTTCTTGGCCCGATCGCTGTTGCGGCTTACTCCTACATGGCGCTTGTTCCGGTTATCCAGCCCCCGATCATGAGGGCTCTGACCACGAAGAAAGAACGCCAGATCAGAATGGGTCAGCTCCGTCCTGTTTCCAAGACTGAGCTTGTCGTATTCCCGATCATGGTTACAATCGTTGTATCTCTCCTTCTTCCGTCCGCTGCGCCTCTTGTCGGTATGCTGATGCTTGGTAACCTTATGCGTGTTTCCGGCGTCGTTGAAAGACTCAACAAGACCATTCAGAACGAGCTTTGCAACATTGTTACCATCTTCTTAGGCCTCACCGTCGGCGCGACCACCAAGGGCTCCACGTTCTTGACGTTTGATACCATCAAGATCGTTGTTCTCGGCGTTGTGGCGTTCGGATGCGGAACTGCGGGCGGCGTACTGCTTGCAAAGCTTATGAACAAGCTTGCGGGCGGCAACGCCATCAACCCCCTGATCGGTTCTGCAGGCGTATCCGCCGTTCCCATGGCGGCCCGCGTGTCCCAGAAGGTTGGTCAGGAAGAAGATCCCGGCAACTTCCTTCTCATGCATGCCATGGGTCCGAACGTTGCAGGCGTTATCGGTTCCGCCGTAGCCGCGGGCGTATTCATCGCTCTGTTCGGCTGATAGTTAATAGTAATTGGAGGAATATATTATGGGCAAGGTAATGATTACCGATACCATCCTTCGCGACGCGCATCAGTCTCAGTGTGCAACCCGTATGCGCACCGAGGACATGCTTCCCGCTTGCGAAATATTGGATAATGCCGGTTTCTATTCTCTGGAGTGCTGGGGCGGCGCTACCTTTGACAGCTGCCTTCGCTTCCTCAATGAAGATCCCTGGGTCCGTTTAAGAAAACTCCGCGAAGCGATGCCCAAGACCAAGCTTCAGATGCTTTTCCGCGGCCAGAACATCCTTGGCTACAAGCATTATGCTGACGACGTTGTAGACGAGTTCGTTCGTCTTTCCATCAAAAATGGCATCAACGTCATCCGTATCTTCGACGCTTTGAACGATCCCAGAAACCTTAAGCAGGCCATCGACGCCACCAACAAGTATGGCGGAATCTGCGAAGTTGCGCTTTCCTACACCGAGTCTCCTGTTCACACCGAAGACTACTTTGTAGAGCTCGCAATGCAGTTTGAAAAGATGGGTGCGCAGAACATCTGCATTAAGGACATGGCGAACCTCCTTCTCCCGTACAAGGCTTACAGCTTAGTTAAGAAGCTCAAGCAGGCGCTTAAGAAGGATACCCTCGTTCACCTTCACACCCACAACACCACCGGTACCGGCGACATGGTAAACCTTAAGGCCATCGAAGCCGGCGTTGACATCGTTGACACCGCGCTGTCCCCGCTCGGCAACGGCACCGCTCAGCCCGCGACCGAATCCCTGATCGCGACCCTGCAGGGCACCGAGTACGACACAGGTATCGATCTTAACGAACTTACCAAGGCGACTGACCACTTCCGCAAGGTTGCTCAGAAGATGAAGGAATCCGGCATCCTCGATCCCAAGGTACTGAATGTTGACGTAAACACCTTAAAGTATCAGGTTCCCGGCGGCATGCTCTCTAACCTCATGAACCAGCTCAAGCAGGCCGGCCAGTCCGACAAGCTGTACGAGGTTCTCGCTGAGGTACCGCGCGTCCGCAAGGACTTCGGTTATCCGCCGCTCGTAACGCCCACCAGCCAGATCGTCGGCACTCAGGCCGTTATGAACGTCATCTGCGGCGAGCGTTACAAGATGAACCCCAAGGAGTCCCAGGGCCTCATGCGCGGCGAATACGGCCGTCTGCCCGCTCCCGTAAACGAGGAAGTCCGCAAGAAGGTTATCGGCTCCCAGAAGCTCATCACCTGCCGTCCCGCGGATGAAATCAAGCCCGAGCTCGAGAAGTACAGGAAGGAATGCGCCCGCTGGTACACGCAGGACGAAGACGTTCTTTCCTACGCGCTCTTCCCGCAGGTCGCGCCCAAGTTCTTCGAGTATCGTCAGGCTGAGCAGCTCAAGCTCGACAACAGCGTTCTCGACAAGAAGAACAACGCAATGCCCGTATAATTGTAAAGGCTCCGCGGCTTAAAGCTGCGGAGCCTTTATGTTGTGTCGTTTTTAGTATCTTTGACAGATAAAAAACGTGTGCAGAAAAGGTCTGCACACGTTTTCCATTATAGTTCGATAGTGTTTAAGTGTGAATAGTCTTTGTCCTGCGAGGCATCGGTACCGACGCGTCCAACCAACAGATACATGCCGGATACCGGATCGAAATAGTATTCAGGAAGCAGATGGAAGCCCTCAATTTCGCCGGTATTTCTGACATGCATTCGGGGACCTGTGCAGTAATGAGGCTTTGATCCAAAGAGAATATGCGTTTCATCTTTGAAAGAGACAGGGATGTTGTCGGCAATTCTGGTTTTGACATAATCTTCAACAAGTCGAATTTCGACGCGCGGTTTTTCCTCAAATTGAAGAATGAAACCGTGTTTTACATCGCCGTGGCGATACGCGTCTCTGTATTCATCCCAGAACATGCGCTCGCATAGGTCTTCCGCGGTATGCGCCATTTTTCTGTAGCGGATCGATTTGAATACTGTTTCAGCAATCTCGCTGGGTTCAGGACCAAAGATACTGGGACGTGTTACGATGATCTCCTCGCCGACGCCGATTAACAGTTCAGCATTTCTGTCGAGATAGGGACGGATCAGATCAAAATGCTCAACGATGACTCTTCGGCCTTTGCTCAGCTGCATCTTGATTGCGGAAGCGAGCTCGCCGATCTGCGTAAATGCCATTTCAAAGCGAATGTCAACATGATAGGTGTGAGGCGCATAGAAAATGGAATCAACTGAATCAAGCAGGGGAAGGGGGCGAACGTTGACGCCGTTGTCGTCGTTGGTCATTTCGAGCCCTGGGAACATGCCTTTTACGAGCATGCTTTTTCCGCTTCCGGCTTCGCCGACGATTCCGATCAGTTTGTCAAAAGGGTCAAGATGTCTCTGCGCAATAAGGCTGCCCATCTGTGCCATGCGCACGACGCCGCGCGGCGCAAAATAGGCAGCATATATTAAACGATCTCGCGTACTTTTCATGTGTTCAGCGCCTTTCTAAAATAGATAAGATTATTATAAAAGGCGCGTGCGCTTTCGTCAAGAAATTCAGGAATTATTTATCGTCATGAAGCGTCTCTTCTGCAGTGAAGGTTTCAAACACAGCTTCAGGGGTATGTTTGTCTTCTGCATCCAGCGTGAATGCGGAAACTTCAAAGGCGTTTCTTGTGATATATTCTCCGCTTTCAAGAAGCTTCTGATATTCTCTTGACTGAAGACGACCGGTGATTCTGATCCTATCGCCGACTTCAAAACGGGAGGCATATTGTGCGTTTCTGCCCCAGGCTATGCAGGGAATATAGTCGGACTTGCCAAAAGCCCGGTTTACGGCGACCATCATATCACAGATCTCCCGTCCGAATGGCGTTGACCGATAGATGGGCGGCTTGCAGAGAGCGCCGGTAAGTTCTACGCGATTCATCGTTTCATTGTCGTTGGTTACCGATATGCTTTGGACAAATAGCGTAACCATAAGCCTGCCCGCGCCGTCGATTACTTTGTTATAACTCCTTACTTGACCGCTGACAAGAAGAAGAGAATCAAGCGGCAGATGCGTATCGGAAATCAGTTTTCCGGGCAGCGTGATTGGAAGCCTGTCAACCGTACCGGAAAGTCGCTTCACAATCAGCGTTCCTGTATAGAACGGTTCGTTCATAACTTCGTGGGAAAGAACAGGTGTGTCTTCAAGCCTTCCGCAAGCGATCATGTGATTATTGGGATTTTCCATCGTATCACCTCGTACATTTATAAAATATGGTACGGGTAGATCATATGATTTTCGTCCGATAAATATGCATAATTCTACGACATAACGAACTTTTTTTTTCGCTGCAATAAAAAGCAAATAATTCAATGCTATAATTACACTGAATTGTTATGCTAAGACCTGTATGAATGGACTTGAGTATATGAAAGATAATATTGTTTGTACAAAAGACCTTTCTTTCAAGTATGAAGGTAAGGAAGAATATGCTGTAGATCATGTAAGCCTTGAGATCGAAAAAGGCTCGTTTGTGTGCGTCCTTGGAAGAAACGGAAGCGGAAAAAGCACGTTCGCCAAGCTTCTGAATGCTCTTCTTGAGCCCAATGAGGGAGAGATAAAGGTTTGCGGAATTTCACCAAAGACGGCGGAAGACGCATTTGCCATCAGACAAAAATGCGGAATGGTATTTCAGAATCCCGATAATCAGATGGTCGCTACCATTGTCGAAGAGGATGTAGCCTTCGGGCCTGAAAACCTTGGAATAGCGCCTGGCGAAATCGTACGAAGAGTAGACTGGGCATTAAGAACCGTAGGCATGGAAGAGTACAGAAAATCTGCCCCTCATATGCTTTCGGGCGGTCAGAAGCAGAGAGTTGCCATTGCCGGCGTTATCGCGATGCTTCCTGAAGTGATCGTGTTTGATGAATCAACCAGCATGCTCGATCCCAGCGGACGTGAAGATGTTTTTAAACTTGCCAGAAGACTGAATGAAGAAAATGACGTGACGGTGATCTGGATCACACATTTTATGGAAGAGGCAGCAAAAGCGGATCGCGTGATCGTCATGAATCACGGACGGATCGAGATGGACGGTACGCCGGGGGAAATATTCAAAGATTCAGACAGAATCGAATCGCTTGGCCTTGAAGCGCCGGATATGGCAAAACTTGCAAATGAACTTAAAAATCTGGGTCTTGATTTGCCTGATGGAATTATTACCGTTGAAGAAATGGAAGTGGAATTGTGCCGGTTGTTGTCAAAAACCTGACGCACGTATATGCGCTTGGAACGCCGTTTGAAAAGAAAGCGCTTGACAATATTTCGTTCACCATTGAAGACGGCGAATTTGTCGGCCTTATCGGTCACACGGGCAGCGGAAAAAGCACGCTGATTCAGCATATCAATGCGCTGATGCTTCCCACAGACGGGAAAGTCATTGTAAACGGAATTGATACAATGGAACCCAAATCCGGCCTTGAAATCAGAAAAAGCGTCGGACTTGTATTTCAGTATCCTGAATATCAGCTGTTTGAAGAGACGATCAAAAAAGATGTAGCGTACGGCCCAAGAAATTTGGGGCTTAAAGAAGATGAGATCGAAAGACGCGTAGCGCATGCGCTGAAAACGGTCGGAATTGATGAAGACCTTTTTGATCATTCGCCGTTTGATTTATCCGGAGGCCAGAAAAGAAGAGTCGCCATTGCCGGCGTTCTTGCAATGCAGCCCAAGATACTGATCCTTGATGAACCGTCTGCCGGTCTTGATCCTCAGGGACGCGCAGATATGAGAAAACTGATTCAGAACATCAAAAATGAAGGCGCGACGGTGATCATGGTTTCCCATTCGATGGATGATGTTTCCAAAATGTGCGACAGAATCATTGTAATGAACCAGGGAAAGATCGCACTGGATGCTGCGCCCGCAGAGGTATTCAAACACTCTGAGTTTTTGGACAGCATTCATTTGGGTGTTCCTGCTGCGGCGAAGCTCAGGGAAAGGCTCAATAAAAACGGTTTTCAGATTTCTGATAATGTTTATACACTTGATGATATCAAAGCAGCCATTATAGAGAACCTCAAAAGGAGGTAAAACATTGCAAAACAATATTTCGATCGGCCAGTATTTTCCGGGCGATTCGTTTGTTCATCGTCTCGATCCCAGAACCAAAATACTGTTTTCGCTTTTGTTTATCGTTTGCATTTTCCTGTCTAAGGGCTTTCTTTGCTTTCTTATGATCGCGATGTTTGCCTTTATGTGCATGAAAGTATCGAAGATCAGCATGAAATTTATTATAAAGGGCCTTAAGCCGATTATGTTCATCGTGCTTTTTACCTTTATGCTGAATTTGTTTCTTTCATCGGGCGACGATGTGTTCGTGAAATTCGGTGTAATTTCAATTACATTCAGCGGAATCAGAAATGCAGTTTTCATGGCAATAAGACTGATTCTTCTGGTTACCTGCACGCAGCTTCTGACGCTTACAACTTCTCCGATTCAGCTGACGGACGGTATCGAGCGCCTGCTGAGTCCGCTTAAAAGAATCGGATTTCCCGCACATGAGCTTGCCATGATGATGTCCATTGCGCTTCGATTTATTCCAACGCTCATAGAGGAGACCGAGAAAATCACAAAGGCGCAGAAAGCCCGCGGCGCTGATTTTGAGACAGGCGGTGTAATCAAAAGAGTGAAAAGCATGATTCCTTTGCTTGTTCCGCTTTTCGTCGGCGCTTTCAGGCGCGCGGACGAGCTTGCAATGGCTATGGAAGCGAGATGCTATCGAGGCGGAAGCGGAAGAACAAAGATGCGTCCGCTTCAGTATACGAATAATGACTATTATTCGATGGCGGCTGGAATTGGGCTTATGGCTTTTGTGATCATACTGAATGCACTCAAGGTTTTTTAGGAGGATGAGCGCATGCGAAGAATTCGCATGATCGTCGAATATGACGGGACGAATTATTCCGGATGGCAAAGACAGTTAAATGCCATGAGCGTTCAGGAAAAGCTTGAAAATGCCTTAAGGCGCCTGACGCGAGAGAAGGAGCTGACCATTGTCGGCGCAAGCCGGACTGACGCAGGCGTTCATGCATTCAGCCAGAATGTACACTTTGATACTGAGTCCAGAATTCCAGCGGATAAATTTGCTTTCGCGCTCAATACAATGCTTCCGGACGATATCCGAGTTAGAAAATCCATGCGGGTAAGGGATGATTTCCACGCCCGGTTTCAGGCAAAGCGAAAAGAGTACAGATATCTGTTTTACAACAGTCCTCACGCAAGCGCAATTTTCAGAAATCATACAGCCCATGTAATGTATCATCTGGACGAAGAGAGTATGAATGAAGAAGCGCAGGCAATGCTTGGAACGCATGATTTTGCGCCCTTCGCAGCAAGCGGCTCTGAAGTCAAGGATACAATACGGACGATTTACAGCGTGTCTGTCAAGCGCCAGGGGGATATCATCGAGATGCTGGTTGAGGGCAATGGTTTTTTGTACAATATGGTGAGGATCCTTGCAGGCACCCTGATCGGCGTGGGAACCGGGAAAATTGAAAAAGGCGCGATTCAAAGAGCGCTCCAAAGCGGATCACGACTGGATCTGGGCATCACCGCGCCGCCTCACGGTCTTACCCTTATGAGGATCGATTATGAGAACGCGGAAGAAATTGAGGATACGATATGACGATTACCAATGTGATGCGCCTTCTTTCAAAGGCAGGAATTTCATTCGATTCTTGTGAATACGAAGTTGATGAAAGCGATTTAAGCGGCGTACACGCAGCCGAGGTGCTCGGCTTTGCGCCGGAAAGCGTATTCAAGACACTGGTTGCCAAAGGCGATAAAAATGGGATCAACGTATTTGTAATTCCGGTTGCTGAAGAGCTGGATCTTAAAAAATGCGCGGCAGTTTCAGGCAACAAAAAGGTTGAAATGATCAAGGTGTCGGAACTTCTGCCGCTGACCGGATATATAAGAGGCGGCTGTTCTCCGATCGGGATGAAAAAGAAGTATCCCACTTTTATTGATGAAACAGCAGTCCTTTCGGAGCGGATCTCCATAAGCGCAGGGCAAAGAGGCGTTCAGGTTCTAATCAGCGCAGATGACCTAAGACAGTACATTTCGGCAGAATACGCAGATATCATTAAAACTTGAGAAGAGTGATTTTGTGGAAGACACGATTAAGACAAATATTCTTCTGCGTGTACTTTTAAAGGTGCGCGCATTTATTCGGAAAAACACGGTTTTATCCATCGCTATTGTGGCGGCGGTTGTTACTTCCTTGATTGTGCCCCCGGATAAAACGTATCTTGGTTATGTGGATCTTAAGACCATGTGCTGCCTGTTTGGTACGCTTGCTGTTGTCTGCGCCCTTAAGAATATACGATTTTTCGCGATTCTTGCCAGCCGAATCATTTTGATTGCAGGAAATTCCAGAACAGCAGCTGTCACACTTGTTTTCATTACATTCTTCGGCTCGATGCTGATTGCCAACGATATGGCGCTGATCACGTTCTTGCCGCTTGGATACTATGTGTTTTCGACTTCTGACGACCGAAAGGAAGTCGCGGTCGTATTCATCCTGCAGAATATTGCCGCGAATCTCGGCGGGATGCTGACGCCGTTTGGAAATCCTCAGAATCTGTATTTGTATTCAAAGTATTCCATTCCGACGGGTGAATTCATGAACATCTTGGCAGCGCCTTTTGCGCTTGCGCTGGTTATGATCATAGGCTGCTGCTTTCTGATTCCAAAGCACAGTATGAAGATCATCGATACAAAGGATACGCACCTGCCGGTCGACCGGACGATCATATACCTTGTATTGTTTTCATTGACCATCTTAATGGTGTTTCGAATCCTGCCGTATTGGATCACGATTGTAATTGTAGTCATATCCTTACTGATACTGGATCGAAAAGCGCTCAGAATGGTCGATTACAGCCTGCTTCTTACCTTCGTGTGCTTCTTTATCTTTGCGGGAAATATGGGCCGTATAGAGGCCGTTAAGGGCTTTTTTTCAAATCTGCTTGCGTGGAATCCGCTCGTCACTTCTGTGTTTTCATGTCAGGTGATTTCGAATGTTCCCTCAGCGATTCTCTTGAGTCAGTTTACTGAAGTATACAAGCCGATCCTTCTTGGCGTAAATATCGGAGGCGCAGGAACGTTGATTGCAAGTCTTGCAAGTCTAATAACCTTCGGCGAATACAATAAGCATTATCCTGGATATGCAAAGGAATACATACTGAGGTTTTCCGCCTATAATTTCTCCTTCGTAATCATTCTGACAATCTTTGCTTTAATATTCTTACTATAAAAAAGCGCCTTGCCAAAGATGAGCAAGGCGCTTTAAGCCATCAAAAAAGTACCTTTTTTGATGGGAAGGGCCGATCC
>JAEDIV010000061.1 GCA_016296675.1 Clostridia bacterium
AGGATTTCAGGGGATCGGCCCTTCCCATCAAAAAAGGTACTTTTTTGATGGCTTTAGAGAACGGAATTTCTTCCGTTCTCTTTTCATGCTTTATTCAGATGGCCCATTATGCATTCAGGACAAATGCCTTGTAGCCCTTGTATGCTTCATACAGGTCAGCCTTGTCGATGACTTCCCACGGAGCATGCATATTCAGAACCGCAACGCCGCTGTCGACAACTTCCATGCCGTAGAGGGCGCAGATGTATGCGATGGTTCCGCCGCCGCCGACGTCTACACGGCCGAGTTCCGCAGTCTGGAAAAATACATTGCCTTCGTCCATCACGCGGAATACGCGGGCAAGATATTCAGCATTGGCATCGTTGGAGCCGCTCTTTCCGCGGGAGCCGGTGAACTTATTGAAGCACACACCATTTCCGAGGAAAGCGGCGTTCTTCTTTTCAAAAGCGGAAGCAAAAGAAGGATCGAAGCCGGCAGAAACGTCGCAGGAAAGCATGCGGCTGCTGGCAAGGGCGCGGCGGAGCTTGAGCTCGGAATAATCGCCGGTCAGATTCATGATCTCTGCCATCGCGTTTTCAAAATATCGGGCCTGCATGCCGGTCGCGCCGACGGAGCCGATTTCTTCCTTGTCAGCCAGGATGCAGCAGCAAGTCTTCTCGGAAATGCCTTCGATATCAAACATGGCCTCAAGCTGCGCATAGGCGCAGACGCGGTCGTCATGGCCGTAGCCCATGATCATGCTTCTGTCAAGGCCCATATCTCTGGCTTTGCCGGCGGGAACAACTTCGATTTCCGCAGAAAGGAAATCTTCTTCCTCGATGCCGTACTGATCCTTGAGAATCTTAAGAACGGAGCCCTTGACGGTTTCCTTTTCCTCTTCCTTGATGGGCGCGCCTGCGATCATAACGTCCAGCTGCTCGCCGGTAATGACTTCTGCAGCCTTTTTGCTCATCTGCTCGGCAGACAGGTGGATAAGAAGGTCGCTGATGCAGAATACGGGATCGTCTTCCTTCTCGCCGATATTTACATTGATCACAGTGCCGTCGCGCTTTACAACCACGCCGTGCATGGCGAGCGGGATGGCGACCCACTGATACTTCTTGATGCCACCGTAGTAATGGGTGTCAAGATAGGCAAATCCACCTTCCTCATAGAGGGGATTCTGCTTGACGTCGATGCGCGGAGAGTCGATGTGCGCGCCCAGAATGTTGATGCCGTTTTCGATGGGGTTCTTGCCGACGATGAACAGCATAACCGCCTTGCCCATCCAGTTGACATACAGCTTGTCGCCAGCCTGAATCTTTTCACCCTTTGCAATCTTTGCGTTTAAATCGGTGTATCCCTTTTCTTCAGCAAGACGAACCGTTTCCAGCGTGCATTCTCTTTCGGTTTTGCCCGCGTCCAAAAAAGCGCAATATCTTTTGGCAACGGCTTCGACCGCTGCTTTTTCCGCTTCATTATAGGAAAGCCATGCATTCTTACGTTCCATTGTATATCCTCCAAATAAAAATTTTCTTTATCATATCACAATAATCCAAAAAAGAAAAGGGCATGCTATCCAATTTCGCCCTTTTCTTCAAAATTGTTTTGAAAAACCGGAAGCTCAAACACCTTGCCGCCCAGCATTTCAGCCTCTGTCACGCTGTGCGTTACGACGATGAGCGTTTTGTCTTTCGCATATTGTTTCACAAAGCTGATCGCCTTTTCCCTGTTTTCCTTATCAAGCCCTTTGAACGGCTCATCCATAAACACGATATCCGCGTCCTGAAGCATTGCACGCGCTATCGCAACCCGGCGCGCCATGCCGCCGCTCAAGCTCTTTGCGCGCTTTTTTTCCTCTCCCTGAAGGCCCAGACAGCGCAAGGCTTCCATACCGGCGCGTTTCGCATTGGCATCCGCACTGAGAGGTAAAATCGCGTTTGAAAGCGCGCTCAGATGATCGATCAAACGGTCTTCCTGAAACACGAACGAAATTCTGTTTAAGTCAATTCCTTCTACGTTCCCCGCGTCCGCTTTCTCAAGGCCTGCCAATATCCTCAGAAGCGTCGTTTTTCCGCAGCCAGAAGGCCCCATCAGGCAAAAGACGGATTGTTTTTCAATCTCAAGCGAAAGATTGAAAAGCACTGTTTTCTCCTGAAACCGCTTGGTAACGCCGGATACAACAATCTTATCCATCTTACTTTCACCTGCCCTTGAGTATCCGCTCAATCAAATACAGCACGCCCCGGCACACGCCTTCAAACAGAAGGCTTAAAAGGATGATGGTAAATGCCCAGGCGAGGTTGTCCGCCGTTTCCAGAAAAATCTTCGCCTGATGCAAAAGCTCTCCGATCGACCCCGTCGGAACCGTGATCAGTTCCGCCGCCGTGCCGCTCTTCCACGCAAGACCCACCGACACATTGAACGCGGTTTTCAAATACGGAAACACAGCCGGAACAAAGATATACCGAAATCTCTTTACCGCTCCGAGCTTAAACACGCGCGCCATTTCCACAAGGCTTTGATCCACGCTCTTTGCGCCGTTTAACACATTGGTATAAAACACCGGAAAGCAGATCATGAACGAAATAAACGCGCTCAGCGATTTTTCACTCACCCAGGCCAAAGCCAGAATGATAAACGAAGCCACGGGAATCGCGCGGATTACGGAAATTAAGGGTGTCATCAGATCCCTGACATACGAAAAGCGGCTTGCAAGCACGCCGAAAACGCTTCCAAGCGTCACGCCGAGCACGAGTCCTTCCAGGATCCTTACGGATGAAAACGCCACGCGGCGCCAGAAATCCGCCTCGGACACCAGTTCCATCCATCTTTCGAGCATAGAAACAGGAGATACCAAAAGTATCTCCTGTTTGATTGCCATTGCTACCAGCTGCCAGACGATCAGCCAGAAGGCGACTGCCCAGATTTTAACGCCGGCAGCTTTATTTTTCCTGTTATACGCCGTAGTAGAAATCGTCATTGGGTACCTTTCCGCCGATTGCAGTGGGGTTCTGTCCGGCGAGTACGTTCAGATAACCGGAAAGAAGGGTTTTCATTTCTTCCGCACGGATGCATACGATCTTGCAGTAGGGAATCGCAACCTTGGCAACTGCTTCTGCAACGATTCCGTATTCACCGATCAGCTTCGCGCCTTCTTCAACATTGCCGTTTACAAAATTGACGGATGCTTCATAGTCGCTCAAAAGCTTTTCAACCTTCTCGGGATTGTTCTTCACAAATTCGCTTCTGGCTACAACCACGCCGGTCAGCATGCCGGAGGGATTCTCCTGGCCTTCCTGAAGCTTGTTCCATTCCTCGGTCATATCAAGAGCGATGCGAATGTCGTTGGCCTTGGTCTGGGCAACCGTTACAAACGGCTGGGGCAGCATCGCTACCGCGTTTTCATCCTGGATCAACGCAGTCAGGCACTCGGCATGCTCCGCTTTGTAAACAAGATTGAGATCCTTCGCCGGGTCAAGGCCGTTTTCCGTAAGCAGATAGTTGAGCGCAAACTCGGGCGTTGCGCCCTTGCCGCTGGCATAAACCGTCTTTCCGCGAAGATCCTCTACAGACTTGATCGCTTCGCCGCGCTCTACGATATAAAGAACGCCAAGTGTGTTTACCGCCAGCACCGTTACGCCGCCGTCCGTCTTGTTATAAAGAACGCTGGCAAGGTTGGCCGGAACGCAGGCAACATCCAGTTCACCCTTGATGAATTTGGGGGTGATCAGATCCGCGGAAGCCGCGAGAGAAAACTCATACTCATTTCCGCCCTCGGAGTCCTTCATCAGCTTGACAAGGCCCATGCCGGTGGGACCCATCAGCGCGGACACGCGCACGGGCGCGTCATTCTCGCTGAAGGCCGCCATGGAAAAAATCATCACAAGTGCAAGAACAACGGACAACAGCTTTTTCATAGCCCAATCATACTCCTTCAATATCTACTTTGTGCTTCACGCGCTGGCTTTCCTCGGCGCGCTTGGCGTTGTTGAAGCGATCCAGCGTGCCCACCAGATATCCGGTGATGCGGCGGATCCGGTCGAAGGGAACATCCTTCAGATGATAATGAATATCAACAAATTCGCCGTCCAGCTTAAGATCGATATAATTTAAAGCGCGTCCGTATTTTTCCATGCCGCGCTTGATGTACGCCTTCTTTTCTTCTTCATTAATCTCTCCGCCAAGGACATTGACTAAAATTTCATTCATGAATTGAACCTCCTCTCATTACGCTGTCATTATAGCCGATTTGTCTTCATTTTGACGTTGCATATGCAACGCAAACCCAGATTCCACTTTGTACATTTTTTGTAAAAATAAAGTCTGAGCGCCGTCTCTTCGGCGCCCAGACCATTATCTTTTCTTTTCCGGCAGAATCGTGAAGCTGTTTTTGTAAAAGTCGATCCTGCCCTCCTGTTTCATTTTGCCAAGTTCTCTTGAAAGCGCGCTCCGGTTTACGCCGAGATATACCGCCATAGCGTTCCGGTCAAAGGGGAGATTGAAGTTTCTGCCTTCCCTTGTAGAAAACTGCGTAAGCATCGTCATGAGCTTTTCCCTGAGTGTAGGCTTTGAAAGCACCTGAATGCGATCATTCATGGAGAGGGTTTTGGTCGCAAGCATGCGGATAAACCGCTGGCAGTGCATACAGTGTCCCGCGCCGTTTTCGCCCTTCAGGCCGCTAACAGAAAGCCACAGAATTTCGGAGTTCTCCACGCTCATCGCATACACCGGCGACTCCTGCGCGCCCTGATAGCACAAACTTTCGGCAAACGTCTGGCCCGGCGAAACCGAAGCCATGATCGTATGATGTCCGTCCAGATCATCCATCATGATCTGAACCGCGCCCGACACAATCAGTCCGAACCGTACAACCGGCTCGCCAGCGCGCAAAACAAATTCGCCCTTTGCATACTTTTTGGCCTGCGCATCATAAAAGGAAAGCGTCTGCCTGATTTCATCATCCGAAAGATTGGAAAACAAAGGACACTGCCGAATGACGCTATACAATCCCCTCAGCCCCTTCGCTTCTATTCGTTCGCCTGCGCTTCGTCCGCCTTGACCATGATGGCGCATTCCATGCGCTTTTTGAAAAGCTCGCAGCCTGCTTCATAGACACCGAGAATGTTGCCCGTGGCGTGATATGCATTGGCCGCGCATCCGCCCGAGCAATACATCTTCGCCCAGCAGTCGGCGCACTCCGGCCTTGCATAGACATTGCACATTTTGAATTCATCACGCACATGAGGATTGGTCACGCCCTCAAACACGTTTCCAAGCCTGTATTTTTCCTCGCCCACAAACTGATGGCAGGGATAAAGATCACCCCAGGGCGTAACCGCCATGTATTCCGTTCCGCTTCCGCAGCCCGACACGCGCTTATAGATGCACGGGCCATGGGAAAGATCAATCATGTAATGATAGAAGGTAAAGGGTCTTCCCTCTTTCCTTCTTTTGATCATTTCCTTTGCAAGCGTCTCATATTCGCCCAAAATGATCTTGACATCTTCTTCCGTCAGCGCATACGGATCACCCGGCGCGCATACGACGGGCTCCATGGAAAGCTGGGTAAAGCCCAGATCCGCCATATGGAAAAGGTCTTTCGTGAAATCGGGATTTCTGTGCGTAAACGTACCGCGCACATAATAGCCCTGATCGCCCCTGGCCTTCACAAACTTCTGAAACTTCGGAACGATTTTGTCGTAGCTTCCGTTTCCGGCATAATCCACGCGGAATTCGTCGTGGATTTCCTTTCTGCCGTCAAGGCTCAGAACCACATTGTGCATTTCGCGATTGGCAAATTCGATGACGTCGTCGTCCACCAAAACGCCGTTGGTTGTGAGGGTGAAGCGGAAATTCTTGCCCGTTTCCTTTTCACGCGCTCTGGCATAATGAACCAGATCCTTCACAACGTCCCAGTTCATCAAAGGCTCGCCGCCGAAGAAGTCCACTTCCAGATTCACATGGTTTCCGCTGTTTTCAATCAGAAACTCCAGCGCCTGCTTTCCGACTTCAAAGGACATGATCGCGCGTTCGCCGTGATATTTGCCCTGACTTGCAAAGCAATATTCACAGTTCAGATTGCAGGTATGCGCCACATGAAGGCACAGAGCCTTCACGTTCGTATATCTGGCCTTGAAATCGAAAGCGTAATCCTTATAAAGATCCGGGGTAAACAGCTTTCCTTCGTCCTTAAGCGTCTGAATATCGCTTAAGCACATTTCAAGCTCTTCCCTCGTCACGTCTTCATGATCTGCATACTTTGTAAGAAGGTCGGACACAATCTGATCGCGCGTATGATTTTCAAACATCGCAATTGCGTCATAAGCAACTTCGTCCACCACGTGCACGCTGCCGCTGTATACGTCAAGCACGATATTGTATCCGTTCAATTTATACTGATGAATCATCTTTGTTTCTCTCCATAAAAAACGCCGTTTGCCCCATCATACGGAACAAACGGCGGCAAATACGAATGAATTACTTCTTCTCGCACTGCTGGTTGGCAACGCCGCAGGAAGTCTTGCAAGCAGACTGGCAGGAGGTCTGGCACTCGCCGCAGCCACCGCTTAAAGCGCTCTTATTGAGGTCACGGGTTTCGAGGGTCTGAATTCTCTTCATAATAATTATCTCCTTTGAATTTGCATTTCTGTTTAAAGATATATTTATTTTACTAGGATTTTGATTCGGTGTCAAGCATGCACTTGAGTGAATCGCTTTGAATTTCAATATCTTTAACTCATTTTGGGTCCGTATTCCTGCATTTTATGTCTTTTTACCTCCCTTTCTTCATGCGTTTCCACACTCTTTACGCATTCATTTTTCATAGAAAGGCGTTCGGAAAAACAAAAGGGGTTGCTGCTATTAATCCAGCATACAGTCACCAGGAATCATTCTTTCACCACCGCAAGGAGCCCTTCGCTGCTTCTCGTTGTAATCGTATTGGAAGAAGCAGCGATCATATCATTCCAGACAGAAATCATATTTTCCGTGATTCTTTCGCCCGGCGCAAGCACAGGAATCCCGGGCGGGTACGCCCAGGCATACTCCGCCGCGATACGACCCGCAGCTTCCTTCAGCTTCACGCACTCATAGGGCATCTGAAGCGCCGTCTTTATGGAATACACGCGCTCCGTCCGCGCGGGAGCAGCAGGCTTTTTAAAATCTGATGCGGAAAAATCCTCCGAATCGATCTTTTCAAGCGCAGAAAAAAGCGCATCCAGCATCTCTTTTTTGACCCCAGCGCCCGTCATCGCTACACAATAGCGCGGATAAGCTGCTTCAAGCTCAATGGAAAACCGGTTTCTTAAAATCTCCATAAGCGCATTTCCGGTAAGGGCAGGATGCATGAGGATGATTTTGGACATGTCATAGCAAAACGCATTGTGCGGCGTCCAGATCCGGATATTTTTAAGTCTTTGGGCCTTGCTCCTGAATGCTTCCAGGTTTTCACGCCATGCGCTGAAAATGGCTTCCTTTTTTTCTGTGAGAATCTCTACGCAGCTGTCGATAGACGCCATCAGAAGATAACTGGGCGAGCTGGTTTCAAAAATGTCCAGCGCATGATCAATCTCCTTGATCGAAACCAAGTCTCCGGAAATATGCATAACCGCCGTCTGCGTAAGGCTTAAAAGCGTTTTATGCACGCTCTCAATCACGATATCCGCGCCCGCCTCCACTGCGCCGCATGGAAAATCGCGCGTCAAAGACAGATGCGCGCCGTGCGCCTCATCGACGATGACCGGAATTCCCCTTTTGTGCGCAAGACCGCAGATGCCTTTTATATCACTGATCACGCCTTCATAGGTGGGGCTTGTGAGAAACACAAATTTCGCATCGGGCGTTTGATCAAGGGCCTGTTTGATCGAAGCAACCGATACATCCAGACACGCGCCCGTTTCTACGTCAAATCCCGGCTGCACAAACACCGGTTCCAAATCCGTGATCTCAAGCGCATGATAAAAGGACTTATGCGCGTTTCTCGCGCACACAATTCGTCCGCCGCCCGCGCCAAGCGCGTACACGGCAGACAAAATGCCGCAGGTGGATCCGTTCACAAGATAACGCGTATGATCGCTTTTCCACAGTTTTTCAGCCATTTCCATCGAACGGCGCAGAATGCCCGAAGGATGATGCAGATCGTCAAAGCCGTCGATTTCGGTAATATCGATTCCTGCGCAAAGCGCCTTCAGATCCCCTGAGATTTCCCTGTTTCGCATATGCCCCGGCATGTGCATAGGCACAGCGCCCGGGCAGTAGTCCTTAAGCGCGGAAAAAAGCATATCTCTCTTCTCCTTATCAAAAGCGCCATCGTCCGCTCGGCCGATGGCGCAATTCAATCATGCTTTGTCTTTTTTGGCGTGAACGTTGATTCTTTCAACAATTCTGTCCGCCGCCTTCATATACGGCTCGCGGTTCATGCAGTCGATCAGCTGGCCGCGGTCTCTGTAGACTTCAACCACGCGCTTGATCAGAACATCCGGCGTAAGGTCGCTCTGCTCAAGCACTCTTGAAAATCCTCTCCGCTCAAACGACTGGGCGTTGACTTCCTGATCTCCGCGGGATGCAGTCGACGGATAGGGAATCAGAAGCGTGGGCTTTCTGAGCGCAAGCAGCTCGCAGATGGTGTTGGATCCGGCTCTTGAAATTACGACGTCTGCGCAGGCGTAAGCATCCGCCATTTCCTCTTTCAGATACTGAACCTGCCTGTATCCCTTCATGCCTTCATATTTTCCGTCCACATTGCCGTTTCCGCAGACGTGAAGCACCTGGAAGCATTTTGTCAGTTCCGTAAGCGCGCCTCTGACCGCTCTGTTGATCGCCTGCGCGCCCAGAGAACCTCCGACAACCATAAGAACCGGGCGGTTCTCGTTAAAACCGAAGAGTTTCATGCCCTTTTCGCGCTTGCCGCTCAAAAGCTCGTCGCGGATCGGAGCGCCGATATACAATGCTTTTTTGCCCGCTTCCTTCGCAGTTTCCGGGAATGTGCACAGAAGCTCTTTGGCAAAGGGGAGGCTCAGCTTGTTGGCAAGACCGCTTGTCATGTCGGATTCATGGATGACAACGGGAATGCGGTTGAGCGCCGCGGCGTATACCACCGGCACAGAAACATAACCGCCCTTGGAAAACACAACATTCGGCTTGAGCTTCTTCAGCAACGACAGGCTCTGCGCCGCGCCGGCAAGAACACGGAAGGGGTCGGAAAAATTCTTGATGCTGAAATATCTTCTGAGCTTTCCCGTCTTAATGGCATGATAGGTAACGCCTTCGATAGACTCAATCAGTTCTTTTTCAATTCCGTTTTCAGATCCGATGTAATGGATCTCCCATCCTTCTTTCAAAAGCCTTGGGATGATGGCCAGATGAGGGGTAACATGTCCGGCTGTACCGCCGCCGGTAAGAACGATGCGCATGTCAACACTTCCCATTCAATAAAATGCCCCAAATCCCAAATTCATGGGTTCTGTATCCATTATATCACATCCATCCGCCCCTTTGGTTTACCGTTTAGTTAAACAGCACGGGTTTTATCGACACTTTTTGCCTTTTTCAGTATTATTTCCTATCTTTTTCTGAAACAGTTGATGTTAATGCATTCGTGCTTGCTGTTAAAGGCAAATGGTGTTACAATATTGAAAACTGTACTTGGAGGAAGCGGCAATGAACAAAATCCTTCTTACCGGAACCGACCTGATCGTTTCTCCCCTGTCGCTTGGCACGGTGAACTACGGAAGCAAAACGGACGAAAAAGAAGCGTTTCACCAGATGGACGCCTATCTGGACGCCGGCGGAAACTTCATCGACACCGCTTCCGTCTACGGATGCTTCCCGCCCAGCACGGAAGCGCACGCAAGCGAAAAGATCGTCGGCCGCTGGCTGAAAGAAAGAAACGCCAGAGACAAGGTGGTCCTGTCCACCAAAGGCGGCCATCCGTTCGCAGATGATCCTTCCTTCACCATCCGCCTTCACAAACATGAGCTGCTTTCGGACGTTGAAAAAAGCCTTGCAAACCTCAAAACCGACGTAATCGATATGTATTTTCTCCACAGAGACGATCTGTCAATGCCGGTGGGCGAAGTGATGGAAACGCTTGAGGAAATCAAAAAGCAGGGCAAGATCAGGCATTACGGCTTTTCCAACTGGACGCTGCCCCGCGCCATGGAGGCGCAGGCCTATTCCAAGCAGCACGGCCATTCGGGCTTCACCATGAACCAGCTCATGTGGAGCCTTGCGCACATCAACCATGACGAAATCGGCGACAAGACGCTGGTCGCCATGGACAAGGATACGTTTAAATGGCACAAAGAGACCCGGCTGTCCGCCATGGCCTACCGCGCAGTCGCAAAGGGCTATTTCGAAAAAAGAAAAAACGGCGCGCCACTGCGCGGCGACCTCGTGACGACCTATAAAACAGACGTCAACGATGATATTTTCCATGCGCTTTCAGCCCTCAGCAGCGAGACCGGCATTTCCATGACCGCGCTTTCTCTTCTCTATTTCGTATCCCAGCCCTTCCCCTCCGTCGCCATCGCGTCGTTCACAAACGATACGCAATTGAATGAAGGGCTCGGCATCCTCAAAATGGATGAAAACAAGGACCTTATTTCTTCCCTTCATGCGCTCAGGCGCGACCTGTATTGACCCTAAAGATCAAAGGAGCATCCATCATGAGCAGTTATCAGGCGCTGTACCGCGCATGGAGACCTGAAACCTTTCAGGATGTATGCGGTCAGGAAGCCGTAACCAAAACCCTCAGACGCCAGATCGTCAGCGGCCATGTCGCGCATGCCTACCTTTTCTGCGGAAGCCGCGGAACCGGAAAAACTACAACCGCAAAGGTGCTTTCCCGCGCCATCAACTGCCAAAACACAGTGGACGGCGAGCCTTGCGGCGTGTGCGAAGCATGCGTGGAATTGAAAAACGAAAACAATATGGACGTACTGGAAATCGACGCCGCCTCCAACAACGGCGTTGACGAAGTGCGCGCCCTGCGCGACCGCATTGCCTATCCCCCGACCATCGGCAAATACAAAGTCTATATCATCGACGAAGTTCACATGCTCTCAACCAGCGCCTTCAACGCGCTTTTAAAAACCCTGGAAGAGCCCCCGGCGCACGCCGTGTTCATCCTGGCCACGACCGAGCCGCAGAAACTGCCCGCGACCGTCTTGTCCAGATGCCAGAGATACGACTTCAGGCGCATCCCGCAGGATGTGATCGTCGATCGGATGAAAGTCGTATTACACGGAATCGAAAGAAATGCCGAAGAAGAAGCGCTTAGTGAAATCGCACGCTCCGCCGAAGGCGGCATGCGCGACGCGCTTTCGCTTCTGGATATGTGCTTAAGCTATTGCCAGGACGCCGTTACCGCGCCGCTCGTGCGCGAAGTGCTGGGCACCAGCGGCAGAGAATTCATGTTTGAATTCCTGGGCGCAATTCTCGAAAACGATTCTCCGCTTGCAGTTAAGCTCATCGACCGAGCCATGCGCGACGGACGCGACCCGCAGGTGTTTGCCCGCGAAGCCGCACAGCACTTGCGCACGCTCCTGATGGCGCGTCTGATCCCGGGCGACCTTTCCGCGCTTGCCGAAATCACGCCTGAGGACGCAGAGCGCTTCAAAGCGCAGTCCGAGCGCTTTGAGCAAACGCGCCTCATGCGCGCAATGGATCTGTTTATTCGCGCAGAGGGCGACATGAAATGGGTGTCCAATCCCCGCTCCGTGCTTGAAATGTGCGCCGTGCGCGCCTGTTTCCCGGCGGAAGGCGACAGCATGGAAGCGCTCACAGAGCGCATCGAAACGCTTGAGAGGAAGCTCAAAAACGGCGTAGTCGTAAAGGAAGCTGTTCCTTCTGAAAATGCGCCGCAAGCGCCCAAAGCCTCCGATCCGAGTCCGAAGCCTGCAGAAGCGCCAAAGCCCAAAGGCCCGAAAACCGCCGACGAAACCATGTTTGACAAAGCCATCGAAATCCTGTCCCAGAACCCGTCGATCCGCGGCGCTTTGAGAACAGCGAAATTCGCCGGCCGCGAACAGAACATCGTTTATGTCCTCTTCGATAAAACCGCTCGCATTCATATGCAGGCGCTGGAAAGAAAGCCGCAGCTGCTCGAATCCGCGTTTTCCGAGGCATACGGCGAAAAAGTTTCGGTCAATCTCAAAGTCGACGACGGCAAAGCGCCCGTTTCCAAAGGCATCAGCGGCGAAGCGCTCGCCCGCACCTTTGAAATCTTCGGAAGAGACATGGTGGAAGTGACGGACTGAGCAATCGGCAAAAATATATAAAAATCAAAGCTCATCCCAAATGGATTTTTGAAATTGTCAAAGCACACGGCGGCCGCTTCCATTCAGCTGAAATCATCCGAAAAGACGGAAAACCGCCTTGCGGCAAAGGAGATTTCGGATATTCCTTCACTCGAAGAAAAGGATATCCCGATTCTGTAAAACATTTGAATTTGCTGATTCGCCTTCGCATCATGCGTTCTTGTATGATGCGAAGGCGAATATTTTTATTATGTACGCTTGGCGCCGGTCGCGTTTGTACCCGTTTTCTCAATTCCGGCGCCTATATAAACCGCCTCATCCGGCGGGAATTTTGGCTTTGGTTTCAATCAGGTTGCAGCAGTCATCGCGCTTCCGCAGCGGGGACAGAGCGTTGAGGAGGAAGCGCAGCTGGTTCCGCAATTGGAGCATGTGGAGCAGCTCGTGCAGCCGTTTACATTGGATACGCTCGCGGAACAGCAGCCGGTTGAACAGCTGCCGCAGGTATTGGAGGAGCCGTTGTTCGTCCCGCAGGAATTGCAGAAGGGCTTGCCGCCGGTATAGAAAGTGCAGCCGCCGTTTGCAGATGCATTCGCCGCCTGTGCGGACGCGTCCGCCGCCGTCTGATTGCATGCGCCGTTTCTTGGGAAGATCGGAAGCGCGAAGAACTCATCGCATACGCTTTCCGCAAACTCCTCGCACGGCGGGATTTCGCAGAATCCATAGGAAGGAATCCTCACTTCGACTTCTGCCAAAATCTTCAGGACCACCGTTACGCACACGGTAATTTCAAATCGGCAGTTGCCGACATATTTGCCGCTGACGCAGATGGCGCTGACCATGCTTTCCAGGGTAAAAGGCACGATGGATTCCTCGGGAATTGCCAGGAGGACATCTTTGCTGACCGTAATCGTGGACTGACCCATCCACTCCTGGCATCTCTGATCGATAAAGAGAACGTCAATCGGAATGGATACATCGGCTTTTACGCGGGCGAACTGCGGACGATCGCACAGACGGTCGACGGAAAGATTGGAAATCTGCCCTTCAATCGCAGAAGACCGGCAGGATTCAAACGTCCATGTACCGCAGGGCTGCGGAATGCATGAAGCGTTTTCGGCGTTTTCCAGGGCGTCCTGATACGTAATCTCGCCGCAGACACCGCATTTGCACGAACAGGCATTGCCCGCGCATTCGCATCTGCAGGAGCGGTTTATGTCCTGAGCGCCGCAGCCGGAATTGGTCAGAACCGGAACAATATTGGAAAGCGTCACTTCCCGATTGTCCAGCTGTTCCTGCTGAAGACACGAGTCATACACGTTTTTCACCTGAACGCAGATACGCTCGCAGATTCCGTCCCACGCATTCCCGGTAATAACGCCGGGGCTTGCATCGGCATTTGCATTTTTGTAGCTAAAGAAAGACATGCGCATACCTCCCTGATTCGTTTCGTCGGGGCTTTTTTTCGCCCACATGGCATCATATGAGTCAGGAGAGAAATGGTGAAAACGGCAAAATGCTTTTACCAAAGCTGATATCTTTCTAAAAAGAACCGAAGTCTTGAATCACGCGAATATTTTGTTCTTTTTGATGTCATACTTTTCAGTTTTTATTCATAAAAACGTAAAGCAAAAACTGGAATAGAAATGGAACCTATGATACAATAATTGTATCTAATACATAGTAACACTCATAGGAGGTTTTTTACAATGAAACGCAAGATTTCCATGCTCTTAGTACTTGTTATGCTGCTTTCCTTCATGCTCCCCATGATGGTCAGCGCCGAAAACGTATCCCTCGCCTATAAAAACGGCTCCCTTCATCTGAGAAAGGGCCCCGGCACCAACTATGCATCCAACGGCTATGTAAAAGACGGCGACTATATCACCGTGCTTTCCAAGGGCAGCGTATGGAGCAAGGTTGAGACTTCCTCCGGCCGTATCGGCTACATCAAGAACCTCTACATCAGCGGCAACGGCGACAAATACGCTGATGGCACCACCTATTTCAGCGGCAGCCATACCGGCTACGTTGTAACCAAGCATTCCGGCAGTTCCGTAAACCTCAGAGCCGGCGCCTCCACCTCCACCGCTTCCATGGGTAAGCTGAGAAACGGCACCAAAGTGAAGATTCTGGGCGAAAACGGTTCCTGGTATCTGGTTGAAACCGCTTCCGGCACGCAGGGCTACATTAGCATGACCTACATCAAGAGCAATCCCGGCAGCAGCACAACTGCAACCAAGTACGCCACCGTTACCGGCAGTGTTGTAAACATGAGAGCCGGCGCCGGCACCCAGTACAAAGTCAAGACCGCGCTCACCAAGGGCTCCACCGTAAAGGTTCTTGAAAAGACCACCTCCAAATGGTGGAAGGTTCAGTGGAACAGCTACACCGGATACATGTCCGCAAACTATCTGAAGCTGAAATAA
>JAEDIV010000062.1 GCA_016296675.1 Clostridia bacterium
GGCGGCATCGATAAAAAGGATGCGCTCATGATCGGCGACAGCCTGACAAGCGATATGCGCGCCGCACAGAATGCCGGAATCGATTTCCTGTGGTATAACCCCAAGGGAAAGGCTCGTCCTCAGAATGCATGGATTCAATACGAAACCGATACCATCTCCGATTTTGAAAAATATGCGCTGATGGATTAAACGAGGTGAAAAGCATGATCCGCCACACAATAACTGATATCCCCTTTGAGATCACGCCCGAAGAAGTCGCACAAACCCTGCGCGTAAACGAAGACGATTTTGATGAGTTTTTGGACGTCTACAATGAAACCGTTCCGCTTTTGAAGCCCGTATTGTACTTTGGCGAAGAGGAAATCCATTCAAACGACGGGCGCAATGTCGTTATCGGCGATCAGACATTTTCAAGCCGCATCCTTGCTGTAAACATAAAGGATCTTAAGAAAGTCTATCCTTATGTCGCCACCAGCGGACGCGCCGCCTACGACCATGCACAGGCATACGATGATCCGTTGTACAGTTTCTGGGCGCACGGTATCTGCGAACTGGCGCTTCGAAAAGCGATGTCCGTTGGTTTTGAAGAAGCAAAAGCGCGCTTAGGCGTAAGCGCGCTCAATTCCATGAATCCCGGTTCGCTTTCGGATTTTCCGATCAGCGCCCAAAGGCCGTTATTCGATTTGCTTAAAAACGTCGAAGAAGAAAGCGGCGTCACGCTGACAGATACCTTTTTGATGGTGCCGGTCAAATCCGGCTCCGGCATCTGGTTTGAGTCCAACAAGCATTATGCCAACTGCATGATGTGTCCGCGCGTGAACTGCCCCAGCCGCCGCGCCGACTACAGAGAAGATATGTTCGAAGCGGAATATGCGGAAAAATAAACATCCGCATCCTTCCATGCAAATCCCGGATCGTTAACGGTATCCTTCCATAAATCCGAGCCGTCTCTTCCAAGGTGATAACCCGCAATTGCAAGAGCCGCCATCAAAAGCGCCGCAAGCAGGATAATCAGTATTTTCCTCTTTGCGCGCTTTTTTTGCTGCCCCGTTTTCTCGCGCCGCCTGCGGTTTTGGTTTCTCTCTTCATCCCGGCGCGCAACCGCCCGCGGATTGAAATGCTTGAGCACGTGGTTTCTGTCTCTTTGGCAGCGGATGCATTTCTCCTCAGAAAGCAGATTGATGCGGCCGCAAACGCATCTCCAGTATTCCTTCTGCACCTGCGGATACTGAACCGCATCCTCGCCCGCAAGAGAAATGAGCCTGTCCAGCTTTACGCCCGTCAGAAGCGGCTGTTCGCCGATTTCGATCAGATCTCCGTCGCCCGGTTTCCATTCGGTCCCGTCCTCGTAGAGTACGCTGCCGAAATACATCTCTACATGATCCACCTTTGCACAGTTGACTGTAGAGTGAACGAGCTTGAACTGACTCAGCGGCTCCACTTCGCACTGATCAACGCTGATACTCTCCGTAATCCTCGCGCGCGTCAAAGCGTTATACCAATTAATCGTGGCATTATATCCCACGATTTTTTTCTTTGATAAATTGTGAAGGCGTATATAAGCCCTGATATTGCCGAAATCGTCGCTTAAAAGCTCATAGCTTCTCAGTTCGATCGGACAGGAAAGATCTACTATCAAAATACTCTCGCCTTTCGCCAAATGTCATTTCCTGATTTGTCCAGCTAATCATATCAAACTTTTGTTACATCCGTATGAACGCGTGATTTTCTTCATGTTGTCGGCTTTTATGCATATATCCCACCTGAATTACGCTGGTTTTTATTAAGGATGTCGATAAATGTAACCAGATGTTCGATATCAGATATTTTTTGTGATGTGATCGCATATTGAATACCCGTTTGAATATATTTTCACAACATCTCATTTTTTCGTACAATAAATGAATATTCTGAATTAAATTTCCGATTATCATACATAATTATCCATGCTGAATATGCAAAAACGACGCCTCCGCATTTTTGAAAACTGTTACATTATCAATTTCAGTAACTTGACACATTCTCTTAATCATTGTATAATTAGTTCCGTATCCCTGTATCTAATCTGCATTCCTGCCAAATGGAGTTATCACAATGCTCAACGATCAGACTGAGCGAAAGCTCAGAAACATGCTTCTTCTGGTGGCAGCGATCATATCCTTTGCGATATTGATCGCTGTTAATGTTGCAGAAAATTGCGATGTGCCGCCAAGCGGCCGCGGTGAATACATATCTTTATCCGATTGGACAATGGTAAATGATGCAACCGGCGAAGTTTCAGAAATCCACATGCCCTATACATTGGAATTCGAAGGCGATCAGTCCTATTACACCTTGTCCACGGTTGTCCCGCCCGTCACCAATACCAGCGAAAACACTTTCCGCATCTATTCAAATTATATGGATGTCGATTTTTTCCTGGACGGCGAGCTGAAGTATTCTCACCACGTGCGCGACTATGCCTCCTTCGGCGCAAGCGGAAACGAATTCCATTATTTTGATCTCCCCATATCCGATGAAAAACATACCATCACCGTGAAGATTCGCTGCCAGCTGGGCGATTCCACCGATTATTATCTTCGTCCGGCGCTGCTCGGCTCAAAAACCGGCATGTTTGTCGATGACACAATTTCCTGTATCCCCGTATTGCTTCTGTGCGTGCTTCTTGTTTTCATCGGTATCTCGGCTTTTATCCTGAGAATCACCGTTAAGGCAACCTTTGGTCCGGCATCCTACATTACCTTCTTCGGTCTCTTTGCCATTCTTTTCAGCCTCTATACCTTCCTTGAAACCGAGCTTGCGCTTTTCATTCTGAAAAACAGCCGTTTCATCTATATGGCGAAGTTCATGCTCCTGTGCATTCTTCAGATTCCGCTCATGGAGACCATCATCGTCCATATTCTCCCGAAATACAAGCATTTCGGCTCTCAGATTGTGTATTTCAATGTCGTGAATTTTATTTTTCAGACATTTTTGCACTTCACCGGAAATCTTGATTACTGCGCAATGCTTCCGCTCACGCACGCCATCACCGCAATCAGCTTTATCCCCATGATCATTTTCCTTCTGAAAACCGGCGTTCATGCCTACCCTTATCTCGTGGCGGTTTTCCCGATGTATATCGGCTTTTTGCTGGATGCCTTTCTCATCCACATCGGAATGCCTTCCTATCACAACAATTTCTGGTTCACCCTCTCGCTATCGATCTATATCGTGTTTGAAATCATCCGCCTTCTCCGCATGTACATGCACAAATTCCATCAGCTGGTTGAGAGCAACACCCTTGAAACCCTCGCCTATACCGACCTTCTGACCGGTCTTGGAAACCGCAACGCATACGAAGAGCACATCAAGGCGCTCAACGAGACCACGCCCTCTGAAACCCTCGGCTGCATCGTATCCGACCTTACCGACCTTAAAGGCATCAACGATACGCGCGGCCACGGTTCCGGCGATCTGGCGCTGATTGAAATCAGCGAAGCCATCCGTCATCAGATCCCCGCAAACGCATACTGCTTCAGAACCGGCGGCGATGAATTCATCATCATGATCGACAGCATTGACGAACATACGCTTTCAAAACTCGCGCAGAGAATCAAGTTTGACGTTTCCGAACGCGCGCAGGTCAGACATCTCCCGCTGATGCTTTCCATGGGCTACGGCCTTTATCATCCGAGCGACGAAAACGTTCCTGATTTCATCAGAAGAATCGATACCCTGATGTATGCAGACAAACGCGCGCAGAAGCAAAGACTGGCGCTGGCCCGTGCCGCCGAAGAAAGCAAACTGTAAATCTGTATAACAGAAAATCCCGGCTATGCCTTGCATATCCGGGATTTTCTATTTGCTATGTATTTACGTTATTTTTGCGTTCCGTCGCAGTTGAAAAGGGGCAGCTTCTCAAGATAAATGATGTCGTCTCTATTCTGCGCGGCGCCTTCAGCCAGAATCGCCATCCTGCCGACAATATTGCCTCCGGCAGACAGGACCAGCTTCTCAAGCGCCTTCAGGGATTCGCCGGTCGAAATAACGTCGTCCACAATCAGAACACGCTTGTCCTTCATAAATTCGGCGTCCTTTCCGTCAAGGCAGAGAATCTGCTTATGATCGGTGGTAATGGAGTCTACTTCGACGGTGAAAACATCCTTCATATAAAGCTTGGGCGCTTTTCTCGCGAGCAGGTAGCGGTTTACGCCTTCCTGACGCGCCATTTCATGCGCGAGCGGAATGCCCTTGGATTCAGCGGTGATGATGATGTCGTGTTCCGGCGCAGCTTTGAGAAGATCTCTTGCGCAGGCACTGGTCAGTTCTACATCACCAAAGATGACAAAACCGGCAATATACAGTTCTTCATTGATCGGGCAGATGGGCAGATCTCTTTCAAGACCTGCAACTTTGATTCTATAGTACATATCCATTTTTCTCACTGCTCCTTAGCATAATAGTCCTGCCCGTATTATACCACCGATTCAGGACTTTGCAAAGCCCCACTTTTAAACATTCGCCCCGGGATCATGCGTTCCCGGGGCATTTTCAGCGACAATTTTACAGGCCAAGTTCCGCGTGCATCTGAGAAAACTTCTGTTTTGCAGTATTTAAAACATTTGCATCCGCATTCTGGCCTGCATACCAGCCCTTCTGCTGCATAGTGGTGAACACGCGGTACTGATCGCACGCGCAGTCGTTCAGATTATCTGTAAGGACGCTTCGAAGCTTCGGCTCGGTTGCTTCAGGAATAAAGGTTCCGTAGGCGTGGATCAGGTATTTTTCCTGCTCCAGAAGGTCCTCAACGCCATACTGATCGTTCATGACATGCTTTTCCATACGCTGCCTCCTTTCTTTACTGCCAGGAATTCAGATAATCAAACAAGCGGTTATACCTGGCTCTGTGGCAATTGGCAAGCTCGCTTGCCAGCTGCTTAAGGCCGGCATCCTGAAAGCTCTCGGCATACCGTTCCGCCTTCTTGCAGGCGATAAACTCATGGGTCAGCTGATCCTGAAGAATGGAAAGGCTTTTGGACTGAATCATTCCTGTGGGCATTTCATGTTCCTCCTTAAAAATGGGATCATCCCTATCATGCCCCTCAAAGCGCGTTTTATGCCATGAACTTTTTTCCTTTCTCCATCGTCAAAAGATTATTGGTCAATCCAGCAAATTACCATAGCAAAAACGAAAAAGATGTGGTATACTTTTAAATGGGTAATTATCAGAGTATACGGAGGAAACCATGAGCAAGCAGCATCCGTTGTTTGTTCCGCGAAGCGGATATACAAATTTCGTATTATCGGTGGCAATGACCACGGTAAAAATGTTTGTGATCGTTGTTCTGATCGCAGGCATGTCGCTTTCAGGCCTTTTGATGGGCATCGCAAAAGCATGGGTGAACACATCGCCGGATCTGGATCTGGACCTTTTTAACTCTCAGGCGCAGACCTCCTTCATCTACGATAAAAACGGCGAGAAAATCACGGATTTCCGCGGCACTGAAAACCGCGTATACTGCTCTTATTCAGAGCTTCCCGAATACCTCATCAATGCCGTTATCGCGATTGAAGACGCGCGTTTCTGGAACCACAGCGGCGTCGACGTGAAAAGATACATCGGCGCATTTGTCGGAAACGTATTGTCCGGCAACAATCAGGGCGGCAGCACCATCACCTGCCAGCTGGTCAAGCAAACCATACTGACAAGCGAGCAGACCTTCAAAAGAAAGGTGCAGGAAGCATATATGGCGCTGGAGCTTGAAGATACGCTGGTGAGTCTTTTCTCCGGCGATGTAAAAAGCGCAAAAGAGCGCATACTGGAAGAATATCTGAACGTCGTTTACATGGGCGGCTCGCTCTACGGCGTGAAAATCGCCGCGCAGGATTATTTCGGACGGGAGCTTAACGATCTGACCCTTAAGGAATGTGCGATGCTCGCGCGCATGATCCGAAATCCTTCGCGCTATAATCCCCGTTCCAATTTTTACATCCGAAACACGCCCGAAGTCAGCGAAGACGGCGCAAATTATGTGCTCAAGGAAATGCTGGAGCACGGTTTCATTTCTGAAGCCGAATACAACATGGCGAAAAACGACACGCTGAATGTGCTTCAGAACAGCCCCACCGCTTCCGTCATGTACGACAACGCCTACTATGTCGAATATGCGATCTACGACGTAGTCACCAAGATGCTGCGCGTTGAGCAGCTGGAAGATACCTCCTACAATCGCGCCAGCATGGAATCCCGCCTGCGCACCGGCGGCTATCACATCTATACATCGCTCGATCCTGAAATGCAGTCCTCCGTTCAGGATGTCATTTCCTCCTGGACCGGCTATCCCGCTACGCGCTATAGCTCCAACCGCTATATCAAGACCCTTTCAAACGGCGAGTATATCGACGTTATCCAGCCCCAGGCGGCATGTGCGGTTCTAAACTGGCATACAGGCGAACTCGTCGCCATCGTCGGCGGACGAAACGAGCCTACCGCAAGAAAGCAGCTGAACCGTGCCTATCAGATCAACATGCCTGTCGGATCGTCCTTAAAGCCCCTGTCCGTCTACGGTCCGGCATTTGATATGGGCTGGTCGCCCGGAACCCCCGTTTTGAACCTTCCCATCCGCATCGAAGGCTGGGACAGCGAGCAGGGCTACCCCACCAACTACGGCGGCGGCAATTACACCGGCACCGAGTCCATGCGCGTCGCCATCAACAAATCCCACAACTATTCGACTGCGCAGGCCCTGTTTGAATATGTCGGCATCTCAAACAGCGTCAATTATCTTCTGAAGCTCGGTATTTCTTCCAACCGGATCCAGGCCACAGGCTCCGGCCTCGCGCTGGGTTCCTCCGGCATTTCAGTTATTGAAATGGCTACGGCTTTCGGCTCCATTGCAAACAAGGGCGAATACCTTGAAAGCTATGCGTTCTCCCATGTTCTGTATCCGGACAACAAAACGCCCTACATCAACGTACGCGATGTGCAGCTTTCGCGCCAGGCCTTTAAGCCCTCCACAGCATATCTGCTGGTAGACGTACTGACCGGCTGCGTATCCGGCGCAAGCGGCACCGGCTCGCGCGCAAAGTTCGGAAACTTCACTGTCGCCGGAAAAACCGGCACAAACTCCGACGCCTGCGGCGTATTCTTTGCCGGCATGACCGCCTATTATTCCTGCGCCGTCTGGATCGGCCACGACGGCTATAAGCCGCTGGTTTCCAACGCCACCGGCGGAAGCTATGCCGCGCCCCTGTTTGCCGCCGTTATGAAAAAGGTACATCAGATTGCCGGCATCACGCAGGACAAAGCGATCATCGACGGAAGCTATCAAGACTACGGCCTTGTCAAGGCGCAGGCCTGCGGCGTCAGCGGCATGAAGCCGACCAACGCCTGCATGCGCGACGCAAACAACTACAAGGTCACAGAGGACTATTATCTGAATGGCACACAGCCGACGGTTTCCTGCAACATGCACAGAACTGTCACCCTCTGTACGCGCTCCTACCGCCGTCCCAACGGCAATTGCGAATCCGTGCGTTCCTACGGCGTTATCTATATTCCGCAGGGACATCCTTTGCGTCAGGCCACAAGCCTTGCAGAAGTTCAGCATTTTTTCCGCGGTGCGTCCGTTGATCAGGGCACAAACAGCTTCGGCACCTGCAACACCTGCCATTAGTCAAAAGTCAGCGCCGCCTCTCTTAACCGAGGGCGGCGTTTTTTCAAGGAGGAATCATGAAAAACCGTGTTCTCGCCCGCGCTGTCAATTATCTGTTTCTTATAGGCGCGCTTTTTTGCTTCGTCTATTATCTCATGAACGGAATCCTTATCCGTTTCGGCCAGTCGCTTCTGTTTCTCTGGCCCATCATGGGCGCTTGCCTCCTCATACGCTTTATCATATACGAAAGATGCTATAAAACCGGAAAACCGCTGCCCGTTTCAAAGCGCTTTCTCATTATATTCCGCATATTTGTCGCTCTTTGCCTCGTTTTTTTCATAGTGGTCGAGGGCATCATTCTCACCTCCGCCCTTACAACGCCGCCAGAAAATCTTGATTACATCATCGTTCTCGGTGCAAAGGTCAACGGCACGGAGCCTTCCGGTGCGCTCAGAAACCGCATTCAGACAGCCAGCGAATATCTTCATCAGAATCGCGATACCCTCGTCATCGCATCCGGCGGTCAGGGCCCGGACGAAGGGATCTCGGAAGCCGAATGCATACGGCGCGGCCTTGCCCAGCGCGGCATTGATGAAAGCCGGATTCTTATGGAGGACAAATCCACCTCAACGCTCGAAAACCTTACCTACTCCCTCGCCCTGATTGATACGCCTTCCCCCTCTATCGGCATCGTCACCAACAATTTTCACGTCTACCGTTCGATGAAAATCGCCAATACCTTTGAAGGATATACTTTCTCCGCTGTCCCCGTCGCTACCTCTCTTATGAGTTTTCCCCACTATATGCTCAGAGAATTCTGCGCAACCGTCGTAAGTTTTATAAAGGGAAGTTTCTGAACCAAGAAAAACTCCGCTCCGCCTGATCTATGGCGGAGCGGAGTTTTTTGCTTTTGTCTATCAGAATTTGGCTCTGTCGGCCCAAAGGCCCAGCGCAGGATTGGAGATGTAATAGATCTCTTCACCGTTTTCAAGGGTGTTCCAGCCGTCTTTGAGCACCTCGGGGTTGTACATCTTGACTGCTTCGTCGTAAGGAATATAGTTAAAGCATACGCCTTCCACTTCTTCCTTCGTCACATGACGGGTGCAGTACGTGATGGAGAATCTTCCGTCGCCGGATCCATGAATCAGGTGCGCAGCGGCAGAAAGGTTCATGCGGATATCCTCGTTTTCCTTGACAAGCTTTAAGACGTTTTCGCGTCCGCAGTAGCCGTACTTGCGAATAAGCTTATCGATGGAAGGATCCTCGCCGAATTTGTCGACGCCGGGCGCGAGAACGATCAGTTCGCCGCCGTCCGCGATGGCCATGCGGGTGCGATACACGCTCTTGTTTCCAAGCCAGGTGGACTTGAATTCTTCTTCATCCAGAAGAACGACAACCTTCTTAAAGGTTTTGTCAACAAACGTCAGGTTCACTTTCTGCGCAAGCGCAACCGCTTCTTCGAAATACTTGCGTTCGCGTCCGATAAACAAACCGTGCATGCGCGGCTTTCCGCCGGGCGCATCGGTAACGGTCAGGATGTAGGAAAGCGGAATGTTCATGAGGAAATTTTCCTCGGCGTAGTCAAACACCTTGCGCACAGGCGAATGATCCTTGCCCATGATGCGCTCCATGCCGTAAAACGCGCCGAGCATATGGGAAGAATTGATCATGGACGATCCGCCGCAGCCGACAAAGATGTTCTTGTTGCGGTTTGCCATGCCGACAACTTCATGCGGCACAACCTGGCCGATGGAAAGGATGAGATCGTAGGAAGGATCCAGAAGCAGCTTATTGACTTCAACATCGATAGGATCAGTCACAAGGCCCTCTGAAACCTCGCTCACAAACTCACCCGGCACGACGCCGACCTTTACAACGTCCGTTCTCCAGCCGTGCACGATCATCTTATCATAGGGAATATCGCCGAACATTGCCTGCCATTCGCTCTCGGTTACAGGCACATGCGTACCAAGCGCGGGCATGATGTCAACATGGCAATGGTTTTTCAGCATATCGTAAAGATGCCAGGTAATACGGCCGGCCATGGAATGAAAACGGGTGTAGTCCGGCGGGAGAATGAGCACTTTTTTAAGGCTCATTCTCACATCCGACAAAGATTTTTCAAGGGCCGAACGAATTTCACTGTCATCCAATCCCGCTTCACGGGGAGAATACGTGGAAAACGTAAGCATACGCGTTTCGCCCTCTTTTCTTATGCGTTGTAGGTGTTGGCTGTGGTGTTTCCGCCGTGTCCGGTCCAGTCGGTGTGGAAGAACTGGCCGCGGGGTGCATCCACGCGCTCATAAGTATGGGCGCCGAAGTAGTCGCGCTGCGCCTGAAGGAGGTTCGCGCTCATGCGGGCGGTACGGATGCCGTCAAAATAGCTGAGGGCGCTTGTCATCGCGGGCGCAGGAATGCCGGCGATCATCGCCTGGGCGCAGACATTGCGCCAGCCATCCGTGCACGCTTCGATTTCCTTGGTGAAGTACTCGTCCAGAAGCAGGTTGTCCAGCGCAGGATTCTTGTCAAAGGCTTCCTTGATCTTTCCAAGGAATACGCTTCTGATGATGCAGCCGCCGCGCCACATAAGGGCGATGCCGCCGTAATTGAGGTTCCAGTTATAGGTCTTGGCAGCGGCTCTCATGAGCGCATAGCCCTGGGCATAGGAGATAATCTTGGCAGCGTAGAGGGCTTTTCGGATATCCTCAATGAACGCTTCCTTATCGCCTTCAAATTTCTTCTCGGGGCCGGTCAGAACCTTCGAGGCTTCAACGCGGGCTTCCTTGATGGCGCTTAAGCAGCGGGCGAATACAGCTTCGCCGATCAGCGTCAGCGGCATGCCTTCATCAAGAGCGGCGATGGCAGTCCACTTGCCGGTGCCCTTCTGGCCTGCGGTGTCGAGGATCTTGTCAACCAGAGGCTCGCCGTCTTCATCCTTCTTGGCGAGGATGTCAGTGGTGATCTCAATCAGATAGCTGTCCAGAACGCCCTCGTTCCACTTTTTGAAAACCTCATGCATCTCGTCGGGCGTCATGCCAAGATAGTCGCGCATGATCTGATAGGCTTCGCAGATGAGCTGCATATCGCCGTACTCAATACCGTTGTGAACCATCTTGACAAAATGGCCGGCGCCGTTTTCGCCAACCCAGTCGCAGCAGGCGTCCTCGCCCACATGGGCGCAGATGCTCTGGAAGATGGGCTTGACATAGGGCCAGGCAGCGTTCGAACCGCCGGGCATCATGCTGGGGCCCTTGAGCGCGCCTTCTTCGCCGCCGGAAACGCCGGTGCCGACATAGAGAAGACCCTTTTCTTCCACATACTTGGTGCGGCGAATGGTGTCCGGAAAATGGGAGTTGCCGCCGTCGATAATGATATCACCGGGCTCAAGAACATTCAGTAGCTGCTCGATCATGGAGTCTACCGCGCTTCCGGCCTTGACCATCATCATGACCTTGCGGGGCTTGGCGAGGTTCTGAGCGAGCTCTTCAATGGAGTAGCAGCCGATGATGTTCTTGCCGGCCGCTCTTCCCTCGACAAAGTCCTTGACCTTGGAGGTGGTGCGGTTGAAAACGGCAACGGTGAATCCCTTGGATTCCATGTTCATAACGAGGTTTTCGCCCATAACGGCAAGGCCGATCAGGCCGATATCTGCAAGCTTGGCCATAAAATGTATCCTCCCTGTATTTTTCTTCCTTATAATTATCTCTTTACGCGGGCATTGCCCTTCCATACGGACCAGACCTGCTCTTCGTCTGCAGGCGTTGCATAGTCTTCAAGCATGGTAACCGCCATCGCGCCGGTCGCCCAGCCGAACTTGACCCACTCAGAGGGCGCCCACTTCTTAAGATACGCATACAGCATGCCGCCGACAAAGCCGTCGCCGCCGCCGATTCTGTCCAGAACCGGGATCTCTCTGGGCTCTTCCACATACCACTCGCCGTCTGCATACAGGATCGCGCCCCAGATATGAGCGTTGACATTGATAACCTGGCGCAGGGTAGTGGCAAAATACTTGGCGTTGGGATAGGCTTCCTTTACGCGGTAGATCATTTCCTTGAAGGAATCGATCTTTGAGGCAAGGTCTTTTCCGCCGGCTTCTGGGCCTTCGATGCCCAGCGCCAGCTGGAAGTCTTCTTCGTTTCCGATCAGGATATCGCTGCGGGCGGCAATTTGGGAGAAGATGTCGCGCAGTTCTTCTTCGCGGCCCTTCCAGAAGGAAGCACGGTAGTTGAGGTCAAAGCTGATGCGTGTGCCGTTTGCCTTTGCGTATTCGCTCAGTTTCAGGCACAGTTTTCCGGTTTCGGGAGAAAGCGCGGCGAAAAGGCCGGAGATATGCATAAGCTCGGCGCCTTCCTCAACAAAGATCTTTTCAAGGTCGAGATCTTCCGCCTTGAGCGTTCTTCCGACTTCGCCTGCGCGGTCGTTATGTACGCGCGGGCCGCGCATGCCGTAACCGGTGTCGGCGATGTTGAACTGATGGCGATAGCCCCAGGGGCCGCCCTGCTCGATTTCCGGTCCTTCAAACCAGATATTGCGGCGGCGAAGCTCGCCTTTGATAAACGCCGCAATCGGGCTTCCGGCGACAAACGCAGTAAGCACTTTCGTATTCAGGCCGAGGGACGCGGACACGTTTAAAACATTGCTTTCCGCGCTTGTAGCCTGCATGGTGTAGTGATTTCCAATACCAACGGGCTGATGATCCGCGGGCGTGATACGTACGCCCATACTTGTTGCCGTAATCAGGTCATACTTTTTCATGCATCTGTCACTCCTTATTTGTAATCATACCATTACATTGTAATCATACCATATCGTTACATGATTTTCAAGTATTTTTCGTTCACGGTGTCATATGCATCCAATAATGTAACCGTTTTTTTGTTTCTCTTAATGTGATTTTTTCTTTGTAAAACCATTGACATAATTACAAAAGAGTGATACAATTGTTGCAGTTGCAGAAAACAGTTACTTTTGGACATTCAACCATAACATCACTGACCAAAGATACGAAAAGAGGCATTCCCATGACACGTAAGTTTGCGTCCATCCTCGCTGCTCTGATTCTGGTTCTTACCATGTTTGTTCCCGCCATGGCGGCCTGCGAGGAAGCGGCTTATGACGAGAAGAATTACGAAAAAGCATGCGACATCGTTGAGAAGGCCAACGAGAAGGTTGCCCACCTGGTAGAGCACGCCCAGAAAACCGCCAAAGACGACGTTAATAAGCTGATTGAAAAGACCGAAGACATCATCGAAAAGGCAATCGAAAAGGTTGCTGCTCTCGGTTTTGAAGTAGAATGCACCTACATTGAATACGAAGTTGACGGCCAGACGGTCTGTATCGATCCCCTGTACGTCATCAATCCCCGTCCCGGCTCCGGCAACACCAATACCTGATCCGCTTAAGCAATTATTATAGAGAAGAGGCGCATCCCTGTGAAAAAGAAACTCCTTGCTCTCGTTCTTTTACTCGTCCTCGCTTTCGGCGTTGTAGCTCCCGGCGTTGCCAGTGCGTGCAGCAACAATTCGGAACTCGCCAAGTACAATCAGGCAGTCTCCATCATCAATTCCGCCAACTCAAAGATCTTAGCGCTCGTAAGAATTGCACAGACTACGCCCTACAATGACGTTGCATGGCTCATCGCTTCCACCAACAGCGTAACCGCCAGCGCGAAGTACAAGGTATCCCTTCTGGGCTACAAGGTCGGCTGCACCTACACCTACTACGTGGTGGACGGTCAGACCGTCGCCATCGATCCTCTGTATGTCATCAATCCCCGTCCTACCACTGGCGACGGAAGATAATCCGCATACCGGCATCGCCTCTATCCATCGAACTCCATCGCAGCCTGGGTATCCCAAGGCTGCGATTTTGCATTTTTACAGCGCTTTAAAGTAAATATCATAATTCAATAAAGGACAGTTAATATGCGCGGCTTGCATGTAAATCTCAGTTCAGGCAATACGTCTGACAAGGCGCAGGATATCAATCTTCTTGCCCGCCGTCCAGGCATGGAAATCATGCATCAGCAGATCGATAAAGGCGCAACCGTTTGGCTTGCCCCCGCTACCGATCCCGATACATTTGAATTTTTCTATGTTCTTTCCGGAAGCCTTAATCTTATGCTTCCGGAAGGACCTGTTGTGCTGAACGCAGGCGCGTCCTTTCATGTTGACTGGCTCGAAGGAAATGTTTCTATCGAATCTCTCAGCGATACAAAACTTTTGTATGTAACCAACAAACCCTTTTTCGACGATTTATCCGTGTTTGAAGACAAGCTTCGCGAGCTGAACAGACAGATTGATGAAAAAGATCATTATACTTTTCATCATTCCACAAACGTTCTGAAATATTCCATCGAAATTGCAAAACATTTATCCAGCGAAGAAGGCGCAATAGATGCGCTTGCAACCGCTTCCCTGTTCCATGACGTTGGAAAATGCTATGTACCTGATGAAATTCTTCAGAAAAAAGGCCGTCTGACCGATGAAGAATACGACATCATCAAGCGCCATCCCGCAGACAGCGCAAAACTGCTCGAGCCCCGCTTTGGTAAGCGCGTAGCAGAAATCGCCAAAAGCCACCACGAGCGGCTGAACGGAAGCGGCTATCCCAGAGGGCTCAAGGGCGATGAAATCTCGATCGAAGGAAAGATCATCGCGGTTATCGACAGTTTTGACACGATGACTTCCCGCCGCGTATACACGGTAAAGCCCAAAACCTTTTTGGAAGCAGCAGAAGAGCTCTGTTCTCTTCCCCATCTCTATGACAAGGACGTTTGCCGCGTGCTTATGGAGCTTGTCAAAAGCGGCGAGATCGCGCCGGATCCCAACGATCAATACCTGAAATAGAAACATAAAAAA
>JAEDIV010000063.1 GCA_016296675.1 Clostridia bacterium
TCATGGAGATACACGATTAACGGAGTTTGAATGTATTTTGAGACAGCGCCTTTTCAAGCCATCAAAGAAGTACCTTTTTTGATGGCTTGAAAAGGCGCTGCAGCCTAAAGGTTGCACCGCCTGCTGTTGCTTTATTCAGTCTCTCGTTTTTCCGTATCTGCGTTTTTTTCGTTCCTCTGCCATGGCGAATTCGATTTCGCCGCTGGCTGTATTGACTTCGTATACCTCGACACGGATTTTATCGCCAAGACGGATCATTTTATGGTGATGGTTGCCCATCATAAACGTATGATCCTCGTCCATGGAATAAAAGTCATCCATCAGCTGCGGCGGGATCCGTCCTTCCGCGGTGTTGGGCAAAACGACAAACGCGCCGCGTTTTCCAAGATAGGTAACAGTTCCGGTGAATACTTCGCCAATGTGCTTGTTTAAATAGCTTGCGCACAAAAGCGCGTCGCCGTCGCGCTCACAAACAGCAGCGCGTTCCTCACATTCGCTGCTTTCGCGCGTAAGCTCCGCCATCTTCTCACCCCAGCGTTTCTGTATTTCCTCATTCATCTTGCCCTCAATGGAAAGGCGCAGCATGCGGTGCGCAAGCAAATCCGGATAGCGGCGGATGGGCGAGGTAAAATGGCAGTAATCGCGCGCCGCCAGGCCGTAATGCCCAAGCGGTTTATCAAGGTATCGTGCCTTGGACATGCTTCTTAAAAGGGTTCTTGATACAATTACCGACTGCGGTCTGTTTTTAAACAAATTCAAAACTTCCTGCAGCTTCAAAGGGCTCGGCGCGCTGCCGAGCTTCTTGGGTCTGCCAAGCGCGACAAGCAGCGTTTCAAGCGCGCTCAGTTTCTCCGCATCCGGCGCTTCGTGCACGCGGTACGGGAAAGGCAGCTGCAGCTTATTGGCATGTGCGGCCACAGTTTCATTGGCCAGGAGCATGAACTCCTCAATCAGCCGGTGCGCGTCTCCCCTTGTCCTTGCACGGACTTCGTCCGCCGTTCCGTCCGGGGCAAGATCAAATTCCGGTTCGGGAAGTTCCAGTTCAAGCGCGCCGCGCTTTATGCGTTTTTCCGTCAACCGCTTTGCAAGCGCGTTCATTTCAAAAAGCGTTTCATGAAGCTCCTTAGGGATCGCGTTTTCCTTGCCGTCAAACAGCGCATTTACCCCGTCATAGGTCAAGCGCGCGCGTGAACGGATGACGGAAGGAAACAGCTCATAAGAGACGACGTCTGTGCCTCTCATGGTCAGGAGCAATGAAAACGTCAGCCGGTTTACATCGGGCTTCAGAGAGCAAAGATTGTTGCACAGCGCTTCCGGCAGCATCGGAATCGTGCGGCCCGGAAGATACACACTGGTTCCCCGCGCGCGGGCATCCGCGTCAAGTGCAGTGCCGGTGCGTACATAATGAGAAACGTCCGCAATATGAACGCCCAGTACATATCCGTCATCGGTTTTTTCAAGGGAAACCGCGTCGTCAAAGTCCTGCGCATCCGCTCCGTCGATAGTGAAGGTCGTCAGATGCGTAAGGCTGCGCCGGGCATGTACATCCGCCTCGGAGGGTTCCTCCGGCAACAGCGCCGCTTCATGGGCTGCTGCGTCGCTGAACGCCTCGTCAATGCCGTTTTGCGCGATCAACGCGCTTAAGCGTGCGCCGATATCGTCCGAAAGTCCGATGACGCGCTGAATGCGCACCTTCATATGGCCGCCCTTTTTCGGGTATTTACTGACTTCAAACAGACACAGATCGCCGTTTTGTGCAATGGAGAAGTCTCCCTCGACTTCAATGCGCGCGGGAAGCTTTCGGTCGTTGGTCAGCGCAAAAGCCAGCGGTTCAGGCTTATACCGTCCGGGACGGGAATGCTTTTTGCTCCTTCTTCGGCTGATGGGTTCGGGTTCTTCAATATAAAGGCTCCCGGTGATCAGCGTGTGCGCGCGCTTTACCACCTTTACAAGCGTTGCGCGCGGGCGGTCGGATTTGACGGGACGCACGTGAATCAGGTCGCCGTCCATCGCCACCTCGTCAACCGTTTCCAGATAATAATCGTCGCCGCCGTCCACGGGAACTGCGAAAGTCGGCGCAGAAGGCATGACGCGCGCCTTGCACAAAACGACTTCCATCATTTTCAGCGGCGCATATTTATAGTGTTTTGTCAATACCGCGCGTCCGCTTTCCACAAGGGCATTTAAGGCGTTGAATCCGTCTTCCGGAGAAAGCCCCGCCGCTACGGAAAGGGTATGCGCGTCTGTCGGTCGCTTGAGCGCAGACAATGCCTCAAGCATAATTTCCTTATTCAAACGATGTCTCCTTTGGGATGCTGTAATCAAAAGTGTTTCCTGGGCGAAACAAAGCTATTCGCCGGGCAGAAAAAACGGCATGCAGCCTTTGCTGTATGCCGTTTGATGATTTTGTTTTCAGGAATTATTCGCCTTCTGCGGGGGTAGCGGTTTCAGCTGCCTCGGGCTCCACGGGCGTGGCTTCCGCAGCGATCTCGGTGTAAACAACTTCGATCACGGTGTCAAAGCCGGGCATGGTGGTGGGAAGCTCCTGACTCCACTCTACAGTGTATCCTTCGGGCGCTTCGGGAAGCTGAACAGCAGAAAGATCCACGGGCTCGCCGTAGGTGGCGGTAGCGGTGAAGAATACCTCGTGCTCATGAGCTTCGCCGGCAGTGGCATGCTCATCTACGGGGTTGTGGCCGTCCTGAACGGTGAGGGTGAACTGGCCGATCTCGTAAACAGCAGTGAATTCAAGATCCTTGCGGGGCATCTTTTCGGGATGCTCGGCATTCCATACGCCGACATAGCCTTCCTTAACAGGCGTAGAGTAGGCATATACATCAGAACCTGCAGAATAGGAAGCGCGCTTCTCCTCGGGAGTGATGGCAGCGAGCTCTTCCTCGGTGTAGGTTACGCCGTAACGAAGCTGGTTTACATACAGAGAATTCTCAAAGGCGGGGAAAATTTCTTCGCCGTTTTCGTCAAAGTACTTGATGGTGTAGGTGCGGCTGGAAATCCAGGTGGTGGCGATGGCCAGCACGACGAACACAGTGGCAGTAATCTTGGTGATGAGAAGGAGTTTGCCTTCAACGCCCTTGGACTTGGTCTTGCCAAGGAAAGTTTCGGCAGCGCCGCCGATCGCGCCCAGGCCCTGCTTGTTGCCTTCCTGCATCAGAACGACAACGATCAGTACGAGAGAGATAAGGATGAGTAAGATATTGATGAAAATAGTCATTGAGATTTCCTCCCCAGATTTACGTTACGCGGTCTTTCCGCGGCTATCAGGCATAAAGCATTATGTATTATATCACGCATTGTGCCGGATATCAACTGCTTTTTTCGTGAAATTTCAAAAAAGAAGCCCGCGAAACCGTTTTTTCGCGTTATTTTTTTCTGTAATCTCTTCTATTATATAGGAGAGTGTGCATGTGTAACCTGCGGCGGACAGCCCACTCGGACAGAATAATTTATTTCTAAGTTGTTACAAAATATTTCTCCAAAATTACAAATCTTTATAAAATGATGCCAAAACTTGAAGCGTAAACATATAGGCTGTAAAATAGATTTACATATGGGATATCTATGCACATTCCGACAGGAGGGATATGAAATGCGGAGAAAGACAGCTTGCATTGTGATGGCTGTATTCATCGCTTTTGTAATATGCACATCTTCCGCCGTCGCAGAAACAGGTGCCATCCGCACCTATCTCACCTTCCGCATCACCACCCAGACGCAGAGCGCCATCGTGGATGTCGGCGAGGATCTTCAGATCGAAGTCGGCGTGGACGGCGTTCAGCCCACGAGCTATCAGTGGTATTTTGAAGGCCAGCCGATCGAGAAAAACGGCAACGAGCGCATCTACAATCTGTTGAACGCTCAGATGGAAGACGCCGGCATCTATACCATGGAAGCTTACACAGGAAATGATCTTGCGCTCAAAGTCGAAGTCAATGTCCGCGTGATCAATCCCACCGTCATCCCCGCCTCGGGCGATGACTCCATCCCGGTAGAAGCTGCATTCGGCGTAACGATCGCCGCGCTGATTGCCATGACCGCGCTTTTAAAGAAAAGACGCGCCGAGGCATAAAGCAATTCATACAACTTTCCTGTGATCCGCAGGTTTTGCGGATCACTTTTTTTGAGGGAGGATACAGCATTGGAAAAGCCCTTTAAATTTGAACTTCTGCACATCTGCAAGCAAACCGGCGCGCGCCGAGGCCGCCTGCAGACCCCTCACGGCGTGATCGAAACCCCCATCTTCATGCCCGTCGGTACGCAGGCAACGGTAAAAACCGTGTCTCCCCACGAGCTTAAGGATCTGAACGCCCAGATTATCCTGTCCAACACCTATCACCTTCATTTAAGACCCGGCGAAAACCTGGTTGCGGAGGCAGGCGGACTGCACAAATTCATGAACTGGGACCGTCCCATCCTGACCGACAGCGGCGGATTTCAGGTATTCTCCCTTGCCTCTCTTCGAAAGCTCACCGAAGAAGGCGTAACTTTCCGTTCTCACCTTGACGGCAGCAAGCATTTTTTCTCTCCTGAAACCTCCATTGGCATCCAGGAGAAGCTCGGAAGCGACATCGCCATGCAATTTGACGAATGCTCGGCCTATCCCTGCTCCTATGATCAGGCGCAGAAAGCCATGAAGCGCACCATCCGCTGGCTGCACAGATGCATGGATGCCAAGACCCGCGACGATCAGGCGCTCTTCGGCATCGTTCAGGGCGCGTTCTTTAAGGACCTTCGAATCGAATGCGCCAAGGAAATGGCAAAGCTCGACCTGCCCGGTTTCGGCATCGGCGGTCTTTCCGTGGGCGAGCCCAAGGAAACCATGTACGATATGCTTGATGCCATCAATCCCCACATGCCCGAAGGAAAACCCAGATATCTCATGGGTGTAGGCTCTCCGGACTGCCTGATCGAAGGCGTCATCCGCGGCGTAGACATGTTCGACTGCGTACTTGCCACCCGCGTCGCCCGAAACGGCACCTGCTTTACAAGGAACGGCCGCCTCGTTATCCGAAACGCCAAATATGCCCACGATTTCGGCCCCCTGGACGAAAGTTGTGACTGCTACGCGTGCAAAAACTTTTCACGCGCCTATATCCGCCACCTTTTAAAGGCGGAAGAGATTTTCGGCCTGCGCCTTTGCTCGCTGCACAACCTTCGCTTCCTGACCAAACTCATGGAAGATGTGAGAAATGCCATCGAGCAGGACGCGCTCGGCGATTTTATCGAAGATTTCTACGCAAAACACGGCCGCGGAAACTGGTAAGCAACCATAAATTTACGCGCATATCGAAATTAGGCGTTGTTTTTATGCGCCGCTTTCGGTATAATATAGAAGAAATGTCAACAAAAGGAGATTGTTCACATGCTCGATTTCGTATCCCTTTCCACGCTTCTTGATGCAAGCTCCGCTGCCGGCGAGCAGGCTTCCCCCGCTGGATCCCTGATCAGCATGATTTTCCCCCTGGTTCTGATGGTCGTCATCTTTTACTTCTTCCTCATGCGTCCCCAGAAGAAGAAGGACAAGGCTGTCAAGGACATGCTCGCTTCCCTCAAGGTTGGCGACCGCATCCTCACCATCGGCGGTATCTACGGCACCATCACCGGCCTTCGTGACGATCAGGTCATCATCGCCGTCGGCGCTCAGAAGACCACCATGCACATGGCTCGCTGGGCCATCAAGTCCGTTGAGGACGCGCCCCTCGAGAACGACGCCGAGCCCGAAGTTTAATGAAGTGAAACAGAGCTGCCTTTCAACAGGCAGCTCTGTTTTTTTGTTTGGAAAAGGTTTTCCCGCTTAAAGCGCAATTTCAAGTAGGCCGTCTTTATCTTTACAATGCATCCTGCGCCCAGTTTTCTCATCCTTAAACCGCTATCCCCTCTCCCCTTTCGCCTATATATTCAAAATTGACACCTGCAGTCAAATTCTGTATAATAGATAAGAAGAAATTCCGGAGTGTGCTTATATGGAAATCAATGATCTTTGCGGCATTATCGAAGCGATTCTGTATGTTGCGGGCGAGCCCGTCAGGGTGGATCAGCTCGCGCATGCTTTGAACCTTACCCAGATGGAGCTGGAGCCTGCCATTGAAAAGCTGAGGGATAACTGTCTTTTGGAAAAGCGCGGCGTACGCGTAAACCGCCACGGCGCGGAAATTCAGATGTCGATCAATCCCGACTATGCAAAATACGTAGAAATGCTTTTGCAGCCCGTACAGAAACAGTCGCTTTCGCAGGCAGTCATGGAAACTCTTTCCATCATCGCTTACCGGCAGCCTGTCACAAAGGCGGATATTGAGGCTGTGCGCGGCGTAAAGTGCGACTATTCGGTTCAGCTTCTGCTGGCCCGAGGCTTAATTGAGGAAGCCGGGCGCAAGGAAACGCTGGGCAGACCCATACTGTATGCCACAACCGATCGCTTTTTGAGGCATTTTGGCCTGGAAGGGCTTTTCGAGCTTCCGAAAATCAAGGAATTTGAAGATCCGAACGGAGGGGAGACGAATTTATGAGACATCATATCGACACCATTCCCGTATGGGACGCATACCGTCAGGACTGCGAATGCCCGCTGTGTCTGCTTGAGGAAGAGAACGAAGTCAATTATGTCAACGCCTTCATGGGCGGAAGCGTCATGGAGCCGGATGTGCGCGTTGAGGTCAATGAGAAGGGCTTCTGCGGACGGCATTTCAAGCTCATGCTCAACAACAACAACCGCCTGGGCGTCGCGCTCATGGCGCACACCTATTTAAAAGAAACCATGGCGAAGCTGGGCGCGACCGAGATGGCCGTGAACGAGCAGAAAATGGGCGGCCTTTTTTCAAGAAGAACTGTTTCGGGAAACGATTTTTCAAACATCACCGACACCTGCATTCTCTGCGATCGGCTGAACAACACCATGGACCGCTATGTCTATACGGTCGTTTACATGTACAAGCATGAAAGCGCGTTCAAGGCGCAGTTCCAAAAGAGCAAGGGCATGTGCCTTAAGCACTTCGCCCAGGTAATCGCTTCCGCCGAAGAGCAGATGAAGGGTGCGGAGCTTAAAAGCTTCATGAACGACCTTAAAAAGATTCAGCTGGAAAACATGGCGCGTCTTGAAAAGGAAATTGAGTGGTTTACGCTCAAATTCGACCACAAAAACGCCGATAAACCTTGGGGAACGAGCAAGGATTCCCTGGAGCGCACAATTCTCAAGCTGCGCGGCAAATGCATATAAGAAGCGGAGGAAGCATAGTATGGTTAAGTTTCGTTTGCCTTATTTCGGTCACGGCGGCGACTACAATCCTGATCAGTGGCTCGACAGACCCGATATCCTTGCCCAGGATATCGAATACATGAAAGAAGCCGGCATTACGCTTGTGAGCGTCGGCATTTTTGCATGGGCAGCCCTGGAGCCCGAAGAAGGAAAATACAACTTCGGATGGCTCCGTGATGTGCTTGACAGCCTTCATGCAGCCGGCGTATCCGTGCTTCTGGCAACGCCCTCCGGCGCAAGACCTGCATGGATGAGTCTTAAATACCCCGAGGTTCTGCGCGTTCATAACGGCGTTCGCAATCACCACGGAGACCGTCACAACCATTGCCTGACTTCGCCCGTTTACCGCGAATTTGTGACCAAAATGAACACGCGCCTGGCCGAGGAATTCGGAAACCATCCTGCTGTTGTCGGCTGGCATATTTCCAACGAATACGGCGGCGACTGCCAGTGCGAACTGTGTCAGGAAGCATTCCGCATCTGGCTCAAGGACCGCTATAAGACCCTTGACAACATCAACCATGCCTGGTGGACGGCGTTCTGGGCGAAAACCTACACCGACTGGAACCAGATCCGTTCGCCCGAAGCCATCGGTGAAGGCGCAATCTGCGGTATGATTCTCGACTGGCGCAGATTTGTAAGCGATCAGACGAGGGACTTTTTCAGAAATGAAATCGCGCCGATCCGCAAAATCACGCCGAATCTTCCCGTTTCCATCAACACCATGACGCTGTTTGATGGACTGGATTATTCAAGCTTCAAAGATGACGTCGATTTCTTCGGCTTTGACGCCTATCCCATGTGGGGCGGAAAGAGCGATTACGACGTAGCGATTGAAACCGCGCTCACGTATGACCAGGTGCGCGGCTACGGAAACCGTGCTTGGTCGCTCATGGAATGCACGCCCTCTCAGGTCAACTGGCAGGACATCTGCCGCATGAAGCACACCGGGCTTCATCCTCTGGTCAGCCTGCAGGCCGTCGCACACGGCTCCGACACCGTCATGATGTTCCAGTGGCGAAAAGGCAGGGGCGCATTTGAAAAATTCCACGGCGCGGTTGTCGGACATGATTCGACCAACAAGACCCGCGTTTTCAGGGAAGTCAAGCAGGTCGGTCAAATGCTGAAATGCATCCAGCCTGTCGTGAATGCTGAAACGCATGCGGACGTGGCAGTCATCTTCGATCAGCAGTCGAGATGGGCGCTTCACGGCGCGCAGGGTCCAAGGAAGGAAAAGGACTATACAGGCGTTGTCAAAGAGCATTACGAAGCGCTTTACAAAATGGGCCTGAACGTGGACGTCATCGACTGCGACAAGCCTTTTGACGGATACAAGGTGCTCGTCGCGCCGTATCTGTATATGGTGCGGGAAGGCATCAAGGAAAAGCTGGAAGCGTTCGTCAAAAACGGCGGACAGCTCGTTGTCGGCTTTTTCTCCGGCCTTGTCGACGAAAGCGATCTGTGTTTCATGGGCGGCGCGCCCGGCCCGATCCGGGAGCTGTGCGGCATCTGGGCGGAGGAAACCGACGCGCTTTACGATGAGCAGAGAAATTCCTTCGTCATGGAAAAGGGCAACGATCTGGGCCTTGAAGGCGAGTATCAGTGCCGCTGGATGTGCGATGTATTGAACCTTGAAGGCGCAAAAGCCGTTGCCAGTTACGGAAGCGACTACTACAAGGGCACGCCCTCCGTTACCGTAAACGAATTCGGAAACGGCAAAACCTACTACATCGCAAGCCGCGCCGAACAGAAATTCTACGACGATTTCTATCGCGCGCTGGTGAAAAATTGCGGCATCCAGCCGCTCGTCGAGTCCCTTCCGGACGGCGTTTTGGCTGCCAAGCGCGCAAAGGGCGATAAGGAATATCTCTTTATCATGAACTTCTCGCGCGAGGAAAGAACTGTCACCGTTCCCGAAGGACTTAATCTCCTTTCCGGCACCGCCGTCAAGGGCGAAATCACCCTTTATGAAAACGGCGCAGCGGTCATTGAAATCGAAAAATAAGGGAGAAAAATCTTGTTCTATTTTTCAAAACCGGCAGGCGGGCTTCAAATCGGCGCATCCCTTTTGAAGCCCCCTTTTATTCAAAACCTCCATCTGGGCATTCCGGCAAAAATCCTCTTTGTCTCGGATCTTCATATCCGCAAAAACACATGGAAGACCGCAGAAAACGTGATAGACGCCATGCAATCGCTTTCGCCGGATATGATCCTTCTGGGCGGTGATTACGCGGAGTATAACGAAGGCTTTGTCCGCTTTTTCGATATGCTTTCGCACATCAAGCCGAAATACGGTATCTTTGCCGTCGAAGGCAACAACGACTATACCCGGTTTCAGCGCGATCATGATCGGGCAAAGCAGGAAATTGAGAAGTCCGGCGCGCGTCTTTTGAGAGATGAATGCGTCCGCGTTCAGACGGAAAAGGGCGCAATCGAAATCCTGGGCGCAAGATGCGCATACTTCGAAGAAACGCATCCGGAGGGGCTGTTCTCAAAAGAAGACGGCGTATATCGCATCCTTCTTGCCCATGAGCCTTTAAAAAGCACCCTGAAAAGTGCCGGCGAAAACGTAGATCTCATGCTCTCGGGGCACACGCACGGCGGACAGATCAACGCTTTGGGCTTTACGTGCTATGAACTTTTGCAGTATGAACCCCATCTTCATTACACCCATATTTCTGGCCTTAAGAAAGCCGGAAACGCAAATGTGCTTGTTTCCCGCGGCATCGGCACCAGCAAATTTGCCATCCGCTTCGGCGCAAGAAGCGAAATTCATCTACTTACCTGAAGAAAAAAGGAGATACCCCCTATGCGCATGAGAGTCAAAAAATGGGCGCGCCCGGAATTGTCGGTGTGCCCTTTTTATATCCCCGAACCCGGCGAAATGAGAGGCAAGTGGAGAAAGGCCTTTTCAAAGGATCGGCCGCTTCACATCGAGCTCGGCTGCGGAAAAGGCGTGTCCACGTGCCGGATGGCGCTTACTGAAAAGGAAAACAACTTTGTCGCGGTCGATCTGATCACCTCCGTCCTCGGCGTCGCCAAAAGGAACGCGGAAGAGGCCTACCGGGGCGTTCGCGAAGTGGATAACCTCCTTTTGTGCAATTTCGATATTGAGTATATCGACAGCTTCTTTGCGCCCGAGGACAAAGTGGAAAGAATCTACATCTCCTTCTGCAATCCCTGGAATCAGCGGCCCAAGCAGGCCAAACATCGTCTGACCCATCCGAGGCAGCTTTTGAAATACAGGCAGATTATGAAGGATGAAGGCGAAGTATATTTCAAAACGGACGACGACAAGCTTTTCAAGGATTCCGTTTCATATTTTGAAAGCTGCGGTTTTGATATTGCTTATATTACCTACGATCTTCATGAAAGCGGTTTTACGCCAAATTATGAGACGGAACATGAGAAAATGTTCACAAATGAAGGTGTAAAAATCAAATTTCTGATCGCGAAAATGCGTCCAGATTTCAAAATGGAATCCGACACCGCGTCTGATGCAGATGACAAAGAAAACTGAGCTATTTCAGGAAAATTTGCATAATTTGATATTTACTGCTTGCATTTTCGTGCAGTAGAGCGTATAATGTTTGGCATAATCCTAAGAAGGGAGATTGCCGAACATGAATCGAGTTTACAATTTTGCCGCAGGACCGTCGATGCTGCCCGAGGAGGCGCTGGAGCGCGCCGCCAGTGAGATGCTTTCCTATAAGGGAACAGGCATGTCCGTAATGGAGATGAGTCATCGATCTAAAGGCTATATTGAAATTTTCGATCACACGGTTTCACTCCTCAGAGAGCTCATGGGAATTTCGGATGATTACGAGGTTCTTCTTCTGCAGGGCGGCGCAACCGGCCAGTTTGCAGCAGTACCCATGAACCTTTTAAAGACAAGCGCGGATTACGTGGACAGCGGAAACTTCGCCCACGGCGCGCTGGTAGAAGCCAAGAAATACGGAAACATCAATGTGGTCGCTTCTTCCCGCGACGACAACTATACATACATCCCTGAAATTGATCCTGCAAAGCTCAATAAGAACGCAGACTATTTCTACATCACCACCAACAACACCATCTTTGGCACGCGCTATACCTCGATCCCCGACACGGGAGACGTGCCGCTGGTTGCCGACATGTCGTCAAACATCCTCTCCGAGCCCATGGACGTAAACAAATTCGGCGTGATCTTTGCAGGCGCGCAGAAGAACATCGGCCCTGCCGGCGTGACGGTCGTCATCGTAAGAAAAGACCTTCTCGGCCGCGCGAATCCGAATACGCCCAAGGTATTTGACTGGACGAAGATGGCGGAGAACGGAAGCATGCTCAACACCCCCACGACCTATTCCATCTACATGGCGGGTCTGTGCCTCGAATGGCTCAAAAAAGAGGGCGGCGTGCGCGTGATTCACATGCGCAACCAGATCAAGGCCAAACTTCTGTATGATTATCTCGATGAGAGCAAGCTTTTCAAGGGCACCGCGCACAGAGATCACCGTTCCATCATGAACGTCACCTTCAGAACCGATGATCCCGATACGGACGCAGCATTCGTAAAGCTCGCAACCGAAAACGGCATTCTGAACATCAAAGGCCACAGACTTGTCGGCGGCATGCGCGCCAGCATCTACAACGCCATGTCCGTTGAGGGCGTTCAGAAGCTCATCACCATCATGAAGCAATTTGAACAGGAGCGCGTATAAAGATGACGAACATCAAGCTGTTAAATCCCGTATCGCCCGTATGGCGCGATTCGATTTCGGAAAACGAATATACGCTGGATGCAGGCGCGGTCAATCCCGATGCGATCATCGTAAGAAGCGCCGACATGCATTCGTATGAACTGGAAGACACCGTTATTGCCGTTGCCCGCGCGGGCGTGGGCGTAAACAATATTCCTTTGGACGCCTATGCCGAAAAGGGCGTAGTTGTGTTCAATTCCCCCGGTGCAAACGCAAACGCCGTTAAGGAGCTGGTCATTTCCGCGCTCCTTCTCGCCTCCCGCGACATCACGGGCGGCTGGCAGTGGGCCAGCAGCTTGAAGGGCGAAGGCGAAAACGTAGAAAAGCTCGTCGAAAAAGGCAAAAAGGCCTTTGTCGGCCCTGAAATTGCAGGCAAAACCCTGGGCGTCATCGGTCTTGGCGCCATCGGCATTCTGGTTGCCAATGCGGCAAACGCGCTGGGCATGAAGGTGCTCGGCTACGATCCCTATATTTCCGTCGATCACGCCTGGCAGCTTTCGCGCTCCGTTCAGCATGCGATGAGCGAAGAAGAGGTCATCGAAAAGGCCGACTATCTCACGCTTCACATCCCGCTCAACGACAAAACCAGAAATAAGTTTGACAAGGCCACGATCGCCAAGATGAAAAAGGGCGCGGTTCTTGTGAACTTCGCCAGAGGCGAACTGTGCGAAACTGACGCCGTCATCGAAGCGCTTGAAAACGGCCGGCTCCGAAAGTACATCTGCGACTTCCCCACTGAAAAGCTGCTGGGCATCAAAAACGCAATCTGCCTTCCGCACATCGGCGCCTCCACGCCCGAGAGCGAAGACAACTGCGTGCGCATGGTCGCAAGCCAGCTGGACGCCTATCTGAAGACAGGCGCGATCAAAAATTCCGTCAATTATCCCGAAGCCGATCCCGGAAGGCTCGTCGAGCCCCGTCTGGTCGTGCTCCATCAGAACGTGCCCAACGTTGTATCCTCCATCACTTCCCTTATTTCCGCGTGCAACATCAACATCGAAAACATGCTCAACAAATCGCGCGGCAAATTCGCTTACACCTGCCTCGACCTTGATCAGACGCCGGATGCGCAGCTGATCAAAAAGATCGAAGTTCTGGAGACGGTATACCGCGTGCGCGTTCTCATTCCCTGAAAGGAGAACCTTGAATTATGCCGGTTTTTCCGGGCTTAGTCCCCTCCGACATTTATCTGCCCGCAGCCCATGTTGATCCGTTCAAATGGGCTGTCGTGGCATGCGATCAATTCACCTCGCAGCCGGAGTATTGGGAAAAAGTTGAGAAGGAAGTCGGAGATGCGCCTTCCACGCTCAGAATGATTCTTCCCGAAATTTACTTGAATCAGGCCGCCGCCAATATTCCCGGAATCCACAGCGCCATGCGCAGATATCTGAAAACCGGCGTTATGGAAAAAAAGGTAACCGGCGGATTCGTCCTCACCGAGCGCACCACCGATTCCGGCGTGCGCCTGGGACTGATTGCTGCCGTGGATCTGAACGCATACGACTATGCGCCCGGCGCAAAACCCCTCATCCGCGCGACTGAGGGCACGATTGTAGAGCGCATTCCCGTGCGCGTACGCATCCGCGAAGGCGCGCTGATCGAAAGCCCGCACGTCATGATCCTGATTGACGATGAAGGCAAAACCGTCATTGAAAGGGCATATGCGCGCGTAAAGGACAAACAACCGCTGTACGACACGCCGCTTATGATGAACGGCGGCCATCTGCGCGGCTGGGCAATCGAAGATACGGACGAACTTAATGAAATTGCCCTGGCGCTTCAGGCGCTGAACGTGAAATCCGGCGGTTTTCTCTATGCCGTCGGCGACGGAAACCATTCCCTTGCGACCGCAAAAGCCTGCTGGACGCGACTGCATGCAAAGCTCTCCGCAGAGGAGCAGGAAACGCATCCCGCGAGATATGCGCTCAGCGAAATCGTGAACCTGCATTCCGACGCGCTTGTGTTTGAGCCGATTCACAGAGTCCTCTTCGGCGCTGACATGGAAAACATGATTGCCGGTTTCGGCGCATATCTTTCAAAACGCGGCATGGCGCTTTGTGAAGGCGGCGATATCTGTTTCCTTTCAGCCGGCGGTGAAAAAAGCGTTTCCATTTCCGGATCGGACGGCGTTTTGCCCGTAGCCATCCTCCAGCCGTTCCTCGATGAATACCTAAAGGCACAAAAGGACATCGAAATTGACTATATCCACGGCGAAGACGCTGTAAGAAGCATTTGCCGGGAAGGGAGTTCCACGGGCATCCTGCTTAAGTCCATAGACAAAAAATCTCTGTTCCCCTCCATCGCCTCCGAAGGCGTACTTCCAAGAAAGACCTTCTCCATGGGCGAAGCCTGGGAAAAGAGATATTACATGGAATGCAGAAGAATCCTCTGAACACAAAACGCGCCTCAAAAGGCGGGTGTTCATAAGACAGTTGACAACCACAGCAGTATGCGCTGCTGTGGTTGTTCTTGTA
>JAEDIV010000205.1 GCA_016296675.1 Clostridia bacterium
ATTTCAGGGGATCGGCCCTTCCCATCAAAAAAGGTACTTTTTTGATGGCTTGAAGCGGAGCTGTTTTTTTCACAGCTCCGCTTTTGCGCGCTTAGAAGCGTATTTTACCTTCTTTCTGCATTATCTTTGAAAATTTGCTGATATCCTTTGAACGCTTGTGTTTCTTTTCAAGCATCTCGGCTTTGGTTTCAGTTGCATTGCTTTCGTTTTCCAAGGCCTGATAGCTGTTCCAGCGATCATAAGAAAGCGCGCCGCTTTCAAGAGCTTTCCGGACAGCGCATCCGGGTTCTGTTTCGTGGCGGCAGTTTCTAAAGCGGCATTTTCCGATGAATGCTTCGACATCCGGAAACACTGCGTCCAGTTCGTTTTCAAGAACCCACATCCCAAGTTCTCTCATACCCGGCGTATCGATGATCATTGCGCCGTTGTCAAGCATGAGAAGCTTTCTGAAGGTGGTCGTATGCCGTCCCTTGTCGTCGTCTTCCCGGATAGCGCTTGTATCCATAACCTCGCGGCCGAAGAGCGCATTAACGAGACTGGATTTTCCAACGCCTGAAGAGCCAAGGAAAACAGTGGTCTTGCCTGGAGAGAGATAGGAATAGAGCCTTGGAAGGCCTTCGCCTGTTTTTGCGCTTACAGCATGACAGCAGGCATCCGGGGCAAGGCGGGAAACGCGAAGATAGTAGTCGGTCGTATCCTCAATAAGATCGGCCTTTGTTAGCACTACCACGATTTCTGCGCCGGATTTTCTGGAAAGGGTCAGGTATCTTTCAAGCCGTCGTTCATTAAAATCGGCGTTCAGCGATTGCATGATGAACACATAATCGAAATTAGCGCTTACTGCCTGTTCGCCTTTTTGCGGATCGGGGCTTCTTCTTGAAAAGAAGGTGCGGCGGGGAAGGGTTTTAATGATGGTACTGTCGCCGATGGGGTTGTGTTCGATCATAACAAAATCGCCGACGGTCGGGAAGGGCTCATCATCCATTAAGTAGGTCTTCGTTTTGACGCGTGCAAAGCCCTCGCCAAAGTCGGAAAAGATTTCGAACCGTTCTCTGTGAACGGCGGTGATGCGAGCGGGAATACCTTCTGCGTTTTCGGGAAGATAGCTTTTTTTAAAGCCGTAGGATTCGATTTTCAATGCTGTTTCCTCCGTTGTCTGTTTGATTTTTCGGGGATGCGGAATTCTTTTTCATAAAACATCACGCTCCTTATATCAAACCGAAAACGGGCATAAAAATACCGCGGAAAACAAGCCTCTTTGTTTGTGAAGCTATTTTCCGCGGCAAATGAAATTGCCTAAAAAACATATTCACAAAAGGATGCTTTTTATGGCGCGAAAACAAAGGGGACACAATCCCCGCAAGGGTTCACGCCCGTATTCGGTTAAGCTTCGTTCACCTCAAAAACTTTCACACAAATGCACATCCTTTCTACTTACCGCCTGATGGCGTATTTTGACTGTATTATATAGAAATTTCGCCCGATCGTCAATCGGCGAACGGGCGAAAAAAGGCGGCGATTTTTATTCACTTCGCTTATCGCCCCAGAAGAACACGGCAACCGTGCCCTTTCCGCAGTGGGAGGCGATGATGGTTCCGATTTCATGAATTGTGATTTTCGCTTTCGGGAAAGCTTCTTCGATGGCCTTTTTTGTTAGTTCAACTTCTTCGGGACAATGGGAGCCAGAGATAAAACATTTTCCGGCGTAATCATAACCGTTTTCGGCACGCTCGGCCATTTCCTTGACGATCGACCTGACTGCAGCCTTCTTTCCGCGGACCTTTCCGTACGCTACGATTTTTCCGGCAAGGTTCAGATGCATAAGCGGGCAGATGCCAAGGAGCGTGCCGAAGGCGGCTGTTGCGCCGGATACGCGTCCGCTGCGCTTAAACATTGTGAAATCGGTGGAGAAGAAGGAGTGATGCATATATTCATTTCTGGAAAGCGCCCAGAACGCGATATCATCCATCGATGCGCCGCCGTCCCGCATGTCGGCAGCTTCGTCAACGAAAAGTCCGTAGCCGCTGGAAGAACAAAGCGAGTCGATGACGATGAGCTTTCTGTCCGGGAACTCCGATTTCATTTTCTCAGCGGCGTTTTTGGCATTGATGACGGAAGGAGTCATGCCTGAACCGAACGCGAGGTGCAGAACGTCTCCCTTTTTAAGGAGGCCTGTGAAATATTCGATATATCGGTATTCGTTGATCTGGGAGGTGGAGGGCATCTGACCTTTGTCGATGCGGTCATAAAACTGATCAAGCGCGTCCGTGTTACGCAGCATGTCGTCCTCGTATTCTTTTCCGCCCATCATGTAGGAATAAAACAAAACGGAGATGTCCCTTCCCGAAATATAGGAATAAGGAAGATCGACGGTAGATTCGCAGGAGAGAATAAAATTGTATTCCATGTTTAATCGTCCTTTGAAATATTTATAAAATGAAAGCGCCGCCGTTTTTATCCGGCGACGCTTATGATTATAAGGGAGCAACATGAATTATGCAACCTATCCGTTTGAGTAGAGCCTCTACTGCGCGTTTCTTTTGAAAATAGAGGATTCTACTGGCGGGAGAGTGGGGGGATTTGCCTTTTTGAGGCGCTTTGCCTGAGTCCTCCATTGGTTTTCCTAATGCTTCAAAACAACGCATGAAGAAAAGAGGGGAGATAGCGTTGTTCCTATTGACTAACGAACGATAGGTTGCTATAATGGTGTCGTATACGCGAGGTTTTTGGTTTGAGTAAAGGAGTAACCCTATGGATCGAGGAAACACAAAGCAGGAAATTTTACACGCAGCACTGGAGCTGTTCTCTGTGCAGGGGTTTGAGGCCACCTCTACTGCTCAGATTGCCGGCGCCGTGGGCATTCGCAAAGCATCACTTTACAGCCATTTCGAGAACAAGCAGGCAATTCTGGATGCATTGGTGCAGGAAGTACTGGAGCAGTATGAGAACCATTCCCTTTTTGCCAGAGCGGACTGGGAGAAAGATGCCGGTGGCCTTCCGCAAACTTCCGATGACGCTGTTCAAATGATTCTGGGTCAGATTCGCTATATCCTCCATGATCCCGCCATCAGCAGGGCACGGAAAATGCTGGTAATCGAACAGTTCCAGAATCCGGAATTGGCGAAGCTGCAGACCAAGCAGAATTATT
>JAEDIV010000206.1 GCA_016296675.1 Clostridia bacterium
ACCGCCGCATGAAAATCGCATGCGGCGGTACTTTTTCATTTACAGAACCGGCATTCCCGTAAAATACTCATACAGGCCGTCGGCAATGCCTTTGGCAAGCAGCTGCTGATACACGGGAGAATTGAGCTTGATGTCCTCCGCGGCATTGGTAAGGAATCCGCATTCCAGAAGCAGCGCGGGCGTTTCTGACCAGTTGAGCAGCATATACATATTGGTCTTGCTCAATTTGCGCATCATCGCGCCCGATACGCGGCATGCGTTTTCAAGCACGATCTGGCCGATCATCTGGCTTTCATAATCGCTGTATTTGGCGCGCACGGTAAATCCCTCTGTACGCCTGTCATTGGACACGCTCATATGAATGTGGATGGCGAGATCCGCATTCGCTTCGTTGATGATCTCGGCTCTTTCGATGTTTCCGATATTAACGTCGCTGGTTGTTCGCGTTAAAACCACCTGCGCGCCCAGCTTTTCGAGCTCCTCTTTCAGGCACAGCGCGATGTCCAGCGTAAGCTTGTATTCCGGTGTTTTCGATTCCACGCCCTTATTGGAGGCGGTCACGGCGCTGTCCATTTCGCTGGAATAGGGGGAAAGGTACGCCTTTGCGCGGTTTTTGATTTCCTGACAGCCGGGATTGATGCCGATTACCAGTCCTTCAAGCGGCAGCGCGCCTTCATTCTGAACATTCACGCGGAAAACAAGCGGCTCAATATCCATTCGCTCACTCTGAATACGGATATCGCACTTTCCTGCGCCCAGCGCGTGAACCACGCCGTTTTCATCGACATCGGCAACAGCCGGATCGCTGCTTGTGTAGGTGAATTTCCTCTGCGTTGTGTTTTCGGGCGTAAAGACCGGATCAATCTTTGTGCTTTCGCCCACCTTGAGCGTGGCGAAATGATCTGAAAGCGCAACGCTTTCCAGCTTTACCGCCTTGATCTCCATCGTCTGGTGCGCGCTTACGCCGTTGGATGCGCTGACGATGATCGTTACCGTGCCGGGCGAAACACCGGTGACGTTTCCGTCCTTGTCAACGGTTGCGATTTCAGGGTTGAGGGAAACAAAGGTAACGGTGCGGTATTTGGCTTCAAGCGGAAGCACGCGCACGATCAGCTGATCCGTCTGCCCGGCTTTGAGCGAAATGGAATTTCTAATCTGTACTTCTTCCACCGGAAGATAGACCTCAATTTCCGCTCTATCGCTGATGCCGCTGTTGGCAGTCGCCGTAATCACGGCCTTGCCTGCGCGACGCGCAAAGATTTCGCCCGTCTGCGTTACAGAGATCACTTTTTCCTTTGAACTCGTCCAGACAACGCCGCTGTGCGCGGCTTCTTCGGGCGTGATAACCGCAAAGAGATTTGTGGTTTCGCCGATGGCGATTTCCTCCGGCGCAATGATGTCGATGGCCTTTGCCGCAAAGGATGAGCGAACGGTGACGGACGCGGTTCTTCCGTTGACCGTTTTGACGGAGATTTCGCTCTCTCCCTGATTTACAAAGGTTACCCGTCCATTCTGATCGACCGTGGCGACGGATTCATCGCTCGACGACCATTCAATGCCCGCATTTGCGCCCTCGGGGGTTGTGACGGTTTCGAGCTGGAGGAAGTTTACATCGCTTGCTCTGTCAAGAAAAACCGCTTCGCCCGTCACCATCTTTTTTTCATGCGCGATTCCGATTTTTTCACAAGGCGGAACGACCAGCACCTTGACCGACGCTTCATATCCGGTTTCGGGGTGATGCGCCGTAATCAAAAGTTCAACCGCGACTGAAATATCATAAAGGCGGATCTTTTTTCCGCTGCTTAGGCGGGCAACGCCGTCAGGAGAAAACGTCCATTCGCATTCGACAATTCCTCCGTCCAGATATGCGTAGGCATCGATATACTGATTGGCGGCAAGCACGCTTCCGTCATAAATTCCCTGTATTTCGAGTTTGCTTTCAGCAGCTGCGTTAGCGGTGATAAAAATCAAAACTGAAAGCGCTATCAGCGCGCTGATCAATATCCTTTTCACTAAGAATACCTTCTTCTTTTGTATTCAGTTCTATTGTACCAGAAAACATCTATATTTTCATATAAATGCGCGTTAATTTAAGCGGGATATTGTGAACCGCGCAGGCAGGCAGCCGTATTGCCCCGGACAGGAAAGCATCCCGCTTATTTTTTTGCGTTTTTTTCTTTCGGTTTTACAAACCTCATGGAAACACGCTTTACAAAATCGCACGTTAAGCGGTATAATGATGTTAATAAATCTACGGGCGCTTTTTTGCGCTCAGGCAGAAAGGAATTGAGCAGCCTTGGCGATTCGCAATTCCGCCAAAGCGCTGATTCTGCACGACGGAAAGCTTCTTTTAAACCGCTGCGTTTCGAGGCTTGGGATTTACTATGCCCTGCCCGGCGGCGGCCAGCACGACGGAGAGCTTTTGACCGAAGCGGTACGGCGCGAGGTAATGGAGGAAACGGGGCTTACGGTAGAGCCCATGCGCATGAGCGCAATCTTTGAACGCGTGAGCGAGGGACGCGACGGATCCGTTGCCCACAAAATGTATTTCGTATTCCTGTGCAGATATCTGCCGGAGATTCCGCAGAGGGAGCCTGTCGAACGGGACGCCTATCAAACCGGCATGGAATGGGTGCCGCTTGAGAAGGTCAAAAAGGCCAATCTTTTTCCGCGCGTCATAAGGGACAACTTATCCGCGCTTCTGGACATGGGCGAAACCATCTATCTGGGCTCTGAAAGGCGCGGGGGCTGAAATGATCATTCTTGGCATTGACCCCGGTCTTGCCCTGATGGGCTACGGCGTCATCGAAACCAACGGCATTAAGCACAGGCTCATTCAGTACGGCGCACTGTCCACCGTCGCCCATTCGCCGATGCCCCAGCGCCTGCGCAGCATTTTTGCCGGCGTCAACCAGCTGATGGACATCTATTCGCCGGACGATGTGGCGTTTGAAGAGTTGTTCTTCGCCAAAAACGTCACCACCGGCATGGCGGTTTCCGCCGCGCGCGGCGTGGCATTGGTCGCCGCCGCTCAGCGCACGGAAAACTTATACGAATACACGCCCATGCAGATCAAGCAGGCTATCACCGGCTACGGAAAGGCCGACAAGCACCAGATGCAGCAGATGGTAAAATTGCTTTTGA
>JAEDIV010000207.1 GCA_016296675.1 Clostridia bacterium
TAAACTTGGACTGGCATTGACTTTGGCACGACGCTTATCCCCCGTACTGAAATTATGACAATGCTTTGCAATATGGATTGGATCCGATCCTTGCGACCGTGACCCGTCTTCACCTTTGCGCCTTCTGGCCGAAAAGGGAGATTGCGGCTTTCGATCTTGCAGGGAAAAGATAAATAGAATCTGAAAGGAACAAAAAGTATGTTTTTAGCGATTGATGGAGCTCTGTGCAGAGGCTGACGGGAAAGCTGCATGGAGATAAATTTTCACGGTGCCCCGTCGGCTTTGTTCGTTTTATAAATCATTAAAAGGAGCAAAGCAATATGAATCGGTTTTTAAAAACGATAGGCGAAATGCGCCTTTATCTCATTTTGTGGTTTACGCAGATGCTGTCCGGGCTGGGAAGCGCGATGACGGCGTTTGCGCTGGTGGTCTGGTCCTACTCGTTTGATGGCTCGGCTTTAAAAACCGCGCTTTTGATGGTCTGCTCATACACGCCGTATGTGCTTTTCAGTGTCTTTGCGGGCGCGATCAGCGATAAGTGGAACAAGAAAAAGATTCTCCTTGCGTCGGACACGGTTTCAGCGGTCACGACGGTGATCGTGCTGGTTCTGATTAAGACGGATCAATTGCGGCTTTATCACCTTTACATATTGAACGCCGTTTCGGGGCTTATGAACACCATCCAGCAGCCGGCAAGCGAGGTTGTGACGACGCTCATTCTGCCCAAGAAGCATTATCAGCGTGTGGGAAGCCTCAGATATCTGTCAAGCTCGCTTTCCTCCATCTTAACGCCCATACTGGCTGCGGCGGTTATGGGATTGTTCGGCATGGAATGGGTGATCGCGTTTGATCTAGCTACGTTTGTAATTGCGTTTTTCGTTCTTCTGTTTTCATTGACGTTCCCGAAGAAAGCGGAAAAGAGACAAAGAAAGAATCGTTTTTCGAAAGTGCGAAGACGGGGCTTGATTTTTTAAAGCGCGAAAAGGGCGTTTTTGCGCTCATGCTGTTTTTGGCAGCGATCAATTTTGTAGCCAGTATGTACAGTGCGGCGTTTCCCGCGATGGTCTTGTCATTGGCTTCGGAAACGCAGATGGGCGCAGTGAATGCGGTTATCGGCATAACGACTTTGATCGGAAGCGTCATAGCCTCTTTTATGAAAACGCCCAAAAGCCGCATAAAGGCGATCTGGCTGTGCCTTATGGCATCGATGTGCACGGAAAATCTGTTTCTGGCGCTTGGAAGAAATGCGTATGTGTGGTCAATCGGCGCGTTTTTGGGATGGATTATGATTCCGCTCATGAATGCCAATCTGGACGCCATCATGCGCCTTAAGATTCCGAAGGAAATCCAGGGACGCGTGTTTGCCGCGAGAAACTCGTTTCAGTTTTTCACGATTCCGCTTGGGTATCTTATGGGCGGCGCGCTGGTTGACCATGTGTTTGAGCCGTTCATGGCGGCGTTTGGACATAACCGCGTACTTCAAACGCTTTTTATGAGCGGAAAGGGATCAGGCGCAAAGCTGTTTTTCTTCGTCTTGTGGCTGACGGGCATTTTCGTGTGCCTGGCGTTTCGGAAAAACAGACACATTCTTAAGCTTGAACAGGACAAATAAGTTAGCATAAATCATCTTTACGCGCGTATGGCGGATGTGATATTATCATATCTGCCATACGTTTTTTTAGGAGAGTTTTTCATGAAAGTACGCAATATGACCGAAGGAAGACCGCTCAAGCTTTTATTGACCGTTGCATTTCCGCTTATGATCGGAAACGTGTTTCAGCAAATGTATACCGTCATTGATGCGCAGGTCCTGGGCCGCGCGGAAGGGTATGAAACACTGGCGGCGCTGGGCTCTTGCGACTGGCTGAACTGGTTGTTTTTCGGCCTGATTCAGGGTCTTAGCATGGGCTTTGCCATTCCTATGGCACAGGCATTCGGCGCAAACGACGAAAAAACACTGAAGCGCTCCGTTGGAAACGCGGCGGTTCTGGGTTTACTCATTTCCATTGCGCTTGCTTTGGTCGCAGTAATCGGCATTCCGCTGTTTCTGAATATTCTGAAAGTGGATTCCGAGCTTCGTCCCATTGCCACAAGATATGTGCGCATATTGTTTGCTGCGCTGCCTGTGGTCATGTTCTATAATCTTATGGCGGGTGCTCTCAGAAGCATGGGCGACGGAAAAACCCCGCTGTATGCCATGGCGATTGCATCCATTGTCAATATCGGTCTTGACTATCTTTTCGTCATGGGATTTCACTGGGCCGTTGAAGGCGCGGCGGCGGCAACTGTCATCGCGCAGACCATTTCATGCGCCTACTGCATCATAAAGCTCAAAGGCTTTTCCATGGCAAGCCCCTCAAAAGCGGATTTCCGCCTGCAAGCGGATATGTGCAAAAAACTGATTTCCCTCGGCGTACCCGTTGCCGCGCAGAACATCATTATTGCCATCGGCGGCATGATCATCCTGCGCGTGGTCAATCCCATGGGCGCAGTATTCATGGCGGGCTATACATCGACCAGCAAACTCTACGGTGTTCTTGAAATCGCGGCTGTTTCCTTCGGCTATTCCACAAGCGCCTATGCCGGACAGAATTTCGGCGCAGGCAAACGCGACCGCATCTGGAAAGGCGTTCATGTGGCAGCTGTATTGGGCATCGTCACCGCGCTTCTCATCACCGCATGCATGTTCCTTTTCGGAAGGGCCATCATTGCTTCCTTTATTTCCGGTGATGACGCTGAAGCCGTACAAAAGAGCATCGGAGTCGGCTGCGAATTTTTGTACATCATGAGCGGCTCTCTTCCGATTCTGTATCTCCTCCATGTCTACCGTTCCGCCCTCCAGGGCATGGGCAATACTTTCATGCCTATGCTGAGCGGCTTTGCCGAATTCGTCATGCGAACCGCCGCCGCCCTGATCCTTCCCGGCATCATCGGCTACACAGGCGTGTTCTGGGCGGAAGTCCTCGCCTGGTTCGGCGCAGACCTCATCCTTATTCCGGCATATTACATAACGATGCGGAAAATCAAACGGACATAAAAATGCGCTGCTTCATCCGATGTGAAGCAGCGCATTCAAGCCATCAAAAAAGTACCTTTTTTGATGGGAAGGGCCGATCCCCTGA
>JAEDIV010000064.1 GCA_016296675.1 Clostridia bacterium
AGGATTTCAGGGGATCAGCCCTTCCCATCAAAAAAGGTACTTTTTTGATGGCTTGAATTCCCGGCGCTAATGCGCCGGGAATTCATGTATTGCGTCTGTTTTACAGCATATGCACGCAGCCTTCGCGGAAGGAAAGATACGCCTCGTCTCCGACTTCGTATACCTTGCGTCCGACCGGGCAATAATCAGCCAATTTTACAAGCGTATCGCCGACCATGACATGATAGTTCTGATACGCGCCCATGAAACAGGAAAGCACCACCTTGCACGGAAGCGCGCCGGTGTCTGCCAGAATTGTAGCTTCGGGGCGAAGCACAACTTTGCAGGCTTTTCCGATCGGGAACCGATCAGGATTGGGCACTTTGACTTCGTGACCGGAGATATTCAGGATGCAGTCGTTCTCCTCCAGCCGTACGATGTCGCCGTTTAGGAAGTTGACTTCGCCGATAAAGTCTGCAACAAATTCATCTACCGGATGATGATAGATTTCCTTCGGCGTGCCCATCTGCGCGACCACGCCCTTGTTCATGACGATGATCTTATCGGAAATCGCCATGGCTTCGGCCTGATCGTGGGTGACGTATACGGCGGTGATACCGAGGGTCTGCTGGATGCGGCGGATTTCGGTGCGCATGGAAACGCGCAGCTTGGCGTCGAGGTTTGAAAGCGGCTCGTCAAACAGAAGCACGCTGGGCTCAACGACCATCGCGCGCGCCAGCGCAACGCGCTGCTGCTGGCCGCCGGAGAGCTGGTTGGTCATGCGGCTTTCCATGCCGGTCAGTTCCACCAGATCCAGAATGCGCTTGATGCGCTCGTTCATTTCCGCCTTAGGAACATTTCGAAGCTTTAAGCCGTAGGCGACGTTGTCATACACATTGTAGTGCGGAAACAGCGCGTAGCTCTGGAAAACCATGGCAGTGTCGCGCTTATTGGGCATAAGCGCGTTGATCGGCTCGTCGCCCAGATAGATTTCGCCGGCATCCGGGCTTTCAAAGCCCGCGATCATTCGAAGGGTGGTCGTCTTTCCGCAGCCGGACGGGCCCAGAAGCGTTACAAAGCTGCCCGCTTCGATTTCGAGGGATACGTCGTTGACCGCGTAAAACTGCTTCCTTGTTTTGGGGTCCAGATAAATCTTGGAGATATGATCGAGACGAACCCCTTTCTTTTCCTTTGCACTCACCTTAATCACTCTCCTTCAAGCTTACGTTTTTGGACGTGCCCATAAATTTGATCACCATGTTCATAAGAACAATTGCGGCATAGACAATGGCGATCAGAATCGTTGCATAGGCGCACGCGACGCCGTATGCGCCCTTCTCGGCAAATTCATTGATGCGGCAGGTAATGAGCAGATATCTGGGCGTTACAAGCAGAATAATAGCGCTTATAGCAGTAATGGAGCGAACAAACGTCGTGACAAGGCCCGACAGGAAAGATTCCTTGATCAAGGGAAGCGTTACGCTTGTAAACACCTTAATGCTGCCTGCGCCAAGATCGTAAGCGGATTCTTCGATGGATTTATCAATCTGGCGAAGCGCGGAAATACCGCTTCTCGTTCCAACGGGGAGCGAACGCACGACAAAGACGATAACAAGAATCAAACCCGATCCATAGATTCCTTTCAGTATGCCCGAACGGAATACGCCCTGCGCAAAGCCTCTGATAAAGCCAACGCCCAGAACCGTTCCGGGAACAGCCATGGCGAGCATGGATACAAACTCGATCATACTCTTTCCGCGGAATTTCTTTTTGACAACCAGATAAGAAATGATCATTGAAAGAAGCGCAGTGACGGGCGCTGAAATCAGGGACAGGACAAACGAATCCTTGAACGCCTTGAATCCGTCATCTCTGAACAGCTGCTGGAACCATTTCAGGCTGAGACTGTAATCTCTTCCCCAGAGCTTGAAAAGCGCGCCGAAGGGAATGGCAATATACATGAGAATGACGAAAGCGGAAATGGCGGAGCAAAGAATCGTCAGCGGCACACGCACGGACGTATCCGTAATCGGAACGCGCGCGCGGCTGGCCTTTCCGGTAAGCGTCGCCGCCGTTTTGCCTTCAAGATAGTATTTCTGTATAAGGAACAGAACCAGCGTAATTGCAAGGAGCACAACCGCCATGGCCGCAGCGCCGGTTGTGTCGTAGCTTCCGCCGGTGATTCTTAGGTATATGGTCGTCGCCAGCGTGTCATAGCTTCCGCCGATCATCATGGGGTTGGCAAAGTCGGCAACCGACTCGATGAACGTAACCAGAAACGCATTGCCCAGGCCCGGAAGCATAAGCGACAGCGTTACCGTCGTAAAGACCTTCCAGCGGCTTGCGCCCATGTCGCGCGCAGCCTCCTCCATCGACGGATCGATGTTTTTAAGAAGCCCTTTGAGCATCATGTAGCAGACCGGGAAGAACGTAAGAATCTGAACAATCGCGATGCCCTTGAGTCCATATACGTCGCTGTCGTAGATTTTCAGGATTTCGCGGGTAATGATGCCGCCGCGTCCAAACAGAAGAATCATCGAAAGCGACAAAACAAACGGCGGGGATACGACGGGAAGCGTCGAAACCACGTCGAACATCTTTTTGATGGCGCGCGATTTGACAGATACATAGCAGTCGACATACGCAAACAGAAGGCCGACCACCACTGCACCCAGAGATGTAATAAAACCGAGCTTCAGGGTATTGAAAAACGCATTTCTGAACGTGTAGTCGCCAAAAATCCTCGGAAACGCCGCGCCCGTCCAGTAGTCGTTTTCCACTTTAACATATGCCTTTTCGGGATTGATCGTATCGCCGTCGCGGATCACCCGCCCGTTTTTCACAAACAGACTTCCGTAGGCAGCTGTAAGATCCTTAAGCGCAATCGTGTTTTCCTTGTTTTTGCTGTCCAGAACAGTCACGCTTCTGTTGTCGCCTTCACCCTGATACTCGATGTCCGCATCTCCATTCAATACATCCTGAAGAAGCAGCATATTGGTTTCCTGCACATGCACGCTGTCCATCAGAAGCATTGCCAGCGGATACAATATGAAAAGCGCAAGCAGCACCGAAAGCAGGATAATGGTCGTGACCATTGCAGGATCAGCGAAGAATTTTTTTCGTTCCAGCGCTGCACCCTGTCTTGTTTTCACTTATCTTCACACCTTCCGTAAATGAAAGAAGGGATGGGATATTTCACCCATCCCTCTTGATCAAAAGGATTATTCGGTCTTGAAGCGGCTGTCCGCAGCAGCGCCGAGCGCATCGAAGAAGTCAGCAACATAGGTCGTGGTGTTGATCTTGGCATCTTCGAAGTCATAGTCGATAACGTTGTTGGGATCAAGTCCAAAGGGCTCAACCGCGGTGGGCTGCTTGGCGGAATTGAGAACGAGGAACTGATAGCTTTCTGCGTCGTCAGCCAGTTCAACGCACTCGGGAGACAGCGCGTACTCAATCCAGAGCTTCGCAGCATTGGGATGCTCGCAGCCTTCGAAGATGGCAGTGGCGCCGATTTCAAAGCTGGTGCCTTCCTCGGGGATTACAAGAGAAATGTTGTCATAGCCGGAGAGGATCTGGGTGATGCCGTCATGCAGGAAGCCAATGCCGATGACGCATTCGCCGATGCCGACCTTCTTGGAGGGGCCGGAGCCGGACTTGGTGTACTGCTGGATGTTCTTGTCGAGCTCTACGAAGTAGGCCATGGCATCATCGTGGCCCTTGAGCTGAACCATGGTGTTGATGATCAGCTTCGCAGTGCCTGCGGTGTTGGGGTTGGACATCCAGATGAGGTCCTTGTATTCGGGCTTGAGCAGATCGTTCCAGCCCTTGGGAGCTTCGAGGCCCAGACGGGTAAGCTCCTCGGAGTTTACCATGAAGCCGAGGATTCCCTTGTAAATGCCGTACCAGTAGCCGTCTGCGTCGCGGTACATGGGGCTGGCGAGGTCAGCGGCGTTTACCGCTTCGTAAGCCATGAGCAGGCCTTCCTTGGCGCACTCGTTGTAGGGATCGGTCGTGCCGCCGAACCATACGTCGCCGGAGGGGTAACCGGCTTCTTCAGTGATCTTGGCCTGAACTTCGCCGGTGGAAAGACGCTGATGGTAGGTCTTGATGCCGTACAGCTCCTCAAAGTGCTTCGCAGCGGCAGCAAGGTAGGGTTCTTCACAGGAGCCGTAGATGATAAGCTCGCCTTCGGCCTGAGCAGCCTTGATGAGCTCAGGATCGATCTCAGCGGTCGCAATGTTTGCAAAACCGAAGATCATTGCCAGAACCAGCAGGACGGAAAGAAGTTTCTTCATGGTTCTTATCTCCTTTTTTGTTTTTCGCGCAGGATCTCCTTGCGCGTTTGGCATATTGCCGATCAAATATATTATATTATGGCTTCGTTATTAAGTCAACCAATATGTAGATATTTTGGAAATTTATGGCGTTTGTGAACACGTTTTTGTCTATAACAAAAGCACATCCCGGCAAAGCGCAAGTGCGCATTTAACAGAATGTGCGTTTTCATTCAGTGTTTTTTCGGCTGATAGCTGATGTCATTTACGGAATACACCGTCATAAACGCCGTCGGGTCGGTCTTTTTCATATACTCCATCAAAAGTCTGTATTCCTGTTTATCAACAATCGCAATGATCTCGCGCCGCTTCTCCCCTGTATATGCACCGATGCCTTCATAGATGGTTGCACCGCTGTGGATTTCATGAAGAATATACTCTACAATCTCCTCATGTTTTTTCGATACAATGCATACCCGCCGCTTGAGATTCATGCCGAAGATAAAGTGGTCCACGATCATGCCGCCGAAATAGGTTCCGATGACGCTCAGAACCACTGTCGCCTTGTCGAAACAGACCGCTGAGGAAAGCGCGACCAGCATGCCGGATAATCCCATCGCCTTCCCAAGCTCGATATTCATGTATTTGTTCATGATCTTGGCCACGATATCAAGTCCGCCGGAGGACGCGTTTACCGAAAACAGAAGCGCAAGCCCCACGCCGACAACCAGGATATAGGCGAGCACATCCAGAATCGGATCATTGGTAATGGACTTTAAATCCGGAAACACGATCTCATACACGCGCATGACCAACGGCATAAGGATCGTGGAATACACCGTTTTTGCGCCGAATTCGCGCCCGATCAGCAGAAAGCCGATCAGAAGCAGAAACACATTCATAATCAGCGTGATCACCGATACGGGAATCGGCACGAAGTTTCCGATCACCATGGCGAGCGCTGATCCGCTTCCGATTGTGACGTGGCTGGGAAGCATGAAAAAATAAACTGCCGTTGCTACAATGATTGCCCCAACAGTAATTAAAAGGTATTCCTTTACGATTCTTTTGTTCATAGACGCTCCTTGTGCATCCTTGTTCTTATAGTAAAGTATAGCATACCCTGTCCGCTTATATCAAGAGCGCAATTGTATATTTTCCCTCTCCTAAAAGCCGCGTCCGGCTCCCCTTGAACACATGACGACTGTACTTCATGACATCAGTTTGCTCTGCCTCTTTTCCTTTATAAAAATTTATGCTATAATATAATCAATGATCATCATACACAAGGAGGACGGACACTATGGCAGGCATCGTTTTTGACAAAGCCCGAGTAATGGCTGCGGTGGATGCAATTGCGGATCAAACCATGCGAATGGATATGATGTGGGATTGGCCCTGCGGCGTTGCATATTACGGAATGTGCGAGATTTCCAGGGTGACGGGCGACGAGAAATACATCAAAATGGTCAAAAACCGTGTAGACGAATACCTAACTTTAGGTCTGCCCATCTGGACGGTCAACACCTGTTCCATGGGGCATTGCCTTTTGAGTCTGTATGAAAAATACGGCGAGGAAAAATATAAGGAAATCGCTTTTTCAAAGCTTGACTACCTTACAAACAAAGCCGAACGCTTTGCCGACAATGTGCTTCAGCATACCGTTTCCGCCAAGAATGATTTCCCGGAGCAGTGCTGGGCAGACACGCTCATGATGGCCGCCTATTTCATGCTGCGCGCAGGCGTCATGTTTGAAAGGCCCGATCTTGTAAACGATGCGCTCAATCAATACTACTGGCACATCGAATATCTTCAGGATAAGAAAACCGGCCTCTGGTATCACGGCTACAACAACCTAAGCAAAGATCATATGTCCGGCTTTTTCTGGGGACGCGCAAACGGCTGGGCGGCGTACACCATGTCTCAGGTCGGCCGCGTGCTGCCCGAATGCTATCTCTATCCCAAATATATGGACGTCGCCGGTTCTCTCACCGAACAGCTCGCGGCGCTTAAGCTCCTTCAGACCGAAGAGGGACTCTGGCGTACGATTCTGGACGACGAAGAAAGCTATGAGGAAATCTCGGCTTCCTGCGCAATCGCCGCCGCAATGACTGCCAAGGGAAATCCTTTGCACCTTAAATACATAAACAAATCCGTGGAGGGCATTTTAAATAACATAAGCCCCGAAGGGCGCGTATTGAACGTCTCCGGCGGCACCGCTGTTATGAAGGACCGCGAAGGATACAGAAACATTCCCCGCCGCTGGACGCAGGGCTGGGGCCAGGGACTGGCGCTGGCATTCTTCGCCAAGGTGCTCGAAGCCGGAACGCGTGATGTGGACGGCGCGCTGTAAAAACAAAAAACTACATATCTGAACAGAAAAACATGCGCTTTTCCCATTTCGGAGGAAGAGCATGTTTTTCTGCTAAACAGTTACATTTACTCTTGTTTTTAAAAAAATGTAACTGTTTTAGCGGCATATCTATGAATTTTTGTCTGACACTTCAGCTTCCTGTATCTTACAGATTCAGACACTCCATGAATACGGGAATCTGTTTTTCCCAGGAAACCTCCGAATGATTTCCGTTGGGCACAATCCTGAAAGTTACATTAACGCCTGCTTCCATAAGAAATGTAACCATTTTCATAAGTGCATCCTTGCTTTTGGCATGATTTTTCATTTCCTTGCTTCCGTAATCCATATAGATGACGGTGTCCTTCTTAAAATCTGATTTTTTCAGAATATCCAGAATGTTTTCGGGAGCAATCCAAAGGCTTGGCGAAAGGCAAGCCGCCTTTTGAAAGACGCAGTTATACGCGCAGGCCGCGTAAAGCGCCATGAGTCCGCCCATGGACGAGCCCGCAATCGCCGTGTGCGCCCGGTCGGAAAGCGTTCTGAACTTATGATCGATGGAAGGCTTGAGGGTATTCACAAGCCAGTCCATATATCTTTCTCCCTTTCCCTCTACCGCTCCAACCGGCGCATATACGAAGTCCACCGGGGAATATTCCTCCAGCCGCTTGTTTCCTTCCGTGTTGCATTCAACGGCTGCAATGATCAGTTTTCTTCCTGATTTCAGCATATAGTCGTTCATGCCCCACGACTTTCCGAACGTCGCATCCTCATCGAAAAACACATTGTGCCCGTCAAACATATATAAAACCGGATATCTGTCCGCGCTTTTTTCATAATCCTCAGGCAAATACACATACAGCCTGCGCTTCTTGTCTCCACTCAGATTGGGAATTTCTATTTCACGCTTAATAACCATGCCGATCGCCTTTCTGCTCCTTTGTTTTTTTGATTATAAGGCGAATCTTTCTATCTGTCAAACATATTGAACCGCCCCGAAAATCCCATGACTTTCGGGGCGGTTCATTCAGCGGTTGATTCCTGCAAGATATTCTTCTTTCGGCATCATCGGCGTTTCAAGAAGCGCAACCGTCTTTTTTGAAAGCGTTTGCGTTTTTCCATATTCTTTTCCGGCCAGACAGAATTTTTCAAGAAGCGGATCGGCAAGCGGAGCCGCTTCCGGGATATTTAATAGCGGCGTTTCCGGCACAAACACCATTGTGCAATCGCCGAAATTATTCGCCATCTGAATGCGCAGCCCCTCAAAATTCCCCTCCCAATCAGGAAATCCACAGCCGGAAATTACGACAAAGCGCTTTTGCGAAAGATCATACAGCGAATCATGCTGAACACGACCGTTTTCTTCGTGCATGGAAAGCTTGACAAGCGGAATCAGCCGGTCGATCACCGCTTTCAGATGCGAAGGGACGGAATAACAGTAAAGCGGGAACGACCAGATAATTATGTCTGATTTCAAAATGGATAAAAGAATTTCATTCTGATCATCGTTTTGAACGCATTTCCCATCGCCTTTTGCCCAGCACCCAAAACACCCCATGCACGGGCGCACATTTTTCTTTATGACGTCAATAATCTCGATATCGCATTGTGTTTCCTTTTGAATGCCGGATAGAAACGCTGACGTCAGCCGCATGGTATCGCTTACGGCCTTGGGACTTCCGTTCAATACAAGTACGTTCATTTTTTCTTTCTCCCAACTTCAATCTTGAACATGCCGTGCCGGTTGCAGTATGCATATATGCGCTTTACCCGGTTCATGCGAAATCGTGCCGTCGCTTCTCCCTCGGGATACAGCTTCACATACTGCACTTCGTTGTCCGAAACGGCAATCAGACAGGTGATATAGTGGCCCTTCTGCATGGGGTGATCTACCGAAGCCAAGTATTCTCCGTCATCACTCACGCATGAAATCGCATGCTCCTCATCCGCCTCCTCGGGTACAACCTCCGGTAGCGTGATTCCGCAGCAGCTGACCACCGCCTGTCCAAGCGCGAGAATGCCGTTTCCGCAGACCGGACACACATAGCAAACGGATTTCAGTACATTGGACGCCCGGTTGCGGTTGACCACATTTTCTCCCTTAAACAATTCGATCACCGATATATCCAGCGCCCGCGCAATCGGCTCAAGAAGCGAAATATCCGGAAGCCCCTGCCCTGTCTCCCATTTGCTGACTGCTTTCCCGCTGACGTGCAGCTTTTGGGCGAGTTCCTCCTGTGTAAGCTTCTTTTCCTCCCGAAGCTTTTTGATCATCGCGCCGGTAACATAGCTGTTCATGTATTTCACTCCTTCATGCAGAGTATACACGTTTCAGCACAAATAAGCAACCTACGCATCGTGGAATTTCCATCTGTTTGCCCCCCCCAAAAAACAGCGGACAGTTTATTGAACTGCCCGCTGTCAGATCATCAACAAACCTACACATTATTTGAAAGGTCTGTGCTTTCATCATACGAATCACGGTCGAACCTTCACCTGTTCAATTCGCGAACGCAATTGCCAGTCCGTCTGATATTCACCAGAAATTTTCGCCTTGTATTCTTAAGTTGTTTCCACTATAATACAAATCAAGGATGGTGACAGACATGAACAATTACTTTGTATGGATAGAAATAACCGCAAACAGCGCCCTGATTATAAACGAAGCGCTTTTTTCCGGGGCAATGGAAAAATGTGCAAAGTGCGGCATCGATTCTGTGGTGCTCAGCGTCAAGGACACGAGCGGTTTTGTGCTGTATCCCAGTAAATTCGCCCCTCATTATTCGAAATTCGACGAAAGATTTTCGGACATTGATTATTTAAAAAGGTGCCTCTCCATCATTCACGATAAGGGCATGAAAGTGTATCCTGCCTTCGATGTATTTGCAGAAGGCAACAAGAAAAAGAAACATCCCCTCATGAAAGGACTTACCGAAGAAGGCTGGATGTGCGAAGTATACGGTCTTAATGCAAAGGGACAGCCCGTCGTCCAGAAGGTTTCCGATGAAACGCCCATAGAAACCATCGGCTCCATCGACGATTTCGGAGAGATCTTTGTAAACCCCGCAAATGATGAAGTCGTATCCTACGAGCTTTCCCTGATTGAAGAAGTCATCCGCAATTATGATGTTGACGGCATCGTACTTGACCGCGTAAGGTATGTGGGTCTTTCCTCCGATTTCAGTGGTCTGACGATCAGCAAATGGAAAAAGTTAAGCGGCATTGAAGGCGATATTGACTTAAAAGACATTTACAGCCTTTCGAAAAAGGACGGCAAAACCGAAATCGAATACGGAAAATACTTTGGTTCCTTCAACACCTTCCGCGCGCAGATGATTCATGATTTCATCAAAAAGGTTCGCGCTTTGACGGATCGCGCCGGAAGAAACATCGATTTTATTGATTACACCGGCTCGTGGTATCCGCTGTATCATCTGGTCGCAGCCAACTGGGCCTCGCCCGAGCACCGTGAACTCTCCTATCCCGCAACCGATCCCGAAGCATATGCCAAAACCGCCTACATCCGCCATGTAGACCGAATGATGTCCGGCTTCTACTATGAAGACGTCGAAATCAAAGAAGCAAGGCAGCACAACGCCCCGGCTGACTGGTACAGCGTGGAAGGTTCCGCCGACATCGCATACAGCGTAACCAAACGCGAAAAGCCGATCATCGGAAGCCTTTTCCTCGATCAGTATAAATCCGCCCCCGAGAATATCAGAAGAGCCATCGATATGTGCTTTAAAAAGTCGGACGGATGTATGCTTTTCGACCTTTGCTATCTTGTGCATAATGATTGGTGGACGTATGCGAAAAGATAAGGGGACGTTCATCCCGAGCGAAAACGAATTTCATTCCAGAATTCATACAGATCTTATGTATCAGGAGCTTCATTATGATTATAGATTGCTACGATATTGAAACAGAACCGATCATCCATCTAAAAGATTTTTACGGCGAACAAAAGCATATGGTCGATCGATGCCTGATTATTTTTTCAAAGGAAATTCACGAGCATCTTCTGAGTACATATGACTGTGAGGAAATTTCGTGTTTTCACGCCTGCAACGGCAATATCCCCATCTACAAGATGAACTATAAGGGAACCGATATTGCTTTTTATCTGACAGCAATCGGTTCTGCGCTTGCCTCTTGCCTTTGTTATGAGGCAAACTGGCTTACAGGCGCGACAAAGTTTGTCATGTTTGGCTCCTGCGGAAGTTTATGTAGAGAAAAAACAGAAGGAAGGTTTATTATCCCTACAGAAAGCTATCGCGGCGAAGGATGCTCTTACTATTTTGCAAAACCGGCCGACTACATAAAAATCAAAAACAGCGATAAGCTTGCAGCCATATTTGACAAAATGAATGTGCCCTATGTTTCAGGAAGAGTATGGACCACCGATTCCATGATCAGAGAAACCGCAGGCCTTGTGGCAAAGCGAAAAGCAGAAGGCTGTATCGCAGTTGAAATGGAAGTTGCCGGCGTACAGTCCGTGTGCGATTTTTACGGTTTGGAGCTGTATGATTTTCTGGAAGCCGGTGACGTTTTAGAGGCAAGCGGCTATGAAGTTGAAGGTCTTCATGGTGCAAACCATAATTTAGGGAAACTGTATATCGCATTGGAAACTGCTTTGCAGATATAACCTCTTCAAAAAAATCAAAACGCAGCCGCTCAATAAAGGACGGCCGCGTTTTAATTTTGGGAATGCATACAAAGTAAAAGGTGTATCGCGTTTACAGGCATAGCGCAGTCTTCGGATGCTTCATGTGGACAAGCATGGTTTACCAACATGCTTTTCCTTGATAGAAAAACAAAACCGATGCATTTCTGCATCGGCTTTTTAAGTCTGGGTGAGAGGATTTGAACCTCCGGCCTCTTGAACCCCATTCAAGCACGCTACCAAGCTGCGCTACACCCAGTCGTTCTCACGAACAGATAATATTATAGCGCGGGATGGCTGTTTTGTCAATATGTATTTCCTCATTTTTCCTCTTTTTGTATGTTAACTGTTTGTACAATACAGAATTTTTTAAAAAGGCTTGAAGGCTCATACCGGTTGTGATATGCTAACAACAAGACAATAAATGTATTCGGGAGGAAAAAACTATGCTCAAAGTTGCAATGATCAGCAAATGGCACGTGCATGCAGAGGGCTATGCAAAGGAAATCAATGCATCCGGCGACGCATGCGTTTCCTGCGTATGGGACGAGATTCCCGAGCGCGGCGAAAAATGGGCAAAAGATCTGAACGTTCCCTTTATCAAGGATTATGATGAGCTTCTTGCGCGCGGCGACGTGGACGCGGTTCTTTTCTGCACACCCACCAACATGCATAAGGAACTCATGATCAAGGCTGCGAAAACGAAAAAGCACATCTTCACCGAAAAAGTCATGTGCCTGACAGTCAGGGACTGCGATGAAGTGATCAAGGCTGTCAAAGAAAACGGCGTAATTTTTACCATCTCCTTCCCCCATCGCATTACCCCCGAAAACCTCTTTATCAAAAATGCCATCGAAAGCGGCATGCTCGGAAAAGTCACGCTTTTCAGAGTCCGCAACTGCCACAACGGCGCGCTGGCAAACTGGCTCCCCGATTACTGGTATGATCCCGAAACCACGGGCGGCGGCGCGATGATGGATCTGGGCGCGCACCCGATGTATCTGTCCCGCTGGTTTCTGGGTAAACCCAACCGCATTCAGTCCACCTTCAGCTTCCACACGGGAAGACAGGTTGATGACGACGCCATCAGCGTCATCGGCTTTGAATCCGGTGCGGTCGCCATCTCCGAAACCAGCCTCGTCTCTCCCCTGACGCCCAAGATGATGGAAGTATACGGCACAAACGGCGTCATTCTCTGTCAGGGCAAGACGCTTAAAATGAAGCTGGTCGGCCTTGAAGCCAAGGACAACGACGGCTGGATCGAGCCCAAGCTTCCCGCCGCAGATCCTATGCCCATCCGTCAGTGGCTGAACAGCGTGCTTTACGGCGCGCCTGTCAAATACGGTCTTGAAGAAGGCCGCCAGCTTACTGAGCTTATGGAAAATGCTTACAAGGCACACGAACTCAAAAAAGAAATCCAGTTTTAAGAAAAGGGGCTGTCTTATAAAGAGACAGCCTTTTTTCGAACAAATACGATTCAAATTGTGGTTAAACCCGCCTGTGTGCGCACGCAATTTCGCTGCACAGGATATACGGATACTCCAGAGACATGTCCCTGCGGATTCAATTAACGATTTTCATCTCTCGCATCTTTGCGGCCAATGTATGTTTTCCCCTATTTTGCAAACTCTATCATTGTATCCATAAACGCACGCGCGGCGCTGGATAAAAGGCGTTTCTTTTTATAGTAGAAGCTTATGTGTCTTTCGCTGAATGCAGGATCGAGCTTAAAATATCTGAGCGCGTTTGCGTCAGGCATATGCTCAACCAATGTATCGCTGATAAACGCCGCGCCCATACCCGCTGAAGCAAGGTGATACGCCATAAGCTGCTGATCGACCAAAAGCCGTTCTTTCGGGCGTATCATTTCGCTTTCAAACAGCTTGTCCGCCCTTGCGCGCGTGTCGTTTCCTTCCTTCAGCAAAAGATATTCCTGATTCTTAAGCTTTTTAAGCGGCAAAATCTCATGATCATCAAGCAGGTGCTTACCGCTGATCACATCGCTTGCCGTCAGCACATATTTCTGAAGTTCTTCCCCTACGTCCTTTGCGGGAACACCCAAAATCAGCCTTTCGGTCAAAAACGGCTTTTCCTCAAATATATCCGGATTGCTCGCGCTGTTTTCAACAATCAGATCAAGGTCTCCGTCGCTCAGTTCCTGATACAAAAGCGCAGTGTGCGTCTCATGAAGGCGCACATCCACGTTCGGATGCTTCCCGGAAAATGCAGACAGAAGCGGCGGCAGAATAAAGGACATGAACAGCATCGTGCCGCCGACAGCCAGCGTTCCCCTCAGGCAATGGTTTACGTCGCTCACATACTGCTGAAACGCTTCCTCCGCCTGTGCAATCTCCGAAGCAATGCGCACGTATTCCCGTCCGATTTCCGTAAGTTCAATCGGCGCCTTACCCCGGTCAAAAATTGCACCGCCGATGCGTTCCTCCGCGCGCCGGACCATTGCGCTCAGCGCCGGCTGTGAAAGATACATCTTTCGCGCTGCTTTTGAAAATCCTTTCTCCCGGTATACCGCCAATACATACTCCATTTCCCTGAACATAGCCGCTCCCGCCCATAATATATTTTCTATGGTTTCGATAAACATATATGTATTTGCTAATATTATACCATTTGTATATACTAAAGTGCAACCACTTTTTCGTCGATAATGAAATCAGAGTAAGAGGGTAACAAGACATGGCAATTTCCGGTGAATATCGCATTGAACATGACCTTATGGGCGCGATGCGCGTACCTAAGGATGCATATTACGGCGTACAGACGCTCAGAGCCGTTGAGAACTTCCCAATCAGCGGTCACCGCGTGGACAGCGAGATGATCGTCGCCATCGCT
>JAEDIV010000208.1 GCA_016296675.1 Clostridia bacterium
GAGCCCAACACTGTGGAAGCCAGCGGTGAAAAGCATCTGCCCGTGGTGACTATGGAAGAGGGAGCCATCAACGTCCGTGTGGGTTCTGTAAACCACCCCATGGTTCCTGAGCATTTTATTGAGTGGGTCTATGTTCAGACAGAGCATGGCGGCCAGCGCAAGGCACTCAAGCCCGGCGATGACCCCAGTGTCACCTTCTGCTTGGGCGATGACAAGGCGGTTGCTGTCTATGCATACTGCAATCTCCATGGTCTGTGGATGACCGAACTGTAATATGAGCTGTTGCCGCCTGCCGAGGGAACTTGGCAGGCGGTTTTTTATTGGTGTGCTGTGGAATAACGGAACAAGCGCGGCGGGGTTTTTGCCGTCGTGCGGCAGTTGAGATAGCTGTTAGGAAACACCTTCCTTTTGGGGAAAGCGTTTTCTGTATTCGTCCATCAAGGCTTGGAAATCCGGATCGGAGCGCAGGAACTCGCATTCGTTATCCGTTTCAAGCTGACGCAGCATCAAAGCTGCTACTCGTGAGCCAAGGGTATCATCCGCGGATTTTGTGGGTAAATGTTGGAACATGGCAGGCGACTTTATCGGTGTCAACGCTGCATTCAGCATTTTCTTGATAAGCTCAATGCTTTTGGCAGCGTCCTTCGATGCAAGTGCTATTTGTAAGGGACAAACATATCCATTGTACTCCCAAAAGCCAAAAAGCGACGCCATCTTTTGTGAAATCTCAGAAACACAGGCGGCGGAATCCGTTTCATCCAAAAGCAGGTCGATATCAACCAACGTAATAAAGTAACTCTGTATGGTCGCAATATCGCTGAATATTTTCATTTCAGCTAAGGCAGCCGCTTCTTCGTACCGTTCCTGCTTCATCAAAACATTGATTTTCAGCATTTGCTTGTCAACCGTTCTTTTGTCGGGAAGCAAAGCAATCAATTCCTGTGCTTTTTCCGTTTTTCCGCAGGCGAGATACTTATTAGCAAGAATACTGATTGCCGCCTCCTTCGTTTCTTCATCCTTGCTGTTGGCGGCTTGTTCGTACCATACCATTAACCGGCGTTCGTATTCTGCCCGCTCTTCGGATGATAAAGAGGCACGGGCAAGGGTCCCCTCCAAGAGCAGCGCCATAGAATATCGCAGCAGATCACAGGTAGGGTACTCTTGTAATTTTGCCGTTGCAGCAGAAAAGCCGGCTTGAAATCCCATAGTATTTGCCACTTCTCCGACCTCGTTACAAAACCGGCCGATCTCCTTTTTGGAAAGAGTTTCATGAAAAGTGAACAGCGTGTTCAGGTCAATTTCAAGCAATCTGGCAAGCGGTGCTAAAAGCGTAATGTCCGGATAAGTTGATCCGTTCTCCCATTTATTGACTGCCGGAGCGGAAACGCCAAGGGAATTTGCAACCTGTTCTTGCGTTAAACCGACTTTTTTACGATGTTCCCGGATTTGCTCATTCAACTTCATGTTTGAATCGCCCTCCTTTCTGTGCTTACATTATAGCCCGAATCGTATCACGCCACAATTGAGCCGTTATTTAACCGGCAGACACAAAAATTAACCGCCGGTTAAGGTATGACAAAGCCGCTCCGATTCGTGAGATCCTGTTTCGGAATGCACTGCTTACCTTCTGCCCGAACCTGCCCGAATCCTCAATGATGCATAAACCCGGTTGTCTGCGGATCGGTACTGACGCGCCGGGCCTTACCTTCGGGAAAAAACGAAGCGGAAATCCCGGGGCGCAGCAAAACCTGTTTTTTGCAGTCCGCGCCGGCGTATGTAACACCCGTGAAACATGATGCAGCGTGTTACACAAACATAAAAACTCTGGTTTTTGCACAAAACCGAAACAAACCAATCAAAAAAACTTACAAAACCGCTCATTTGTTGACATCCGTTACATGTTACGGTAAAATACGTAACAAAGCCTGAAACAGGAGGAATCATATGGACTTCTATGAGCAGACAAGCGGCTGCGTATCCCGCCTGTCCCCCACAGAGCAGAACCTGTTTAACTACATCATCAAGAATCTGCATATCGTGAAGGATATGAGCATCCGTGACCTTTCGGAAAAGTGTTTCGTTTCCACAACGTCGATCTTTCGTCTGGTCAAAAAGCTCGGCTATCAGGGTTATGCCGATTTTTCTCAGGCGCTCCGCGATACCGAAAAAGAATCGCGCAAAATCCACATGCCCAGCATCGTTTCCTCCGACAATTACCGCGACAGCTACCTGAAAAACGTGATCGAGGCGGTGAAGGTCATCACGGACGAAAAGATCAATAAATTCAACGCTATAATGAACCGAAACCCCAATATTTTTATTATCGCCGAGGGACTCAGCCATGAGGTCGGGCGGTATCTCTACCGTCTGTTAACCATGATGGGCTTCAACGCCGAAATGCCGGATGAGGAATTTGAGTTCGCCTCCGTCCTCCGCCGGATCAAAAGGGATGACGTTTTGCTTGTTCTCTCCTATACCGGAAACAACCGCAGTGTCATACAGAAGATCGAACGCATTTTTGCCATTGCCACGCCGACCATCGTTTCGCTCACGAGATCCGACAACAACACGATCCAGAACATGAGCGATTTGAATTTCTATGTTTTTGCCGACGAGATCGACTGCCAGGGCGCGGATGTTACATCACGGTGCGGTATGATCTCCATAATGGAAACGCTCCTGTATAAACGTCTTTCCTCCGATTCCAGTACAATTATTGATTGAATTCGGTGCTGTGTTACGCAATTTGTAACACAGCACTTTTCATTTACACGCGTTACAATCGGTCGGCCAAATATAGACAGAGGAAAAAAACTATATTACGATGTGGGTGTAGCTTGTACAAGAAACCGCAGCATTCCTCCGGCGAATTTGTGAATTATTTCAGAAAGGAATGAAAAAATGGCAAAGAGAATTGAAAGCACCCCAAAGGCTGACGGATTCAGAATGCCCGGTGAATTCGAGGAACAGAAACAGGTCTGGATGCTCTGGCCGGAACGCCCCGACAACTGGCGGAACGGCGCGAAGCCGGCGCAGAAGGCCTTCGCCGCGGTCGCCAAGGCTATTTCTCAGTTTGAGCCGGTGACGGTATGC
>JAEDIV010000065.1 GCA_016296675.1 Clostridia bacterium
ATCCTGCGCTTTAGCGGTTCTGAAATGATAAAGCAGCTTGCTTAACCCTCTCAGTCACCTTCGGTGCCAGCTCTCCCAAAGGGAGAGCCAAGGCTTTGGAACATTCCTTAGGATAAGAATTTATCGATTTTCATCATTCTTTTTGAACTTCTCATTTCAAGATGATTTGCCATTACCTTTATTGATGATCTTGGCTCTCCCTCTGGGAGAGCTGTCGACATAGCCGACTGAGAGGGGAAATCTTGCGCTTTAGCGGTTCTGAAATGATAAAGCAGCGTGCTTAACCCTCTCAGTCACCTTCGGTGCCAGCTCTCCCAGAGGGAGAGCCAAGGTTTCCTTTGGGTTGGATGTCTTTTATCCGGTAAAGCGGCGGCGTTATTTCTTGTTTTTTTCCTTGGCGCGTTTGTCGTTTATGATCTGCATATGCTGGGCGTTTACCACATCCACATTGTTTTCCTTTGCCCACTGAACGCAGCCCTTCAAAACAAGGGGGAGGAAGACGCGCGGGACATTCAGAATCATTTCAAGCGCGTCGTCGGTAAATTTGATCTTGTCGTCGGCGCGGTCCGCTGCGTAGCGGACGGAGGCGAGGGACTGCTTCCTCATGGGAAGAAGCTCGGAAAGCATGCGTCTTTTTCTGTGGAACCAGAAATTTTTGCTGTCGCGATAACCGTAGTCCACGGGTAGGGCGGGGAAATCCTTGGCGCGCACGCCGTTGATAATGGCGTCGGCGTATTTTTTCTTCATGAGGATTTTGTCGATTTTGAGGATGAAGTGTGCGCCGAACTTCGACGTGATGCCGTTGAAATCGTGATAGGGGCCTTCGTATCCGTTGAGCTCGCCCGGTTTATCGTTTTGCGCGTTGTCCAGCGTATCCACCCATGTGCATTCGATGACCTCGATGGCGTCCGATAAAACCATCGGGCGCTTTTCTCCGGTTTCTTCCTCGATCTGGCTTTTTTCCAGCTTGAAATTGCACTTGGGCATTTTTTCTTCGGGCTTATCGCCCGGCCAGGACAATTTTACGCATTCCTTGAAGGTTTTCACCTTGTCGTCCACAAAGTTGATGGCGCATTTTTTCGTGCGCAGGATGTTCTGCGCGGTGTTTGAGGAATTGCGGCAGGACAAAAGCATGGCGTAAAAATCCTTGCCCGCGACATAATAGGGCTGAACGAGGGAATACGGGCCGAGAGTGGTGGTTCCGTCCTCGGTCAGCGTGCTGATGACCACTGTGGGCATCGGGAAAAACAGAGAAGTCTGATAAAAGTTATCCACTATGCGCAGGTTTTCAAAGCTGGACATGCGAAAGCCTCCTTTATTGATGCCAAGCGTTTTTGAAATGACACACTTTTGCCATCAGTATACCATATTCAGGCGCTTATTTCAATAAAGCGGCGAAGCGCAAAAGGCGCTTGTGAGCAATCGGACTGCGCCTATATTTCATTTGAACATGGAAAGCCCGGAATTGGATTTTCCTGATTCCGGGCTTTGAGATTTGTTTATTGGTCCTTGTGGCAGACGCCTTTCATGGCGCAGTCCGAACAGCCGCATGAGCAGCCGCCTTTTCCGGATTTTCTTTTCCGGATTTCATTGACAAGGACAAAGACAAAGGCAATAACGACAATGGAAAGCGCGATAATGGTGGGTGCGTTCATAGAAAACTCCTTATTACTGGTAGGGATTCTTTCTTACGGTGAGATAGGTAAGCGCGGCGAAAAGTGCGACGGCAACAATGGTCCAAATGCTGAATACGCCCGTGAACACGAGGCCGAAGTGGTACACAATCAGGGAAATCACATAGGCGAACACGCACATATAGGTGATGGCGAAGGCGGTCCACTTGCCGTTGTTCATTTCGCGCTTGATTGCGCCCATTGCCGCAAAGCACGGCGCGCACAAGAGGTTAAAGATCATGAAGGAGAAGGCAGCGAGCTTGCTTCCGCCGAAGAATTCCTGACCGATTACATTAAGGCCTGCAGCGTCTGCAGCTTCAACCAGTTCGAACGCCAGATCGGCATCCGCCATGGAGCTTAAGGAACCGAATACGCCGACAACCTCTTCCTTGGCGACAAGGCCCAGAACCGTGGCGACCGCTGCCTGCCATGAGCCGAAGCCGAGGGGTCTGAAGATAACGGCGATGAAGGAGCCGATGACTTCAAGAATGGATGCGCCGCCGTTTTCCTCGGTGATGTAATGGAAGCCGCCTTCAAAGGACAGGCTGTTCATGATCCAGATGATCACGCTGGCCATCAGAATCACGGTACCGGCGCGCTTGATGAAGCTCCAGCCGCGCTCCCAGGTCGCTCTCAATACGTTGCCGGCAATGGGCGCGTGATAGGCGGGCAATTCCATGACAAAGGGCGCGGGGTCGCCTGCAAAAAGCTTGGTTTTCTTAAGAAGAATACCGGAGATGATGACGGCCAGAACGCCGATAAAGTAGGCAGAAACTGCGATCAGGGGACTTCCGCCGAACAGCGCGCCTGCGATCATGCCGACGATGGGCATTTTTGCGCCGCAGGGGATGAAGCCCGTGGTCATGATGGTCATTTTTCTGTCTCTGTCCTGCTCGATTGTGCGGGACGCCATGATGCCGGGGACGCCGCAGCCGGTGGCAACCAGCATGGGAATGAAAGATTTGCCGCTAAGGCCGAATTTTCTGAACACGCGGTCCATGATGAACGCGATTCGCGCCATGTAGCCGCAGTCTTCCAGCATCGAAAGAAGGAGGAAGAGAATCAGCATCTGAGGAACGAAGCCCAATACCGCGCCGACGCCGCCGATGATGCCGTCTGCGATCAGGCTTACGAGCCAGCCGGCTACGCCGATGGACGCAAGAAGAGAGGTGACGCCCGGAACAATCCATTCGCCGAAGAGCGTGTCGTTCATAAAGCCGACTGTCCAGTCGCCGATGGAGCCGATGGAGAGATAGTATACCGCCCACATGACGGCGATAAAGATGGGAAGCGCAAGAACGCGGTTGGTGACGATTTTGTCGATTTTGTCGGAAAGGGTGAGCTTGCCCTGAGACTTTTTCCTATAGCATCTCTTCATCACCTGGGCGATGTAGACGTAGCGTTCGTTGGTGATGATGCTTTCCGCATCGTCGTCCATCTCGTCTTCCGCGGCCTTGATGTCTTCCTCGATGTGGGAAAGCTTGTCGCCGGAGATGGAAAGCTGATCAAGAACGTTCTTGTCGCGTTCAAAGATCTTGATGGCGTACCATCTCTGCTGCTCGGCGGGAAGCGAATGAACCGCCGCTTCCTCGATGTGCGCAATCGCGTGTTCAACGCAGCCGGAGAAGGAATGCATGGGCACGGTTTTGGTATTCTTTGCCGCTTCAATCGCTGCCTCAGCGGCGACGAGCGTTCCTTCGCCCTTGAGCGCGGAAATTTCTATGACCGTGCAGCCCAGCGCCTTTGAAAGTTCGTCAATATTGATCTTGTCGCCGTTTCTCCGTACAACGTCCATCATGTTGACCGCAACAACCACCGGGATGCCAAGCTCGGTCAGCTGGGTGGTGAGATAGAGGTTGCGCTCGAGGTTTGTTCCGTCGACGATGTTCAAAATGACGTCCGGACGTTCGCTGATCAGATAATTACGGGCGACAACTTCTTCAAGCGTGTAGGGAGACAGGGAATAGATGCCGGGAAGGTCGGTGATGATAACGTCTTCATGCTTTTTGAGCTTGCCTTCCTTCTTTTCAACCGTTACGCCCGGCCAGTTGCCGACGTACTGATTTGCGCCGGTCAGCGCGTTAAACAGCGTGGTCTTTCCGCAGTTCGGATTTCCCGCAAGAGCAATACGAATGTTCATGATTGCGTCCTCTCCTTATTTGGTTAGATATTTCTAACCTCGTTTCCTGTAAATGGAGGCCCTTTTATAAGCCTCCTATTATTCGACCTCAATCTGTTCCGCGTCTGCCTTGCGGATGGAAAGTTCATATCCGCGAACGGTGATTTCAATCGGATCTCCAAGCGGAGCAAGCTTTCTGACGTACACATCGGCGCCCTTTGTGATGCCCATGTCCATGATGCGGCGTTTTACCGCGCCTTCGCCGTGCAGCCTTTTGATGGTTGCATGCTCTCCGACCGATACTTCGCGAAGCGTTTTCATACTTTTTTTCCTCCGATCAAACCATGATTTTCTGCGCCATTTCGCGGCTGATCGCCACGCGCGCTTCCTTGACCTTCACGATGACGCTTCCGCCGATTACGTTCATCACAATGACTTCCGATCCTGCGACAAAGCCGAGGTTTTCAAGATGCTTCTTCACTTCCGGCTTTCCGGAAATCTTTCGCACGATATGCTCCTCACCCGCGTCTGCAAACGTCAATGGCATCACTGAACCACTTCCTTGTTTTATCAAGTTAGATACATTTAACCTTATGTCTGAAAATAAGTTAGCTTTCGCTAACTGAAATTAGAATAGACTAACTATGCGGATTTGTCAAGAGAAGAAAATGTTAAAGGACTCTAACTTTCAAAATATTTCGCATAGAAGATCAAAAAAGCGCCTTCAGCATTTGCTGAAAACGCTTCCCCTTTCCGATCCCCGCCCGGAAATCCCGAAGGATTTCAGGGGATCGGCCCTTCCCATCAAAAAAGGTACTTTTTTGATGGCTTGAGCGCCTTCAGCATTTGCTGAAAGCGCTTTAAAGCTTTCTGCGCGGCGAGAATATACCGATCAGACATCATGTTTCTTTTTGCTTTTCCTCGCGGATCAGATTTACCACGGATTCGTATTCCTCGTTCAGCTTTTCGGGATTGTCGCCCTTCATGGGCTTTGCCATGCGCGCGGCAATTGCAGCCAGGCGCATTTCAAGAGAGGTGATGCGCATCTTTCTTTCCTCTGCTTCCCGGCCTTTCGCTTTTTTTGTGAGCATTTCCTCATACATGGAAAGCGTGCCTTCAAAGGAAGAAATGCGCTTGTTTTCAATCCGCAGAAGCCGCGTTGCGATCTTTTCGACAAATTCGCGGTCGTGGCTTACGAACAAAAGCGTTCCCGAATAGGCGGACAGGAGCGATTCAAGCGCCTCCATGGAAAAAATATCCAGATGGTTTGTCGGTTCGTCCAGAATGAGGAAATTGGCATCTGACAAAAGAAGCCTTGCAAGCGCGACTTTTGCCCTTTCGCCGCCGGACAATACGCCTACCTTTTTAAACACATTGTCGCCCGGCATGTTCAGCCGTGCAAGCACCGTGCGGCAGGTTCCCTCGTCTTTGTCGGATTCAGCGCGGACATTTTCAAGCGCAGTCTTGTTTTCATTAAGAACTTCTGTATGAAGCTGTCCGAAATAGCCGATTTTCACGCCGGGGCTTATGGTGATGCCCTTGTCCTTTGCAAGAATTTTCCGAATCAGCGTGGTTTTGCCTGCGCCGTTTGCGCCCATGAGCGCGGTTCTTGAGCCCACAGGGATGACAAACGACGCATATTCAAAAAGCGTCCTTGCGCCGAATTGCACGCTTACGCCCGATGCGCGCATGCAGAGTTTGCTCGTGATTCCGCCCGCATCGCCCAGCGCCATTTTGATCTGAATGTCTTCCCTCGGGCGTGCTTTTTCCTCCATCCGCTCCAGGCGCGATTCATAGCTTTTGCGGACGCGGTGGATGGCTGCCTGCACATTGGTAACTTCGCGCTTGTGAAGGCGCGCCTCGCTGTTGCCCATGCGGGAAGGCAGGTGCTGTTTTTGCTGGGCGTGCTCATATTCCTGCTGGATGAGCTTTTTTATGCGCTTTTCCTCCGCACGCTGTTGCTCATATTCGTCCTTTTCTCTCTGAAGGCGCATTTTCCGAATTTCCCTGTATTTGGAATAATTGCCGGAAAAAGCTGTGATGTGCCCGTCCTCCAGCTCCCATATTCCAGTGCATACATTGTCCAGAAGCTTTCGGTCGTGCGAAATCAGGATGAGCGCGCCGTCATAGCTTTTGAGCTTCTTTTCAAGCGCGATTACGCCCTCTTCGTCCAGATCCACCGTCGGTTCATCCGCAAGCAGAATCTGAGCCTTTCCCGAAAGCGCGCCGGCGATTCTTCTTCTCGTGCGTTCGCCGCCGGAAAGAAAATCGCTTTTCTCCTTTACGGAAAACTCGCTTCCCACAAACCCGTTTGCATCCAGATCGGTTTCGCCCATCTGGGCAATCATTCTGACGGACGAATACAGCTTGACATCCCCCGCATCCGGCGTCAGATTTCCAAATAAAACGTTCAAAAGCGTGGTCTTTCCCGCGCCGTTTTCGCCGACGAGCCCGATTTTTTCGCCGTCATAGATTTCAATAAGCGGGATTTCCAGGATTTTCCGAAGTCCAAAGGATACATCAATATTCTGTGCTTTCAATAATAATTCAGCCATAAAAAAACCGCCTCCCCGCGGCGCACGGGAAGACGGCATAATGCAGCTTTGACGCACGACAAAACCTTCTGCCTCCCCGAAAGCCGCACAAAATACATACGCACGGGCTATGGTTTCCCCTGCGTTTCATTTTCTTGTGCGTACGGTTCAGCGAATGCCCATCGTGTTTATACTACCATCCTTTCGTCAGATACATCCATTATAATCCGGGTACGGATGTGTGTCAATATCCCGGAAACAGATCTCAAAATTCTGTGTCTTCGGGGATTATAATGCACCTGTAAACAAAAAGAACTGATCGAAAGGAGATCATTCAAATGAAAAAAATGCTTTGCCTCGTGCTCACCCTTCTTACCGTTCTTTCTCTCTTCGCTTTCGCAAATGCCGACAGTGCGCTTGATAAAGCGCTCGGCTATTTTGAAAAAGGCCAGTACAAGAAGGCTGAAAAGATCTTCATCGAACTTGGCCAGGAGGGAAACCTTACCGCCTGCGTATACCTTGCCAACATCTACAAAAACAATCTCACCGGCAAGGACTCCGAAAACGACTACAACTACTGGAACAAGCGAGCCAATAAGATCATGGATAATCTTTACAGCGATACCCATACGCTGAGCGATAAAAAAGATTATTCCGGCGCTGTGAAGATTCTTAAGGAACTTGCTGCCTTCGATCATGTCAAATCCTTAAATGATCTGGCGTTTTACTACAAGGAAGGCAAAGGCGTAACCAAGGATCTTAAGATGGCATACGAATGCCTGATGCGCGCAGCCGAACTCAATCATCCAACTTCCATATACAACTTGGGCGTATTCTACGAAAAGGGCTACTATGTAGAAAAGGATCTCAAAACCGCGCTCACCTATTTCGAAAAAGCGGAGGAAATGAATTATAAAAACGCATCCGCTGCGGTCGAGCGTGTAAAGAAAGCGCTGGGAAACGGCGGCTACAACTGCGTCACCTGCAAAGACGGACGCGTCTGCTACATGTGCAAGGGCACGAGAAAGAGCCTGGGCGTCACCTGCGTTGCCTGTGAAGGAACCGGCAGATGCCCTTACTGCACCGTCATCATCCCCGACAACAGATGCGGCGCCTGCAACGGCACTCGCAGATGCGGCGGCTGCGCCGGCATGACGAACATCATGAGAAGCTACGGCATCACCTGCAGCCTGTGCAACAACACCAGAATCTGCAAATACTGCAAATAATGCGTGCGCCCGTTTTGCTTCATTAAAAAAAGGAGAGAAAATTCTCTCTCTATTTTTTGTGCATGCCTTGCTCATGTATTCAATCGGGATGCGTCAGCGCGATGTCCGCCCATGCGCTTGCGTATCTTATGCCGAGGATACGAAGCGATTCAGCGGAAAAATGGAGCGTGTCGCCTTTATCCGTCAGCCCCTTGGAAGAAACGACGGCGCAGTTGGGTTTTCCGGACGCAAAGAGATGCATTTGTTTGTTTACAATGTCATAGTGAATGCACTGCTTGTGACGGGAAAGGTACCTGCCCAGTTCGCCGGCGATGACGGGCAGCGGCTGCCGGATGAGATGCAGGGTGTCTTTCTTTTCGGCCTCTTCTTGAATCCGCTTTTTGAGCGATCCCATGACGGCGGTCAGACGGGTGTTATAGGAAAGGGCATGCGCGAGGGACAGAGAATCCGCCTCGCCCTGATGCCATAAAATGCCGGAAAGCGTCGCGCCGTGGGAAAAGGAATCGGCAACGCAGGAGACGGTGTTTTCAAACAGCTTTTCTCCGCTTTTCCACTGATCAAGGCTTGAGCCGCCGTATGACGCGGGAATCAGGAGGATTTTTTCGCCGGTCATCATATGAACGGCATTGGCAAAGGCGATGGATAATCCTGCGCCGGCAAAGGGAAAATCGCGGACAACGGGCTCGCGCGCGATTTCCATGCCGTTTTGGCGAAGGACAAAGATATTTTCATTGGATATATCGCAAAGCGCGTTCACATCGCCGCGCCCGGACATATTGGATTGACCGGCCAGAAGAAAAGACAGCATACGTTCATCCGCTCCTTTATGACAGTGTTTTCAGATAACAAAGGCTTTTTTCCATTTCTTCAAACGGATCCGTTTTCCACGTTTCCTGTTCCGCCAGAACATAGCTGCAGGCGCTGTTTTTAAGGGAGGCGAAGATCGGGGAAAAATCCGTAATGCCGGATCCAACGGAGGTGAGTTCGCCTAAATCACTCAAATCCGTCATATCCTTAAAGTGGACAATCCGGATTCGCGAGGCGTATTTCTGAACGAAAGCTTCGACGTTTACGCCTGCGCGAAGAAGCTGACAGGTGTCCGGGACGATGCCGATTTCAGGCAGGCGGTCAAACAGAATCCCGCAGGCATATTGGTTTCCGATTTTTCTGAAATCTCCTTTCGTCGGATGAAAGGACACCGTCATGCCGGATTCCTGCGCTCTTTTTGCATGCGCTTTCATAAGGTTTATGAATGCTTCAAGGCCTTTTTCCGACATGAACCTTTCGGGAATGGTGCTGAAACACAGATCTTTGATAGCGGCATGACGGTTAAGCGCGGAAAAATAATCAAAATGATCGGAAAGCTCGTCGTATTTCTCCTGTATGCCGATGGAGATGAGGCCGCTGTCTTTTACGATTTCGCTGATTTTTTCTGCTTCCAGATTCCTGGACACCCATTGGATCTGCGTATACCGGTATCCCATATCGTATAGCTTCCGGCAGCAGTCGGAAACATGATCGTAGGTATCCAAAAGTGGTTTCAGGCTTGAAAGCTGTATTCCGAATTCCATAGACGCCTCCGTTCAAAAAGAGCGTTCAGCATGGAAAGCGTTTTCCATGCTTGTATTTTTTTCCGTCATTTAATAAAGGAATTGTATTTCACACCGAATAGTATACCACATTCCGCCTGCCGCGTCTACCGCGTGAAAGTCAATCCGGAATGATCAAAAAGGCCGGCATCTTCTTTTATTCTGCCGGCGTCTTTGTATTCTGCTTTGCACGTTGAATGGAAATGGCATTAATTTTATCGTAATTCAATAATATTTTATTGACAAGCGTAAATTTATAAGATATACTTAAGACGAACATCAAAGGAGGCGGTCAAATGGAACAGAAAACCCTGTCGAAATGGATTTCCCTCGTGCTTTTGAGCGCGGCGGTCATCGGCTTTTGCATTTTTTTTGTCATTGTTCCGATATATGGAAAGATGCTTCTTGAAAGCCATCCGGAATTTTCAAACCGTTTCTGGCCGTGGCTTGTGTTTTTGTGGGTGTTTGCGCTTCCCTGCTATGCCGCGATCATCGTTGGACTGAAGATTTCAAGGCGCATCGGTCTTGACGAATCGTTTTGTATGGAAAACGCCGCCGGACTTAAGACGATAGCCTACCTCGCAGCGGGCGACACCGCGTTTTTCGCTTTTGGAAACATCGCGCTCATGCTTTTAAATCTGAGTCATCCGGGCGTAATGATCGCGTCTCTTTTCATTTCCTTTATCGGCTTTGCCATAGCAATTGCCTCCGCGGCGCTTTCTCATCTGGTGAAAAAGGCTGCGATCATGAAGGAAGAAAACGATTTCACGATTTAGGAGGGCCGCATGAAAAGCGAGATTATTTTCAACATCGACGTCATGCTCGCCAAACGCAAAATGAGCCTGACGGAGCTTTCCGAAAAGGTGGGCATCACGCTTGCCAACATGTCCATTCTGAAAACCGGCAAGGCGAAGGCTGTCAAGGTTTCAACGCTTTTAAAGCTTTGTGAAGCCCTCGACTGCGAAGTCGGCGATCTTCTGGAATATCGCAGGGGTGATGAGGATTGAAAATTTTGCATTGCGGCGTCTTGAACGAAAAACGAATTCAATACACAAGATTTTTCAAAATACGGAATCGGAGGAACATCTATGGGACGACTGATCGGAAACCGCGTGATGCTGCGCGAATACAGACAGGAGGACTTAAGCGCCCTTCGCGCATGGGTAAACGATACCGAAACCACCCGATATCTTGCCGGGTCCTACCGCCGTCCGCAGACGTGGGAGCAGACGGAAGAATGGCTTATGCGCCGGTTAAACGGCGACGCCGGCGGCGAAGGCTATGTGATCGCGGATAAGGAAACGCAGAAATATCTGGGGCAGATCGACCTTATGATGATCGACCCGATCGCGCGAAAAGCCGAATTGGCGATCGTTCTTATGCCGCAGGCGCAGAAAAAGGGCTATGCTCTTGAAAGCATTCGCCTGATTCTCGCCTACGCGTTTTATACCATGAACTTAAACCGCGTATGGCTCAAATGCGCCGGGAAAAACGAGGCGGCGGTTCGATGCTATGAAAGGGCAGGGTTCAAAACGGAAGGCGTTTTAAGAAACGATCTTTATATCGACGGCGAATATACAAACGCGCTGATCATGGGGATTCTCAAAGAGGAGTTTCATCCATAAAGAAAAAACGCTGTTTCGAATCGCGTATTGCTTTTCGAAACAGCGTTTCTTAATTGTTTAGAAATCGGCGTTTCCGGTGGTTCTCGGGAAGGGGAGAACGTCGCGGATGTTGGCGATGCCGGTCAGGTACATAATCATGCGCTCAAAGCCCATACCGAAGCCGGAATGCTTGACGGAGCCGTATTTACGAAGCTCCAGGTACCACCAGTAGTCTTCGGGCTTCATGCCGAGCTCAAGAATGCGCGCTTCGAGAACGTCGAGGCGCTCTTCTCTCTGGCTTCCGCCGCAGAGTTCTCCGATGCCGGGAACGAGCAGGTCCGCCGCGGCGACGGTCTTTCCGTCGTCGTTCATGCGCATGTAGAAGGCCTTGATCTCCTTCGGATAGTCGGTAACGAATACCGGACGGCCGAAGTGCTTCTCGGTAAGGTATCTTTCATGCTCGGTCTGAAGGTCGCAGCCCCAGTACGGCTTGTATTCAAACGCGGCGCCGCTTTCCTCTAAGATCTTGACGGCGTCGGTGTAGCTTACGCGGGCAAACTCGGCGTTTCTTACGCCCTCAAGGCGCTCGATCAGGCCTTTGTCCACAAAGCTGTTTAAGAACTTCATCTCTTCCGGCGCTTCTTCAAGAACCGCAGAAATGATGTACTTGATCATGTCCTCTTCCAGAACCAGATCGTCTTCCAGCTCCGCAAACGCGATTTCCGGCTCGATCATCCAGAATTCGGCGGCGTGGCGGGCGGTGTAGCTGTTCTCGGCACGGAAGGTCGGGCCGAAGGTGTATACATCGCGGAAGGCGAGGGCGAAAATCTCGGCGTTCAGCTGTCCGGAAACGGTCAGCGATACAGGCTTTCCGAAGAAGTCCTCGTTGTAGTTGATCTTGCCGTCCTCGGTCTTGGGAAGATTGTCCATATTCAGGGTCGTTACCTGGAACATTTCGCCTGCGCCCTCGCAGTCGCTTCCGGTGATGAGCGGCGTATGAACATATACAAAGCCTCTGTCATGGAAGAAGCGGTGGATGGCCTGCGCGGCGATGGAACGGATGCGGAACGCGCACTGGAAAAGGTTTGCGCGCGGACGCAGGTGCTGGATGGTGCGAAGGTATTCCAGCGTGTGGCGTTTTTTCTGAAGCGGATAATCAACGGGGCTCACGCCGAGCACGGTAACGGATTCAGCCTTCATTTCAAAGGGCTGCTGCATACCGGGCGTGGGCTCGATGCGGCCGGAGACTTCGATGGACGCGCCCACGGTGATTTGCTTCATCACTTCCGCGTAATTATTGATGGCGCTTTCCTCCACGACGATTTGAAGATTGTTAAAGCAGCTCCCGTCGTTCATTACGATGAACGCAAAGTTTTTGCTTTCACGGGAAGTGCGTACCCAGCCTTTAACAGTGACGCCGGGAATGACATCGGTAGGAATGTTTTTGAATAACTCGCGAACGATGACGCTCTTCATGGCTTTACCCCTTTCTAAAGATTCGATTTCATTATTTCCGGATGCCCGGATTCATCCATTATAGACCGAATATGAAGAAAAGTAAAGTTAATTTGCATGGAGACGACCAAAATAATGCAAAACCGGCCGGACAAAGCGACGAATATGCGCCGCGTCGCTTTCGTAAAGTTTATAAAAATTTTTGATAGTGTGCGCACACAATCAAAATCGATGGTATAATTGAGAAAAATGATAACGGAGGCAGCGAAAATGATTGTTTTTGACGGCAACCGCAAGCTTTATAAAGGAAACACCCATCTGCACACCACGCTTTCCGACGGCAGAAAATCGCCTGAGGAAGCCCGCGCGATCTATAAAGAAAACGGCTACGATTTCCTGGCCATCTCCGATCACAGAAAAGTGACCACGGAAACCATGATGGACGGAGACCTTCTTTCCGTTCAGTCCATCGAATTTGACTATAACCTCGTAGGCCAGGTCGTACATATCGTAGGCTTCGGCGTAAAAAGCGACGTTGCCGAAGGCCTCCTTCCCCAGATGAGCCCTCAGCGCGCGGTCAACGCCATCAAAAAAGCCGGCGGCGTTGCCATCCTTGCCCATCCCGCATGGTCCTTGAACACGCCTGAAGTCATCACCGGCCTTCGCGGTCTGGACGCGGTGGAAATCTACAACACCGTTTCCGGCATGCCCTTTAACGGCGACCGCGCCGATTCCTCCGCCATCATCGATGTGGCCTTCTGCCAGGGAAATCTTTTAAACCTCGTCGCCGCGGACGACGCGCACTTCTACATCGGCGATGAATGCAAAAGCTATATCATGGTAGCCGCCGAGGAAAAAACCGAGGAAGCCATCAAAAAGGCCATCATCGCGGGCGATTTCTACGCAACCCAGGGCCCGAAATTCGAGAGAATCGAATTTGACGGAAGCATGGTAAAGGTATGGTGCAGCCCCGTCAAATATATCTCCTTCCCTTCCGATCTTCCCTGGGCGCAGAACCGCACCAAGCAGGGCGAAAACCTCACCTACGCCGAATTCACCTTAAACCCCAACCTTCCCCACAAGTTCATCCGCGTCATGCTCGTAGACGAAAGCGGCAAGCGCGCCTGGAGCAATCCGATTGATCTGACGAAATAAAAACATAAAAAATCAACTGCCTGACCATGGCCGAAAGCCGCGGGACAGGCAGTTGATTTTTGTTTTTCAGTCGTTCAGCGCGCGTCTGATGGCGACGAGACTTTTGTTCATTTTTTCAATCTGGGGCGTGCCGTCGCGCTCGACGGAGGTACTTTCAACGGTCACGGTGCCTGTGTAGCCGGTATTTTTGATAAGAGCGAAGATGGAAGAGAAATCGACCGTGCCTTCGCCCATATGAAGCACCTGAAGCCGTCCGTCGTAGTAGAGGTCGGGATCGGAATCGTTCATGTGAAAATGGACGATTTTTTTCTCCGTCAGAAGGGAAATGTAGGGATCTTCGGACAAGAGCGGATTTTCGTTTTTGAGGTGCGCCATTTTGGTGTCGTAGGTGAAATGCAGATTTTTGTCAAAGGCGCTCATGGCAAGGAGCCGGTCGACGGAAAGCTCTGTCTTCGGGATGACATTTTCAATGGCAAGGGTGACGGAGGAAGCGGCGGCAAGATCGCCGAATTGTTTTGCGATGGGCAGGCTTTCTTCAAAGTGCGCGTCGCTGTGCCGTCCGTTCCAGAGATGAAGAACGAGCGTTTTGGATCCGATGGCGAGGGCG
>JAEDIV010000209.1 GCA_016296675.1 Clostridia bacterium
AGAAGTTTCTGGGCGTAGATCTGTAACTAATATTTTCAGACCGTCAACAAACCCCTGATTCCAGTTGGAATCAGGGGTTTGTTGACGGTCTGAGACGCCCGAAGGCCGTCTTTTTGATTTTTATACCATTGCCAGAATTTCTTCTTTTCTGCCCTTTAAGTGCACCATAAATTTTTCGATGCCCTTTGCGTAGTTTCTGTAGTTCCAAAGCTCCTCGTATTCTTCGATGGCGAGATCCAGCATTTTAACGAGGGCGTCGGCTCTTTCCTTGGTAATTTCGGGGTTGAGCTTTACTTTGCACACTTCGCTTCCAATCTCGATCAGAAGCGCGGTAAAGCGGATTTCCCGCTTCATGCGCTCGTCAAAATCGATTTTCTCGATGTCGGCCATGACGCGGCTGACGTAATCGGTAACATTGTCAAAGTAGAAGTCGTCGCCGGAATCCTTAAGATCGAAAAGATGGGCGTATTTGGTTTGGTTCATGGGCATGGAAAGCTGCTTTGCGCACATGGTGCAAACGTGCACGCGCTCAGGCTCCAGAAGGTAATAGTTCGCCATTCGGTACATGAGGCGGGATACCTTTTTGTCTTCGAATGCGTATTCGTCCACGAAGTCTTCCGAGGCGCGTATAAATTCGGCCTTGAAGCTTTCGCCGTCCTGCATCTTTCCGATGTTCCAGCCGTACTGACCGTTAAGCGCACAGGGCACCATGCTCCATACGCCGAACTGCGGATGTCCGTTGTCGCCCCAATCGGTGAGCAGGATGCCCTCCGCGCCGTATTCCACAGCAAGCTCCGCGCAGGTACGGATGTTGAAGGTGGTTACGTCCATGCGGCTGGTGAATGCGCCGTGGGTGTTGCAGGAGGGGCAGACATAGTAGCGTACGCCCGCATTTTTATAGGCGATGCAGTGATCGGTCATGCGCTGGGACTGAATGAGCTCATAGCCCCATTCAAGCGCGATGGCGTCCTTGGGCACCATGTGGTAGCTCTGGGGATAGTTGTAGATCATGTCCGCCCAGAACATAACCGACTTTCCATAGGTGGATGTGATGTGGTCATTTAATTTGTTGAGCCACTCCATGAACACAACATCCTTGCCCTTTTCCCTGCAGTATTCCTCGATCTGGAATTTTCCAAGGCCGTAGGCTTCATCAAGGCCGATGTTGACATAGTCGCTTGAGAAGTTGGGAAGGAGAGACGCATAGAGGTTCTTCATGAACTCAAAGCTCTCTGGAAGGATGGGATTCAAGGTGGAAGGCACTTCGTCCGCCTCAAACAAGCCCAAATGGCGGAAATCCGGCTTTTTGAGCCATGTATACATGTGGCCGAAGGAATTCTGGTTGGGAACCAAGTCCATAAAGCGGTCGCGGCAGTATTTGTCAAGTTCCCTGATGTCTTCCGGGGTCAGGCAGTCAAAGTCCGCCGTCTCCTTGGGATAGGCGGCATACTTGAAGCAGTCGCCCTCCATGTACAGCTGAAATTCGTTGTACTTAAGGCTTACGAGGAAATCAATCATCGTCTTGATGGTTTCGACCTTGGGCATGCGTCCGCGGCTGATGTCCAGCATATAGCCGCGGCGCTTGATATCAGGCTTGTCGGAAATTTTGGTATACTGCACCTTGCCGCGTCCCCGCTTTGCAAGCTGAAGAAGCGAAGTCGCCGCTCGGAACAGACCTTCGTCCGTGGAATAGGCGATGGAAATTCCATTTTCGCCGATATCCATGCGGTATTCTTCCTGAGAAAGGCCCTCGATTTTCTGAATGGATACGCCTTCATAGCCCGTTTGAATTTCGCGGTAGAACATCAAAACATCGTAATCCTTCAGGCACTTTTTCATCTGATAAAAGCCGTCAAGCATTTCAATTTGTCTCGGAAGCGGAAACAGCATCATAAATCTTTCCTCCAAATCCAAATGTAATGGTTCAAGTATAGCACTTGCAAACGGGTATTTCAATCCTTTATTCCGTAACAATGTTCATAGCGATTTCAGCCCATTTTTCAAGACTTTTGGGATTTCTGTGAATGCTCGAAATGTCCTTGAGCGTAAATTCGCAGGAAATTCCGTAAAGGCAAGGTTCAAAGAAAAGCCCGAGGGCATATGAACATGGGACAAAACGCTTCTCACATTCCACGTCTTGAAGCCCTTCATAAACGCTTTTTCATCATTTCATAGTCCATACCGCGTCCTCCGATCGGTCACATTTTCGCGCGCGTCTGCAGTATTTCAAAAAATTCATACGGCACATGAAGGTTGCCCATGCCTGTCCCCAGATGAATATACGGCTTATTATCTCCGTGGTCGTCGCTTCCGCCGCTTTCAAAAAGTCCAAAACGTTTCGCCGTTTGAGAAGCAAGAACCCCGATCTCATCCGTATAGGTTGAATAACGCGTTTCCATGGCCATGAGTCCATGTTTGACCGCCATATTCAAAAACACATTTACTTCTTCCCTGTCAAAAGTAAGGTATGGATGGGCAAGCACCGAAACCGCACGGACGGAAGACAGAAACTCAATCGCCTCCTCGGATGAAACTCGTTTGGGCGGCGTATAATATTTCCCGTTTTCAATCAAAAGCGTTTTGAACGCCTGCTTGATATCTGAAACATATCCTTTTTTCATAAGTTCTGCAGCAATGACCGCGCGGTTGATCTGACCGGCATGCGCTGAGACGATCTCGTCATAATCGAGTTTATATCCATCCTTTGAAAGCGCATTGACGAGTTTTTTTGTGCTTTCGCTTTTTCGCGCGTTGGATTTTTCAAGAAATGCGTCCACCTTGTGAAAGTTATTCTCCGAAATGAACAGTCCCACAATATGAACATCCTTGTCCTTGTAATCTGTCGAAATCTCAACGCCGTTGACAACATGGATTTCTTTTCCCTTTGCGGCATTTTGAAACTCATACAGCCCTTTGACGGTATTATGATCCGTAAGCGCAACCGCGCCAAGGCCGATCCGAACAGCTTCATCTACAAGCGCTTTGGGCGTTTTCGTGCCGTCCGAAAAGGTCGAATGCGCATGCAGATCACAAATTTTGATCTTTGTATCCATCCTATATCTCC
>JAEDIV010000066.1 GCA_016296675.1 Clostridia bacterium
CAGGATTTCAGGGGATCGGCCCTTCCCATCAAAAAAGGTACTTTTTTGATGGCTTTGGCCCCGAAGGAGCGTGTCTTCGGGGCTGTTTTCCATTTATGGTGTGTTTTAGTCATCTGAATACTTTCTTTTGTGATACTTTCGTCGAGTGGTTTTATTTCATTTTCTTTTGCGTATACATTACCCCACGAGAAGGGGTGGGATGGAAAATGGAAGGAATCAGACGGGAAAAGGCGAGAGGGCATGTGCTTGAAAGGGTCAGAATTCGGGAGATACAGGATAATCCCTATCAGCCGAGAGTGGAATTTGACGAGACCGCGCTGAATGGATTGATAGCGTCCATTCGGGAAAACGGACTGATTACGCCCATTACCGTTAGGCGCAGCCCGCAAGCGGAAGGATATATCCTGATTGCCGGGGAAAGGCGCATCCGCGCGCTAAAAGCGCTTGGGCGGAGCTGGACGGATGCAGTTGTACTGGATGCCGACGAGATTGAATCCAGAGCGCTTTCTTTGATTGAAAATATACAAAGAGAGCAGCTGAACGTGTTTGAGGAGGCTGAAGGAATGAAAGAACTTTTACGCGCGTCGGGTCTTACGCAGGAGGCGCTTTCAAGAAAACTCGGCAAAAACCCGTCGACCATTGCCAACAGGCTTCGGCTGCTTCGGCTGCCGCTGGATGTAAGACGGGTGATTCTGGAAGGCAATCTCACGGAACGCCATGCGCGGGCACTTCTGAAAATCGGGGATGATCCTGAGACACAGTATGCGCTTGCTGAAAAGGCGGCGGATAAAGGGCTTACGGTGAAAAAGCTGGAAGCGCTTGTGGAGAAGGAAAAAGAAAAGATGATCATTAAGAAAAGAAAGCTTAAAACCATTCTCAGGGACAAGAGGATGTTCATAAATGCGGTCCGGGATACAGTCAAAAAGCTCATGGAAGCAGGGCTGAATGTCGAAAGCCGTGTGGAAGAAACGGAAGATGAAGTGAATGTAATTGTTACATATCTCAAAAAGCAGGTTAATTCATCGGACGGGGATTGAAATTCTATCCGGCATCCATTATTATAATTCCATGAATGTTTGTACGGAGGTATGGAAGATGAAAACGGATATCGAGATCGCTCAGAGCACACAGCTTTTGCCCATTACCCAGATCGCTGAAAAAGCTGGCATTGCAGAAAAGTATCTGGAGCCCTATGGCCGCGTCAAGGCCAAGATTTCTCTGGATCTTTTAAAGGAAAACGAGAGAAAAGACGGCAAACTTATTTTGGTTACCGCGATCACGCCCACGCCCGCGGGCGAAGGCAAAACCACGACTACCATCGGTCTTGCCGACGCGCTTTCCCGAATTGGAAAGAACGTTATGGTTGCGCTTCGCGAGCCCTCTCTGGGCCCGGTGTTCGGTGTAAAGGGCGGCGCAGCCGGCGGCGGATATGCTCAGGTTGCTCCGATGGAGGATATCAATCTTCATTTCACCGGCGACTTCCATGCAATCGGCGCAGCCAACAATCTCCTGGCTGCCATGATCGACAACCATATCTATCAGGGCAATGCGCTTGGAATCGACCCCAGACGCATCACCTGGCGCCGCTGTGTGGACATGAATGACAGACAGCTTCGAAATGTCGTGGACGGTCTCGGCGGAAAAACCAACGGCACGCCCCGTGAAGACGGCTATGATATCACCGTCGCCAGCGAGATCATGGCAGTTCTTTGCCTGGCAAGCGGCATTGCTGATCTTAAGGAGCGCCTTTCCAGAATTGTTATCGGCTATACCTATGACGATCAGCCCGTAACTGCAGGCCAGCTCAAGGCCGAAGGCGCGATGTGCGCGCTTCTTAAGGATGCGCTTCGCCCGAACCTCGTTCAGACCCTTGAACATACTCCTGCGCTCGTGCACGGCGGCCCGTTTGCCAACATTGCCCACGGCTGTAATAGCGTGCTGGCTACCCGCATGGCGATGCGTCTTGGCGATTATGCCGTTACCGAAGCCGGTTTCGGCGCGGATCTCGGCGCGGAAAAATTCCTCGATATCAAGTGCCGCCTGGCCGGTATCAAGCCTGACGCGGTGGTCATCGTTGCGACGATCCGTGCGCTCAAAATGCACGGCGGCGTCAAGAAAGATCAGCTGAAGGCTGAAAATCTGGATGCGCTGCTTGCGGGTATTTCCAACCTCCGCCGCCATGTTTCCAATATGCAGAACGTCTACGGACTTCCGGCGGTCGTCGCGGTTAACCGCTTCCCGGATGATACCGAGAAGGAAATTGAGCTTCTGACGGAAGAGCTCAAAAAGCAGGATGTAAATGTGGTTCTCTCCGAAGTATGGGCCAAGGGCGGCGAGGGCGGTATCGCGCTTGCCGAAGAAGTGGTTCGCCTTTGCGAAAAGGAAAACAATTTTGCCTTTGCTTATGATGAGAAGGAGTCCATCCAGAAAAAACTCAATGCCATCGTAACTCGTATCTACGGCGGCACGAAGGCGGTTTTGACGCCCGAAGCCAAGAAACAGGCGAAAAAACTTACGGAAATGGGCTATGGCGAATTGCCGGTATGCGTTGCAAAGACGCAGTATTCCTTCTCGGATAAGCCCACGCTTCTGGGCGCGCCTGAAGGATTTGAAGTTACCGTAAGAAGTCTTAAGGTGTCCGCCGGCGCAGGCTTTGTTGTAGCGCTGACCGGTGAAATTATGACCATGCCCGGCCTTCCCAAGGTGCCTGCTGCAGAGGCGATCGATGTGGATGAAAACGGCGTGATCACGGGTCTTTTCTAAAATACAGGTATTATGCGGACCGGCAGTTTGCCGGTTCGTATTTTTTTTATTGATTTTTGCTTCATTTTCAATAAAAAACCATAGCCTTTTCCATCATCTTATGTTAAAATGATAACATACAATCGATAATGGAGGAGAACGACCATGAAGAGAATTTTAGCGTGTATTGTTATGGCGGCGATGATGGTTGTGCCGTTCGCCTTCTCAGAGGAAACGGATCCGATGAGCGTTTTGAAAAAAGGCTTGGATGTGGACTTCATTCTTTCAGGCCATGAGAGCATATCGGTCAACCGCATTTATTTTGATGCGGATGGAAGCGAAATGTTTTCTGCGTTTTTGTTTGCCGGACGGGATGTAGACGGCCGGGAAATGATCATCAGCGAAGACAGCGAAGGAAATGTCGAGATTCTGTCCGATGCTGGCTGCGTGGGCTTTGACACGTGGAGCATGAAAATGTATGCGATGGGCTTTGTCATGGATGAATATGAAGAAAACATTCTCCAGATGAAGCAGAATTTCTTTGCGGATGTGCGCCTGAATGAAAAGTTTTTCTCTGAGGAAGTGAAAGACGGCGCGCGCATCATCACAACCAAGACCTATTACCAGGGGGATTTTATCGGCGGATGCGATGTCGTTGAATATATCGTGGACGCAGAAAGCGGACTCATCAAAGAAATTTATGAGTATTTCGAGGACGAAGCAGGGGAAAGGTTTCTCAATTCCAAAGCTTTTGTGACGATGGATTCGCAGTATGAAATCAATCCTGTGCTTTCAGCCATTTTGGAGACTGAAAACACGAGAAATGTGTATGTTCATTTGCCGGACGGCACTCAAATGCTTTTTATGCCGCCTTTGGATACAGAGTTAATGATCATCTATCCAGAAGAATACGTGATGTATGAGGATGAGATGAAAACGCGCATGTACGCGGGACAGGAAGCGGACGAGGAAGGAAACTACCCCGAAGAAACCCATCTTTATCTGGATGTGTTCGGCTGAGAAATCTATACAAAAGGACGGAGACGGTAGGCTATGAGCAGGTTTATTGTCGCGCTTGATCAGGGAACGACCAGTTCGCGCGCTGTGATTTTTGACGAAAACGGCGCCTTTGTCGCATCCCATGCCATTGAATTTCCCCAGATTTATCCCAAACCCGGCTGGGTGGAGCATAATCCGGAAGATATCTATGAAAGCCAGGTGAAGGCGCTTAAGCTGGCGGTTCAGAAGGCGGGCATTGATCCTAAAAATATCCTTGCGATCGGCGTGACCAATCAGAGAGAAACCACGCTTGTCTGGGAAAAAGAGACGGGCGCGCCGCTCATGAATGCGATTGTCTGGCAGTGCAGAAGAACTGCGCCGCTGGTGGAAAGGCTCAAAAAAGACGGACTCGGAAACACGATCCGGGACAGAACAGGCTTGATTCCTGATGCCTATTTTTCCGGAACGAAGCTTCAGTGGATGTTGGACAGCGTGGATGGCGCAAGAAAAAGAGCCGAAAAGGGAGAACTCATTTTCGGAACGGTGGACACATATCTTGTGTATCGCCTGACCGGCGGGAAAATCCATGTGACGGATGCGACGAATGCATCCAGAACCATGCTTTTCAATATCCGTGATCAGAAGTGGGATGATGTACTGCTTCGCGCGATGAACATTCCCGATAGGATGCTTCCTGAGGTTGTGGATTCGTCCTGCGTCGTGGGTATGCTTGACAAAAGTATCCTGGGCGTGGAAATCCCGATTGCCGCGATGGCCGGAGACCAGCATGCCGCACTTTACGGCCAGGGCTGCTTTGTGCCCGGCATGGCGAAAAACACCTATGGAACGGGCTGCTTTGTGCTCATGAACACAGGCGCGCGCCCGGTCAACAGCCGAAACAATCTGATTACCACAGTCGCATGGCGCATTGGCGGAAAGCCGACGTATGCGCTTGAGGGCAGCGTCTTTGTGGCCGGCGCAGCTGTGCAGTGGCTGAGGGACGAAATGAAATTGATTACCAGCGCTGCCGAAACCAATGAACTTGCCATGTCTGTTCCGGATAACGGCGGCGTTTATCTGGTTCCTGCGTTTACGGGACTTGGAGCGCCGCATTGGGATATGTACGCCAGAGGCACGATTGTCGGCCTCACGCGCGGCGCGGGCAGAGCGCATATCGTCCGCGCGACGCTTGAGTCGATCGCCTATCAGTCGCAGGATGTTCTGGGCGCAATGATCAACGACAGCGGAATCCGCATGGAGACGCTCAGAGTCGACGGCGGCGCGAGCAACAACGATTTCCTCATGCAGTATCAGGCAGATGTGCTGGGCGCAAACGTCATGCGTCCGGTGGTGACCGAAACCACCGCCCTCGGCGCGGCGATGCTTGCCGGACGCGCGGTCGGCCTGTGGGATGACGATGCGCTTAAGAATATCTGGAAGCCTCAGATGTGCTTTAAACCTTCCATGCCGGCGGTTGAACGGGAAAACAAGCTTCGTCAGTGGAAGCGTGCCGTTGAAAAAGCAAAGAGCTGGGCGGAAGAATAAGCCGGACGCGCAGCGCTTCCGATTCAACAAATAAAACAAACCGCAGTCTGTATTCAAACGGATAGAAAACAGACTGCGGTTTGTTTGTGTACTATAACAGACTGAAGTCTGTAAATGATCTTAGAATATAATTATATAACAGACTATAGTCTGTATATAAACATCATATAAACAGACTTAACTACAGAATAAAATGGAAATAGACAAATAAAAACAGACTGTAGTCTGATGAAAAACAGACTACGGTCTGTAGTGCTATGAGGAAAAATGTTTTCTGTGACGGATTCAGAAGTGTAAGGGGGAGATCCCGTAAAAGCTTGAGAGAAATATGGCGGATAAAAAGGGAGTTGGGAGGTGTTTATACACTTCGTGATGATCATCTGAGCGCGGACTTTGAAAAAATGCGACTTTCGAATACTGTTTAAAGGAAACAAAATCAAAAAGAATGCTTTCAAAGGATTGAAAGAGAATAAAAAAAGCGAAAGCATCCTGCATTGCTCGTAAAACAGACTGAAGTCTGTATTTAGATAATGTTTTTGTTTCCGGAAATTATGTGGCGGATGATTTCCCCGGCAAGCACGAGACCCGCTGCGCCTGGGACGAAGGAAATGGAACTGGGCACACGGGTGTCGCCGTCGGGCTTTACCGGCAGCTCGTCGGAATAAACGCATCTGACGTTTTTTATGCCGCGCTTTTTGAGCTCCCTTCGCATAACGCGCGCAAGCGGACAGACATCGGTTTTTTCGATGTCGGCAACTTTGAACCTTGAAGGGTCGAGCTTGTTTCCTGTGCCCATGCAGCTGACGATAAAGGCACCGGCTTCCCGGGCTTTTTCGATCAGAAGAATCTTGGAAGATACGGAGTCGATGCAGTCGCAGACGCAGTCAAAGGAGGAAAAATCGATCTCATCTTGAGTTTCCTTTGAGAAAAAAATCTGCTTAGTCTGTATGTCGCAGGCGGGATTTATGGAAAGCGCGCGCTGTTTGGCGCACTGCGTTTTCGAAAGTCCTACCGTATGGATATTTGCGATCAGCTGGCGGTTCAGATTGGTAAGATCCACCTCTTCGCTGTCCACGAACAAAACGCTTCCGACGCCGGCGCGCACAAGCGCTTCAGCGGTATAGGAGCCTACGCCGCCCAGACCGAATACGGCTACGCGCGCTTTGTTAAGCCGCGAAACCGCCTCCTCTCCGACCATGCGGATGGTTCTTTCCTGCCAGTTTTCCATAATGATCACCTCGTCATTTGTGTATATATTATGCGCTAATTCCACATAAATTGTCAATCGTGCATGTGATTGACATGCCGGGATATATATTGTAAAATGATAATAAGCGGTTAAGGAGCTTTATGGCATGAAGTCCTTACAACAGTTACCGATGAATGTGCCGCGTTCTATGCATAAAACACGGGAGGATACGAATTATGGATCGTAATACTGCAAGAGAATTGGCCAAAAAACTGGTTGCGCAGATGACGCTTGAGGAAAAGGCCTCTCAGCTTCGCTACAATGCGCCCGCGATCGACAGACTTGGCATTCCCGCTTATAACTGGTGGAATGAGGCGCTGCACGGCGTAGCCAGAGCCGGTACTGCAACGGTGTTTCCGCAGGCAGTGGGTATGGCTTCTTTGTTTGATGAGGATCTTTTGCAAGAGATCGCCGACGTGATTTCGACAGAGGCGCGCGCCAAGTTCAACGCGCAGTCTGCACACGGCGACAGGGATATCTATAAGGGGCTTACCTTCTGGTCGCCCAACATCAATATCTTCAGAGATCCCCGCTGGGGACGCGGTCAGGAAACCTATGGCGAGGATCCGTATCTGACTTCCCGCCTGGGCGTCGGCTTTATCAAGGGCCTTCAGGGCGACGGCGAATATATGAAAACTGCCGCATGCGCCAAGCATTTTGCCGTGCATTCCGGCCCCGAAGCGCTCAGACACGAGTTTGACGCAGTTGCATCCGAATATGATCTTTGGGACACGTATCTGCCCGCGTTTGAAGCGGCAGTCAAGGAAGCCAAGGTCGAGGCAGTCATGGGCGCATACAACCGCACCAACGGCGAGCCCTGCTGCGGCCACAGCCGCCTGATGGGCGAAATCCTCCGCGGCCTTTGGGGCTTTGAAGGCCATTTTGTGTCTGACTGCTGGGCGATTGCCGACTTCCATATGTATCACAAGATCACGGATACCGCTCCCGAAAGCGCCGCGCTTGCGCTCAAAAACGGCTGCGACATCAACTGCGGGAACACCTATATCATGATTCTTCAGGCGCTGCAGGAAGGCAGAATTACCGAGGCGGACATAACTCTCGCCTGCGAGCGCGCCTTCACTTGCCGTTATCTGCTCGGCATGTTTGATGAAAACAACGCCTATAATCAGATCCCCTATGAGAAGAACGACTGCGACGAGCACGCGCAGCTTGCGCTCAAGACCGCGCAGCGTACCATGGTTCTTCTGAAAAATGACGGTATTCTGCCTCTGAACATCAATAAGCTCAAGTCCGTTGCTGTTCTTGGACCGAACGCCAACAGCATTGCGGCGCTTGAAGGCAACTATGCGGGCTTCTCTTCGCGCTATGTCACCTTCCTTGAAGGCATTAAGGATGCGTGCAGGGAGGCAGGCGTAAGGGTCAATTACGGCATGGGCTCTCACCTTTACAAGAAGGCCACCACCAACCTCAATATGGAAGGCGATCTCCTTGCAGAAGCCAAGCAGGCTGCTGAGATGAGCGATGTGACCATCCTGGTCGTAGGTCTTGACGCGACCATCGAAGGCGAGCAGGGGGACACCGGAAACGAGTATTCCTCCGGCGACAAAAACGACCTCGAGCTTCCGCTTGCGCAGAGAAGGCTGATTGACGCCGTGGCTTCCACCGGCAAGCCCTTTATCACCATCATTGCTTCCGGAAGCGCCCTTCGTGTCGAGGAAGGAAACGCCATCATTCAGGCATGGTATCCCGGTCAGGCCGGCGGAACCGCTGCTGCGGACATCCTGTTCGGTAAAGTTGCTCCCTCCGGAAAACTGCCCGTGACCTTCTATCGCTCTGTGGAAGATCTGCCCCCGTTTGAGGATTATTCCATGGAGGGACGTACCTATCGCTACTTTAAGGGCGATGCGCTGTATCCCTTCGGCTTTGGCCTTTCCTACAACAAATACCGCTATACCGATGGTCAGTATCACGAGGACAGAAACGCGGTCAGCGTAAGAGTCAAAAATATGGGCGAGATGGACGCCGAAGAAATCGTTCAGGTATATATCAAACCCCTTGAGTTTGACAGCCACGGCCTCAACTATTCGCTGTGCGCTTTCGGACGCGTGCATCTGAAGGCGGGAGAAGAAAAGCGCGTGCTTCTGCCTATCTCCAAGTCTGCCTTTGAGTGTGTGACCGACGACGGCCGCAGAATCAAGGCCGGACGCCATTTCCGCCTGTTTGTCGGAGGCAGCCAGCCGGACAACGTCAGCTGCAGAAAAATGGGAGCGTCGCCTGTTGAAATGGACGTCATCGTATGAGAAACAAAATCCGGCTTGCGCTTGTAAAGGCGAAAAACCGTTTGGGGCAGGTGTATTCCTGCCCCAAAGATCCGCGCACACTAAGGCTCAATCACGATACGAACCTTTTGAAGATCATTGCCTGCATCTGCATGCTTTCGGATCACGCCGGAAAAATGCTCTTTTCAGACGGCGCGTTTCATGATCTTCTGTATTTCCGCCATGCGGGGAAATTTGCTTTCCTGTTTCCGCAGGGAAATCTCATGCGCATCATCGGCCGTCTTGCCATGCCGCTTTTTGCCTACGGCGTTGCAGTTGGCGCTGCGTATTCAAGAAATGTGTGGAAATATGCCCTGCGGATGCTCATCATGGGAATCCTTGTGCATCCTCTGTACATGACAGCGATGGGGCATGTGAAAATGGGCGCGTTTGACTGGGCGCAGAATTTTTACAGGCTCGATCTGATATACGATTTTTTCTATGCCAATAAGGGCAATATCTTTTTTACGCTTGCTGCTGGCGCGTTTATTCTGGGCGCGGTCAGATCGAAATCGCCGTGGCTGCTGGTCATTTTCGTATTGCTTGCGTGGATGTATCAGGGCAAGCTCGATTACGGCATCAAGGGCGTAATTCTGATCTGCCTTTTCTATGTATTCCTCGATAAGCCGCTTTTGTCGTTTGTTTCGGTGTTCCTGTTTATGTGGTACTGGGGAATGCCGGGCTACTTTACGCGCGGCGTCACGAGCTCCAATCTTCAGCTGTATGCAATTCTGTCGCTGATTTTGATCTATCTGCCCATCCGCAAAAGGCGCGTGCGTCTCCCCAAATGGGTTTTCTACGGCTTCTACCCGGCGCATCTTGTTTTGATTTATCTGCTGGTTAAGTATCCGGCGCCGATTCAATATCTGGAAAGGATGATTCCGTAATGGCAGTCAAGGGTTTAATCGACTTTCTGAAATCGTCTCCCAGCGCGTTTCACGCGATTGACAATCTGACGAAGATTCTCAAGGACAACGGGTTTGAAAAGCTCAATGAGTCCGGCAAGTGGAACCTCAAAAAGGGCGGTAAATATTATGTGACGCGCAATCTTTCAAGCGTGATCGCCTTCAGCGTTCCCGCAGGAAATGCAGATTCCATCCGCATCTGCGCAAGCCACTCCGATTCGCCTGTTTTCAAGATCAAGGAAAACGCCGAAATCGAAGTAAGAGGCAAGTATGTGCAGCTGAACACCGAGCGCTACGGCGGCATGATCTTCTCTACCTGGCTTGATCGTCCCTTGTCTGTTGCAGGCCGTGTGCTTGTGAAGGGCGAAAAAGGCGTTGAGACGCGCCTTGTGAATATTGATAAGGATATGCTCGTCATTCCCAATGTTGCAATTCATATGAACAGAAGCGTAAACGATGGCTTCAAGTATAATCCGCAGACCGATCTTGCGCCCTTGTATGGCGATATTCGCGCCAGGGGAACGTTCAGAAAGCTGATTTCCGATGCGGCCGGAGCGGAAGAAAAGGATGTGCTCGGCAGCGATCTTTTCCTGTATTCCCGCGTTGATCCCAGCGTATGGGGCGAAAACGGTGAATTCGTATCCGCCGGCAGACTGGACGATCTGGAGTGCGCGTATGCAACGTGCATGGGCTTTGTGGAAGCCAAGCCTGAAAACGGCATGCCGGTTCTGGCGGTATTTGACAATGAAGAAGTCGGATCTACGACGAAACAGGGCGCGGATTCCTCGTTCCTTACGGATGTGCTCAAGCGCGCCTTCTACGCAATGGGCCTGGATGAAGAGGCGTTCATGCGCGCGGCTGCGTCCAGCATGATGCTCTCCTGCGACAATGCGCATGCCATGCATCCGAATCATCCGGAATTCTCCGATTCCACCAATAATGTTCAGATGAACGGCGGCATCGTCATCAAGGAAAGCGCCAACCAGAAGTATACCTCTGACGGTGCATCGAAGGCCATGCTGCGCGCTATTCTGGACGATGCGAATGTGCCATATCAGTTCTTCGCCAACAGAAGCGATATGCTCGGCGGCGGAACGCTCGGAAATATCTCAAACAGCCACTTTTCTCTCAATACCGTAGACATCGGCCTTGCCCAGCTGGCGATGCATTCTTCCTATGAGACTGCGGGCAGCGAAGACGTAGGCCACATGATCAACTGCGCCAGGGCTTTTTTTGACGCAGACATCAAGTGCATAAAAGACGGAGAATACGAGATCGGCTGATCATCCCCAAATTGCATAGAAAAAGCGCTTCATAATTCGAAGCGCTTTTTCTGTCCGAAAACTAATATTTCAGCGTGAAATCATATACATAGCCTTCGCCGTCAGCGTATTTGACATAGCTTACATATCCGTCGCTCGCCATGACCTTCAGTTTGGTGCCGGCGGGCAGGTAAGTGATTACGTCGCATGCATACATCAGAGGATGGTCATAGTAAAGGGCGGAGTATGCTGCAATTTCATTCAGGCTCTCCGGGCTTACAATGTCATAGGAGATGTAGGCGGTGGTTCCGTAAGTCGGGTGGATGAACTGATAGAAGGAGCCCTGCTGGCCGGTGATTTCGATTACTGTACCGGATTTGAGACTGCCATAGCTCGCACCAGAATAACTGGCAGACTTTTTGACAATGGCATAATCACCGGTAACCTGCACATAAGCGTGAAGACCCTTCGGCCAGGTCATCAACAGATTGGTGTTTTTGAGAAGACTGGCATGAACATATCCGCTTCTTCCGTCTTCCAGCAGAACGCGCGCCCAACCATCCACGGTTTCGTACTTCCATACATATCGGCCGTTAGGCAGATTATCCATTACATCGAAATAGGTGGCGGGCCCCCAGCGGAGCGCAGCATAACCATCGGAGGAGGAAACAGTGGCGGCATAGGGGAGCGTACAGCCATGGTTCGCAGCGGAATAGCCGCGCGTTGTGAATGTGATGTCGACATCGCGCACCCAGCCTTCCACTTTGCCATAAACCATTTTTACTTTGTGCCAGGTGGAGCCTTCAAAGGTGACGAATACCATCGTACCGGATGCTATTGTTCCGACTACAGGCCTGTATTCTCCGGGCAGCTGGTAAACGTTGATGGTTGCAGGGGTGTAGTAATCGACGGGAGCAGGCGAAACCCTTGCGTAAATGGTCGGCGGCGGAACTTCAGCGGACGCAGTCAGAGCAAGAAGCGCGGCGAGAACCAGAATCAGTGCAAGGCACTTTTTCATGAAAGACACCTCCGAAATATGATTTATGTTTTTTAGACGTATGAAATATGGAAAAAGTTGGCGAAAACGGATATCTTTATTCTTTTTTCTGAAAAATTGGTGAAGGCATTTAATGAATTTCCATATTCATTATACACCTTCTTGACGTTTTGAAAAGGGGTATGACGAAAAGTGAAAAAAGGAGTCAATACTCTTGCTATTTGACACAATGTATAGTAAAATGGTAGGGTGCAAGAATTGAGGTATTAATATGAAGGAACTAAACATGCTCGTGTGGATTACGCAGCTGGGTATGGGCGTTGCGATGCCGCTGGTCGGATTCATATGGCTGGGCATCTGGCTGAAAAACAGGTTTTCGCTCGGCGCATGGTGTGTGATTCTGTTTTGCGTAATCGGCTTGATTACGGCATTTGACGGGCTCAAGGTTTCCTTAAAGACGATGGAGCGCCTGGATAAATCGAAAAAGAAAAACAAGAAAAAAGAAATCACGGGCGTTTCCTTCAATGATCACGATTAGCCGGGGAGGGAAGAGATGGACGGCGTGAAATTTGTCAGGCGCGAAACTGCGCAAATCGCCATCGGAGAAATGCTTCTCGTAGGCGCGATGATTGCGGTGTTTGCCATTCTTGGAAAATTCGATTGGACGGTGCTGGTCGGCGGCTTGACCGGCGGAATTCTTACAATCCTGAATTTCTACATCATGGCGCTGAATGCTGTTTCGGCTTCGGATAAAGCGGTAAAAAACGATGTGACGGGCGGAAAAGCGCTGATGCATTTTTCCTATATTGCCCGGTATGCGGTGATCTTTGTTATTTTGTGCGTGCTTGCTGTTACCAAGGCGGGGCATCCCGTTGCCTGCGCGCTTCCTTTGGTGTTTATTCAGCCGGTTATATATTTAAGAGAATTTTTCAGGAAGAAAGTCGGGTGAGATCGGAATATGGAAATGAATATTGCCGGCGCATTTGTTTATTTCAAACTCTTTGGTGTCATTCCCATTACCCAAACGACAGTGTCCTCCTTGATCGTAACAATCATTTTGTGTCTGGCTTGCGTTAAGCTTGGAAAACGCCTCAAAAAGCGTCCGGACGGCGTGCAGGTCATCGTTGAAAAGATGATTGACATGCTTTACAACATGGTGGAAGGCTCGATGGGCAAGCACAATCTCCATTGGGCTCCGTTCATCGGAACCATCTTCATGTCCTCCATCTGCGGAACATTTATCGGGCTTACCGGTTTCCTCCGTTCCGTAACGGCGGATTTAAGCTGTACGCTTGCTTGGTCGGTCCTGGTATCCGTCATCATCTGGCGAAACAATATCAAGTACAACGGCATGAAAAACTGGCTCAAGGGCTTTACCGAGCCCATCGTTATCATGACGCCCATGAACATCATTTCTGAAATTGCGCAGCCCATCGCTATGGCGTTCCGTCATTTCGGAAACGTTGCCGGCGGCGGCGTTATCACGACCATCTTGTACATGGCGTTTTCGCTCGCTTCGGGCTTTGTCATGAACCTGATTGCCAAAAGCCATGTGGCAGTTGTGATCGTGCTTGGCGCAATCGGCGCCTTTGTCCTTATTCGTGCGATCCGAAAGACGCACAAGATTCTCCAGTATTGGCTGGGCGGCGTGATGCTGGCGCTGGGCGTATTCGGAGCGCTTCAGATGTTCGGCGTCCTTTCCGGTGTACCGGTGCTTGCCTTCGGTATTCCGGCGGTTCTCTCCTGCTATTTCGATCTGTTCTCCGGCTTTGTTCAGGCGTATGTATTCACGCTTCTTACGATGACCTATATCGCGGGCTCCTGCCCGGGTCCGGAAACTGCGGCGGACGACAAATAAATCTGTTTAAGAAAACACATCAATATACATTATGGAGGTATGACTTTATGGAACAGGCAATTGCTACTTTGGGTAAAGCAATCGGCGCAGGCCTCTGCAT
>JAEDIV010000210.1 GCA_016296675.1 Clostridia bacterium
CGCAGGATTTCAGGGGATCGGCCCTTCCCATCAAAAAAGGTACTTTTTTGATGGTTTGGCCGCTCCACGCTTTTATGCGCGGGACGGCCTTTTTTGCTTTTGGAATCAGCAGCCTTTGCACTTGTAGCTTGCGCAGCAGCTTTCGTCCTGCGCTTTTCCTGTGCATGCGCAGCCGCAGGGCTCAACCTGAATGGCGCTGAGCGAGCAGAGATCCTTGTTTTCCATGTGGAACTGGCAGCTGTTTACACGGCAGCGGATGCTGCTGTTGGGCGAAGAATGAGACATGGTCTTTTTCCTCCTTGTTTGATTTTGCGTTTTTATCGCACAAGGTAGTATTCTCATTTCTGCGCTGTAAAATTCATTTCTTTTTTTCCATTTCGCGCATCACGGAGGATTTGAGCGTCAGAATCAGTTCGTCATGTCTGTCGCTTTTGCAGTAGGCGCGGATGGTATAGTCGCAGCTTTTATCGGAAAGATTCGTAAGCAGAATTTCGGGCGCGGGAGAAGCGAGGACTTCCTCGTTGCTTTTCAGCGCTTCCATGACCATTTCTGCTGTCTTTTCGATGTTTTCAATCAGGGGCACGGTTACGGAAATCTCCACGCGGCGGATTTTCTCTGCGGAATAGTTGATGATCAAACTGTTGTTGAGCGCGCCGTTTGGCATGACCACGCGGCTGTTATCGCTGGTTAAAAGCGTTGTGTAAAAGGCGGAGATTTCCTTTACAACGCCCTCTGTATTCATGGCCTTGATGTGGTCGCCTACAGAATAGGGCCTGAAAAACATGATCATAATGCCGCCGGCCAGATTGGACAACGATCCCTGAAGCGCAAGGCCGATTGTTACGCCGGCTGAGGCAAGGACGGTGATAAAGGAAGTGGCAGGAACGCCCAGCGTGATTAAGGCAGTGACCACAACCAGTACGCGCAGTGCCAGGATCAACGTGTTTTTGATAAAGCTTTTTGTGCTTGCGTCAAGCCGTTCAAACGCATGCGTCCGGTCCAAAAGTGCTTTGAATTTCTTTGTAAGAAACATGCCCACTTCGAAGATAAGCACGGCCATGAGAATCCGTATGCCGGCAGTTTTCATAAATTGTACGATGGTCTCAAACAGCGCTTCCATGGACCCGGCCTCCTGATTTCCTTTGTATGCGCTTATTGTACCATGAATGAAGATGGAAATTCAACCGAAGTTTCCTGGGCGCATAAAAAATCCCTCTTTTGCAAACGATGAAAACTGAGATTATGGATTTGGAGGATGAATACATGACCATCGGACAGATTGTGATTCTGATTGTCGGCGCGCTTGTGGCCTTTGGCGTTTGCCAGCGGGTGCTGGACAAAATGCGCCTTACAGACAGGCAGGCGCTTCTGATTGCGCTTTTTATTTTCGTGGGCGGGTTTCTTCCCGAGATCTCCATTGGCAATGTAAAAATCAATATTGGCGGCGCGGTGGTTCCGCTTGTTCTGTGCGCGTATTTGTTTATTAAGGCGGATTCGGGCTATGAGCGCATGCGCGCGTTTACGGCTTCTCTTGTAACGGCTGCAAGTGTGATTGCGCTTGGCAGATTATTTCCGGATGAGCCGGACCGCATGCCGTTTGACGTCAATTATCTTTATGGGCTTGCTGCGGGAATCATCGCATGCATGGCCGGAAGAAGCCGACGCGCCGCGTTTATTGCGGGCGCAATGGGCGTCCTGCTTGCTGATATTGCAGAAGGGGCGCTTGTGAATGCCTCCGGCGTATCCCAGTCGCTTGTGCTGGGCGGCGCAGGTGCAATGGATGTGATTGTGATTTCCGCGCTTACGGCGGTGCTTCTTAAGGAACTGGCGGGAGAATTTATGGAAAGATGCGTGCGCGGCGCAAAGCCGGCTAAAAAGGAAGGAGCGGGAAGAAAATAAAACGATATGTTTTTTCGATATGGCTTGCGTTTTTTCTTTTGGCTGCGTTTTCAGCAGTGGCGGAAGAAAACGGTGAAAATGTATACACGATGTTTGACGAAGAGGGAAACAGAATTACGTCCAGGCTTGGCAGAATGTATCCGGGAGATGAATACATTTCAAGCGACAATCAGCTTTATGAAATTGTGTCTGTCGATGATGAAAACGCCCGGGCGACAGCCAAAGCCATGGGCATGGAGAAATCAGATGATGCCCAGACGCTGAGCGCGCTTTCCGAAGGGAAAAAGCTCATTTGCATGTATTCTACCCATTCCGATGAGAGCTATATTCCAGGAGACGGCGATTATTCGCTGGAAAAAAACGCTGGGATTTATGATGTGGGAGAGGCATTTCAAAAACATCTTGAGAATCTCGGATTCGATGTAGAATATTCCAAAGACACCTTTTTGCCGCATGACGCAGGCGCATACCGCCGTTCGCGCGCGGTTGCGGAGGAATATGCCGGGCGCTTGCCTGCCGCCATTATCGACATCCACAGAGACGGAATTTCAAAAGATGAATATGAGACGACAATCGACGGCGAAGAAACGAGCAAGGTGCGCCTGTTTGTCGGAAAGAGCAATCAGAACGCAAAAGAAAACCGCGCGTTTGCCAAAAAGCTCAAGGCGATTGCAGATGACCGATATCCCGGACTGATCAAGGATATCTATATAGGAAAGGGAAATTATAATCAGGATCTGTATCCGAGGGCGATTCTGTTGGAATTCGGAACACACGAGATGGAAAAATCTCTGGTCATTGATTCGACAGAGTATATGGCTGAGGTTGTAAATACTGCGCTGGGCAGCGGAAAGGGCAAAAGCGCGCCTGATGAAACGAAGGAAGAAAAGAAAGCCGCATTCAGCGGAAGTGGAATTCTGATCGGCGCGGCAGTAATCGGAATTGTTGTTTTTGCGCTTGTGGCAACGGGGTCGTTTCGCGGCGCGGGACAGAGAATTCAAAAAACAGCCGGCGAACTCACAGGCGGCCTTTTTAAAGGAAACCGGAAGAAATAAAACAAAGGCGCTGTATCAAAATACATTCCAACTCCGTTAATCGTGTATCTCCATGAAATGATCAAAGATTACGGGACGGGTTTCCCGTCCCGC
>JAEDIV010000004.1 GCA_016296675.1 Clostridia bacterium
TTTGGCGGCATGTACGCCTAAATCGCGCGTTTTCACAAAGCGTAGCGACTGAAAAACGCTTCCCCTTTCCGATCGCCGCCCGGAAATCCCGCAGGATTTCAGGCGATCGGCCTTCCCATCAAAAAAGGGACTTTTTTGATGGCTTGAACGCCCGTCCGGACAGGAACCCGGACGGGCGATATTAGAATCAGTAGATCAGATTCTCGTTTGAATCTTTTCCGAAGAAATGCATGACCTTGCCGGAGAAAGTGATGAACATCTTCTTGCCGTAGACGAGGGAAGAGCGCATCTCATGGGAGAGGTCAATGGTGGGAATGCGGACGATCAGGCGGGTTTCATCTTCGGTGTAGACGTGAAGGTGAAGCTCACTGCCCATCATTTCATTGACTTCCAGGGTGCAGGGGATGGCGGCGGGGGAATTTTCGTCAGCGAGCGTGATATGCTCGGGGCGGACGCCCAGGAAAATTTCCTGTGCCTCAACGCCCTTGGCAGCGAGTTCCTCGCCCTTTTTGCCGTCCACTTCGATCTTGGCGCCGAAAGGAGTGACGAAATATTTGCCGTTTTCCTTAACGAGCTGGGTGGTCATCATGTTCATCTTGGGCGCGCCGATGAATTCGGCGACAAAGATGTTGTGGGGCATTTCGAAGACTTCGGTAGGGGTTCCGACCTGCTCGATGATGCCGTCGCGCATGATGACGATGCGATCGCCCAGCGTCATGGCCTCGGTCTGGTCATGGGTGACGTAGACGAAGGTGGTGTCGAGCTTCTGGCGAAGGAGGATGATCTCGGCGCGCATCTGGTTACGGAGCTTCGCATCGAGGTTGGAAAGCGGCTCGTCCATCAGGAAGACCTTGGAATTTCTGACCATGGCGCGTCCGATGGCGACTCTCTGGCGCTGACCGCCGGAAAGCGCGCGGGGTTTTCTCATCAGGTACTCGGTGATGCCGAGGATTTCTGCGGCGTTGGTGACCTTCTGATAGATTTCGTCCTCGGGCATGTGCTGGAGGCGAAGGGAGAAGGCGATGTTGTCATAAACGGTCATGTGGGGATAGAGCGCATAGTTCTGGAAAACCATGGCGATGTCTCTGTCCTTGGGCTGAAGATCGTTGACGACCACGCCGTCGATTTCGATGATGCCGCCGGAAATGTCTTCAAGACCGGCGATCATGCGAAGGGTGGTGGATTTTCCGCAGCCGGAGGGGCCGACGAAAACTACGAATTCCTTGTCCTTGATTTCAAGATTGAAATCATGAACGGCAGTAACATTATTATCGTAAACCTTTTTGACGTCCGTCAGTTTTACGCATGCCATATTGAGTTTCTCCTTTTTCTCTGTTTCCTGTTTGAATCGCGACCAATTATCCCTTGACGGCGCCGCCGGTTACGCCTTCAACATAATACTTCTGAAGGCACATAAACAGCACCGTTACAGGAAGCGCTACCAGTACGCCGCCGGCGCAGAACATGGTGTAGCACTTGGCAATCTGGTCGTGGTTGAGCCAGTCATAAAGACCGACGGCGACGTTTTTGCCGCTGGAGGTACCGAAGGAGATGTAGCGGGCAAATACGTAGTCGCCCCACGGAGCCATGAAGGCGGTTAAGATGGTGTAGATGACGATGGGCTTTGCAAGGGGCAGTATGATCTTCATAAGCACCTGCAGGCGCGTCGCGCCGTCTACGCGGGCTGCTTCGTCCAGGGATTTCGGAATGGTGTCGAAAAAGCCCTTGGAAACATAGTAGCCCATACCGGAGGAAGCGATGTAGACAAGGATCAGACCGGGAACGGAATTGGCCTGCGTCATGCCCAGATCCTTAAGTACGTTATAAAGGATGATCATGGTGAGCATGCCGGGGAACATGCCGAGAATGAGCATAAAGCGCATTAAGGGCTTTCTCAGCTTAAAGCGGAAGCGGGAAAGCGTATAGCTCATGCAAAGCACGATGATGGTCTGGAATACAGCAGTCGCCATGGCGGCGATGAAGGTGTTTAAGTACCACTTGGGGAAGTCGGTATTCAAAAGGTTTTTGTAGTTGTCAAGGCCCCAGACGTGGGGAATGACGTAGCCGACCTGATGGGTGGATTCAACGCGGAAGGACTGAAGCAGAATGCACGCAAACGGCACCAGCCAGATGATGGAAATGGCGACCAGAAGGATGTAAATGGCGGTGTTTGAAAGGTTTCTGGAAGCCTTCAGACCCATGTGGCGCTTTTCAATTGCGGAGGAAATATTCTTTTCGCTCATTACTGGAAATCCTCCTCATTCTTGATGGACGGAAGCACGTTGTATACAACAAGAGAAATGACCGCAACGGCGACGAATACCAGAATACCGATGACGGATGCGATGTTGTAGGCGGCTTCTGCGCCGGTGGTGATTTTGAAAAGCCAGGTGACGAGAAGGTCGGTGTAGCCCACGCTTCCGGCTGCGGAGGACGCGGCGGGGTTTGTGGGCGCGCCGCCGGTCAGAAGATAAATAACGTTAAAGTTATTCATGTTGCCGGTGAAGGAGGTAAGAAGATAGGGGCCGGTTACGAACAGCATGTAGGGCAGGGTGATCTTTCTGTACTGCTGCCATGCGTTTGCGCCGTCGATGCGGGCGGACTCATAAAGATCCTGGGGGATGTTCATGAGGATACCGGTTGTGATCAGCATAAGATAGGGAATACCGATCCAGATGTTGATCAGAATTACGGAAACTCTGGCCCAATTGGCCTCCTCCCAGAAGGGAAGCGCCTGATCGATCCAGCCCATGTTCATGAGGAAGCCGTTGATGATGCCGTTTTTGGCAAACATCTTCGAGACATACAGAAGTGAAATAAACTGGGGGATGGCGACGGTCAGAACAAGGATCGTGCGCCAGAGCTTTTTCAGCTTGATGCCCTTTTTGTTGATGGCCATGGCGACGAACATGCCGAGGAAGTAGTTGGTGAAGGTGGCAAAGAATGCCCAGATGAGCGTCCAGGTGAGCACCTCGCCGAACGTTGCCGAGTAGGACTGAACACTGCCCTGGGAATTGGCGGTCCAGGAGAGCATGGTGTTGAAGTTGTCAAGGCCTACCCAGGTGAAGAGGCTGTTGGTGTATCCGTTATGGCTGCCGTCAAAGTTTGTGAAGGCAACCAGAATCATGAAGAAGATGGGAAGAACGGTGAAGATGATGATGCCGGTTAAGGGCAGGGAGAGGAGCGTCTTATGGAACTGGTCGTCCACCATGCTGCGAAGGTCGTCCTTGCCGGACTTCAGCTTCTTTCCGGAGGCCAGAATCTGCTGAGCGATCTTATTCTGCTTGATGTTCACGCGCCAGGTGAAGAGGAAGGCGATGATGAAGAAAACAGTCAGAACGCTGTAGAGCAGGATCTTGAAGGAGTTGTCGTTGTAAACGGGGGTGAATACGTCGAGAATCGGATCATAGATGCTGGAGGGGCCGTTTTTGCCCAGCGTTGTGATCAGGCTCAGCCAATGGCCGCCGGCCAGAATCATGTAGCCGATAAATACGATTTCGAAGACCAAAAACAAAATTCCGCGAAGTACCTGGCCGCGGGCGATGGAGCCAAAGCCCATGACGAGGAAGGAGAGCCTTGTTTTCCAGTCTCCGTTTTTGAAGGTAAGGAAGATATCGCTGGCTTCATTATAGATGCCGACAAAGAGCGCCTTTAAAAGTGAGAAAAGCTTCACAAAAAGGCCCAGAATCTTTGAGGGAATTGCGCATACGGAGGATGCGATTCTGACAAAGAAGCGTTTGGCTTTGGGAAGCTTCAGGTATTCCAGATCGGTATACTTTTTCATACCATCACTTAACTCCTTTATGGAAAACAGCCGAAGCCAATTTTTTTTGAATCGGCTCCGGCTGTCCGGTTTACCAATTGCCTGTGTTCGGCAATTCAATAAAATTATTCAGCAGCTACGAGGGAAACGGTGCCGGTGGCTTCGTCGAACTGGACGTAGTAGGTGCCGGCGGTTTCAACCTTGAAGTTCTCTGCCGGGAAGTTGTTGTCCCAGGAAAGGCCCTTGCGAACCTTGAACTCGGTGCCGGCTTCCATGGCGAAAGCTTCGGTAGACTGCCAGATCGCGTTGGTCTTGAGCATGGTGAAGTCGGTGTCCCAGTTGGTGCCGTTTACGGTGCCGATAACGGTCCAGCCGTTCTTGACTTCGTCGGAGAGGGTGAACAGGGCAGCGATCTTGTTCTGATAGTTGTCAAGAGCAGCCTGCAGGCCTGCGTCGTCGGCAGCAGCCTTTACGTCATCGCCGATAACCTTGGCGATATCCCACCAGGAACCGTGGATCTGGCCCTGAGGAATGGAGTAGGGAGACTGAGCGAGGAGCGCGGCGAGGCCGGGGTTGGCCTGAACGGCTTCGGAAGCCTGAGCGGCGATGTTGGAGGGACCCCAAGCATGCTTGTTGAAGCGGTCCATCTGGCACTCTTCGCCGGTCAGATACTGAGCGAGTCTGTGCAGAGCAGCGGCCTTGTAGGCGTCAACCTGGGGCTTAACACCCATGAGTTTGCAGCCGTTGAAGGAGCCGATGTGGTAGGATTTGCCGTCAACTTCGAAGGAGGGAAGATCGGTAACGCCCATGTTCTCGCCGAGGATGCCTTCTACGGTCTTGTAATCCCAGGTGCCGGTTACAACAACGCCAGCGTCGGAGGAGAACTCAGCACCGGAGGAAGAAGAGAGGTGGAAGGGAGAATCCACGAGCTTCTTCATGCCCTTAACGGCGATCATGCCTTCGGGGCTGTTGAAGGTATCGGTAACGGAGATGAACTCGCCGTCAGCATCGGTGGTCCACTCGGAAACGCAGCCGGTGCCGAAGAAGAAGGAAGCGAGGTACCAAGCGGAGGTCTGCATCTCGAAGGCGAAGTACTTCTGAGCCTTTTCGCAGTCAGCGATAACGGCCTCGAGGGAGTCGATGCTGTCTTCGGATACAACGCGCTTGTCATAGTACATGAAATAGCCGTTGTCAGCGGTCAGGGGGTAAGCATAGATGGCGTCGCCGGACTGAGCTGCGGCAACAACGCCGGAGGCATTGTTGTTTACAACGTAATCAGCAGCGGCTACACCCAGCTTGGCCAGAGCGCCGGCCTGTACGAGGCGGGCAAACTGGTCCTGAGCGAAGCAGTACAGATCGCCGCCGGCTTCAACGTCGGTGATCATGAGGGTGGCGGCGTCGGATTCAGAAACAGCCTCGATGGTGGCGTTGATCTTGATGCCGTCGGTGTTGGTCTGGTTGAAAGCTTCAACCTGAGCCTTGGTGGTCTCAACGATTTCCTGGGCAACCCAGATGGTTACGTCATATTCGCCGGCCAGGCTGGAAGCGCTGGCGAAGGAGAACATGCCAAGAGCCATCATGGCGGTCAGAAGGAGAGCTAAGAACTTCTTCATGTTGGTATTCTTCCTTTCGATTTTTCTGACTTTTTCTGTGCCAAAAATGCACATGAAAAAATCCTCACAATGCAATATTTTATAGATTGATTGTAAATTTGTCAATGTTTTTGACAATAAACATGGTGTATTGCGTGAGGTTTTAACACAAAATGCTGTTTTTTATGCAGTGATATTGGAAGAGCATGTTAATGATCAACCTTTATTTTATAGAGTTCAGCATCATGTCATCGATCTTGCCCCATGCGCCGTTTCCGCTGCCTTCGCACTTGACATATACGCCGGCGGTGATTTTTCCGCTGCCGCTATATACGACTGCATCCGTCTTTCCTGTGTTCCAGTTTCCGTAGGAAGTGATGGTCATGGGCGCTTTTGCGATGATTTCATCTCCGATTTTGATGTAGCAATAGATTTCCGTATTGCCTGCGTCTCCGCCCATGATGGATGCGGTGAGGGTGTATTTTCCGCCCGGAAGATCGGTAAGCGTCTGCTCAAGCGTGAATTCCACGCTGTTTTTCTTCGCCGACCAGAAATGCGCATGCTTTGTTCCCGTCAGGGAGTCTGTTTTCTTATCTTCAATATAGAGTTCATCGGCCTTGTTAAGATCGGTGAATACCCAGTTTTTTCCGCCCTCTTCAAAGCTGTAGTCGGCAAGGTAATTGTACTCGATCATCGAAACATAGGCTCTGGCTGTCATACCGCCTGCCTCGCCTTCGATCACATACTGTTTGGGGCCGGATGCATGCATCTTTCGGTCCATTTCGTCCGTCAGGTTCCACGTGACGGGCAGCGCCTTTTTCGTGTTGTCGGTCATGACGGCGTTTACGGTTTTGGGAAGATTCAAAGGCGCGTTCAGATCGCAGATCATGTTTACATCTTCAAGCGCGTCGGCTGCGGGTGCGATTTCATTTCCTTCGCGCATGAGCTTGAATACCTTTAAGGATTTAAGCGGATGCCCCGAGGCGTCAAACATCGCCTGATTGTCCACAGCATTCCCGCCGAAATATTTGCCTGCGTCGTTAGCGTCGTAGGTCTTGGCGTAGCTGCTCGCCCAGCCGGAGCCGTAGGTTTCCCACTTTTCGTTGTTTTTCTCCCAGCTTTCCGTGCCTACGGAGATCCACGTGCCCTCCCAATAGACAACGCCGATGCCGGCGGGGGTTTTATTTACGAGGGTATCGGTGATGTCGATTATGTTGTTGGCCTGTCCCTGCACGGTGAAAGGATAGGACTTTATGATCGCGCCGCCGTCTGAAATGGTGTTTCCGTAAAAATCGGTGTCCTCCGCCGTATAAGCATAGGAGGTTTCCATGACCATGACCTTTTTTCCGTAGGTGTTTGCGATGTCGGTTAAAACATTTGCGAGGTTTTCAAGCGTTCCGTGCCAGTAGGGATAATAGGAGGAAGCGAACACATCGTAATCCACCTTGTAATAATCCATTTTCTTGGCGTAGGTGGCGTAGGAATCTGCCTTTTCGGGGTTGGCGAAGTGAAGCGCGACCAGAGCATCCGGGTAAATCTCGCGTGTGGCTTTTGCGCCTGCCTGCATGAGATATTGGATGTTGAACCAGGTTTTTTCGCCGCACATCCTGCCGTTGGTTTCGTTTCCGACCTGCACCATGCCGACGTCCACGCCCGCATCCTTAAGCTTTACAAGGCAGTCGCGGGTATAATTGTAAAGCGCTTCCGTTTTCTCCTCGATTTCCATGCCTGCCCAGGCGACGGGCACCATCTGCTTTCCCGGATCAGCCCAGAAGTCGGAATAATGGAAATTGGCGATCAGCTTCATGCCGTATTTCGTTGCGCGCTGACCGATTTTTACAGCCTTCTCAATATCGTTGTTTCCGCCGCCGTAGCCATTGCCCGCCATGTTGTAGGGGTGGTTCCAGATGCGAACGCGGATGTGGGTGATGCCGCTCGCGGCAAGGACCTTGAAAACGTCTTCTTCGTTTCCGTCAAAATCATAGTATTTCACGCCGCTGTCTTCGAGGGCGATGACGGAGGAAGCGTCCATGCCGAAAATGAAATCGTCCGGCAGGTTTTCAATTTTTCTGACGTAAAGGCTGCTTTCCCCCTCGGATAACGCGGGAAGACAGGCAAAGAAAAGGGCGCAAAGCAGAATAAGAACGATGGGCTTCATGTGTGTTTTCCTCCTATTCAATCTCAAAAAGCATCTGTGCATAGGAAATTGCTTCATTGCTGACGGCGTTTTCATTTTCTGCGATATGAAGCGAATGCTTTCCGAAGGCGAGATAATAATCCTGATTTTCGTATGCAATGTGGTCTGTCAGGATGCCCGATGCATTTTCCGCATGATATACCTTGACTCCGTAGACTGCGCCGTGCGCTTCATAGGGCTCGCCGAGCGCCCATGCGCTTTCGGGAAGCGGCGAGAGCCACTCAAAATATTCCGTCATGCCGCTTTCGGAGAGAATGTAAAGGTCGGCGTTTCTTATATCGCTTGACGACATCATCGAGTAGGAAAAGGGGCGGACCTGCGCAAGGCGGATAAGGTCGGAGGGGGCTTCTTCAAGCTTTGACGCGATGAATGTATCTCCCGGAACATCGCATTCGATGAACAGAACGATCTTTTCCTCCCTCGGCGCGTCGGTCAGGAACGTGAATATCCAGCTCCACACAAATGTACTCATCATAAGCCACAAAATCATCAGGGGAACCAGATTCATGATCTTTTTAAACGTCTTCATCCGATCACCTCAATTCCGGTGATATAGCCCTTTGCGCTCTGAACGCGCACGCGGCCGCTTTTCGGGAGCAGATTGACAAAGCGGCTGTTTACGGAAAATGTCTGCGTATCTTCGCCGTCTTTCAGTGTGACCTTTCGGATGAAAATGCTTTTCGGGATCGGAAATTCCATGGGGGAGACGCTGATTTCGCCTTCTGAAGAAATTTTTTCTTCATGAATAATGTGCAGAATGTGCCTGTATTCCCGATGGGCGGGGAGATAATGCAGATTCAGAACCAGAATCGCGATCCAGCCCGAAAGCGTGAACTCAATGATGATGGCCAAAAGGAGCATGCCTGCGGTTTTGGAAGACACGAAAAAGCACATGACGACTGCCGCTAAGAGCGAAACGGTCATGAGGGTTATAAGAATGGCCTTTAATAGATTCGCGCGCTTTTTCCATAGGATGAGGGAATCCGGCGTATAAAACTCGATCATTTGGAAGTATCCCTTCGTTTTTTCTTCATTATACCATTTTTTTCGCACTCTTGACAAGCAAGCGAATGTGTGCGATAGTAGGGATATTGATCTATGGGAGTGAATGCTATGAAAAAAACAATTGCTTTCGTGCTTGCGCTTTTTCTTCTTTTTAGCGCATGCATGGCGGAGGAATATCTTCCGAAACGGTATCCGCTGAACGAAAACGGCGAAGCGGTGATCGACGACGTTGCTTTTTATCACGAGGACGCGGATATCGGCTTAAACCGCGTGTTTTATGAAATCTTCGTCGGCTCTTTTTCTGATTCCAACGGCGACGGAATTGGCGATCTTCGCGGTATCATCAACCGCATGGACTATCTGAACGACGGAAACCCCAAATCAGGCACGAGTTTAGGCGTTGAGGGCCTCTGGCTCACGCCGATTTTTGAATCTCCTTCCTATCACAAATACGACGTGACGGATTTTTATAAAATCGATCCCGCGTTCGGCACGATGGAGGATCTGAAGGAACTGATCGCGCTCTGCCATGAAAGGGACGTCAAAATCATTCTCGATCTTCCGATCAACCATACCTCGACCGACAACCGCTGGTTTAAAAACTTCGTCAATTCCCATCTGCTCAATAATCCGGCAAACACCTATTATAATTTCTATTCCTGGAAGACGGCGGACGCGGAAGCGCCTGCCGGGCGGCATTTCGCCAGATGGCAGAACGGAAACGTGATGTATGAGGCCAATTTTTCCGATCAGATGCCGGAGCCTGATTTTGACAATCCGATGGTGCGCGAGGCATTGCTTGACGTTGCGCTTTACTATGTAAATCTGGGCATCGACGGCTTCCGCTTTGACGCTGCCAAGTATATCTACATGAACGACAACAAAAAGTGCGTCGAATTCTGGGACTGGTACATTGGAGAACTTAAAAAGGTAAAAAGCGATCTGTATACCGTGGCTGAGGTCTGGGACGGCGACGGCGTGATCGACCAGTATATTCCCGTAACCAACTGCTTCAATTTCACCGCCAGCCAGGTATCTGGCCTGATCGCTGAAACCGCAAAGGCCGGAAATGTGAACCGCTATACCGCATATGTGGACGGCTATCTGGAAAAAATATCCAATCTCAATGAAAATGCCATGAACATCATGTTTGTGTCCAATCACGATATGGACAGAGCAGCAGGCTATCTCACCGCCGCCAGCGGACACATGAAGATGGCAGCCAATCTCTATCTCCTCTCGCCCGGATCGCCCTTCATATATTACGGTGAAGAAATTGCCCTTCGCGGCTCTCGCGGCGGTGCAAACACCGACGCAAACCGAAGGCTTAAAATGCTCTGGGGCGACGGCGATACGGTTTTAAATCCCGAAGGCACGACCTATGAGGACAAAAAGCAGACGCCCTATTCGGTCAAAGACCTCTATTCCATGTCGGACGGCATGTACAACTATTACAAGCGGCTTCTCATGATCCGAAAGGCCAATCCCGAAATCGCAGCGGGCGAGTATACCGCCTTCGCCCTTGAAAACACCAAAGCCGGCGGCTTCATCGCGGAGCTTGACGGTCAGAGAGCGGCGGTTTTCCACAATACCTCGGCCAGCCGCGCCGAAATCGACCTTTCCGCCGTTACGGATGTAGAGTTCACCACCCTCGCCGCGTTTATCGGCATGGGGCAAGCACAATTGAAGGACAATATCCTGATTCTCGATCCTCAGACCAGCGCGGTTGTGCGCTGACGGGCACAAAAAACGAACCTCCGAAACATTGGCTTTCGGAGGTTCGTTTTGCATATCTTTTAGTCCAGCGCGATTTCCTTGTGGGATTCGGAGGAATCGTAGATGGCCTGCATCATCTTGGCGGTGATGATAACGGTGTCGATGTGGCTGGGGAGCTTCTCGCGGGTTTCGATGCAGTTTAAGAACGCGTCGATTTCGTTCTGGAAGTGGTCGCGCATCTTGAACTCGGGGGTGTATTCAACCAGAGCGCCGTTTTCCGCGGTGTATACCTTGAAGGTGGAGCCGTAGGTCAGGCGGATGCCGCCCTTGTCGCCCATGAAGTCGATATAGGTTTCGTTTTCACCGATGTTCTGCGCCCATGCACCCTGGAAGGAGATGGTGGGGCCTTCGGTGCGGATGATGCCGACGACGGAATCGTCTACGTCATAGGTGCCGTTTACATTCTTGGTGTCCTCAGCCCACATGGATTTGTAGGCGTAATTCGGCATGTCTTTTCCGAGCTTGCAGAACGCTTCGCCGGATACGGTCAGGGGCTTGGGATCGCCGGTGCAGTACATAACGATGTCGAGGTAATGTACGCCCCAGTCGATGAGAGCGCCGCCGCCGGCGATGGCCTTGGTGGTGAAAGCGCCGCCGAGTCCGGGGATGGAGCGATGGGCGCGGAAGGAAGCGTATACGTGGAAGACTTCGCCGAGCTTGCCCGAGGCGATGTACTTTTTGATCAGATTGACGCTGTCGTTGAAGCGGTTGACAACGCCGATGTTCAGGATGCGGCCGGTTTCATGCTGAACCTTCTGCATTTCGAGGGCCTCAGCATAGGTGCGGGCAGCGGGCTTTTCGCAAAGAACATCTTTGCCGGCGCGCATGGCGGCGATGGCGATTTCCGGATGGGCGTAGTTGGGGGTGCAGACGGAAACGGCCTGGATCTCAGGGTCATTGAGCGCTACATGGTAGTCTTCGATGGCGGTGCCGCAGCCGTACTTTTCAACGCAGGCTTCTGCCTTGTGAAGCAGAATGTCGCAGAAATACTTGATTTCCGCATTGGGATTATTTAAATAGGAAGGAATGTGAGCGGCGTTTGCGATGGTGCCGCAGCCGATAATGGCAACCTTGATCTTGCTCATGGAAAATTCCTCTCTTTCACATAAAAGTGGCTATTCATATGGTATCACTTGCCGGTAAGATTTGCAAGTAGTTTTGATCTTAATTTTTGATCATCCACGCGCACATGCGGCTTTCTTCGGTCCATGTTTTTCCGGCGGATGCATAATCCGTCACGGGGAAGAAGGACCCGTCCTCGTTTTCAATCAGAAGCGCGATTTCTGATGCATAAGGGCTTACGCCTTCCTTTGCACAGACAGAGCCGTCACCGAGGATTTTCGGCGAAACAGGGGAGGAGACGTCCATGCCCAGACGCGCATCCCTTGCAAGAACGATCGCTCCGCGCTTTAAGGCGATATAGGGGGCCTCATCATTCGATACGCCGTAGGCTTCGGGGAAAACGGCGCGCACGCAAATGCCGAAATCCAGTTCGATCACATCGCCGGCAGACCAAGACTTTTCAATAACCGTTTCGCGTCCTGGAGTACAGACAAGTTTTCCGCCGTTTACGGATGCGAAAGGATTTTCGCTCCACGAAGGGATGCGGATTGAGATTTCGAATGCTTCCGTTTCTTTAACGTCCACATGGATCTTTACGCGGCCGCTCTTTACATAATCCCCTGAGATTGTAAGTGTCAGCGGATTTCCTTGGGGCGTCAGGGTTTTGTGCGCGGCATTTTCAAAGAAATGAACGCGCGGACCGTTTTCATGGTTCATGACGCTTGCGATGCCGAAAAGGCCAAGCCCGGCTGCGCCGATGCACGCGCAGCAGCCGTAATAGGTATTGTTTTCCATCACCTGATAGCCGCCCATCTGACGTCCGCGAAGACCGGGCAAAAGCGGCGCGTAGCTGTCAAAAGGCAAGCCGCCGTTGATTTTGACTTCGTCCGTGTTGATTGCGCCAAGAAGCGCATTGTAGAAGGAAATTTCCATCTGATCGGCGTATCTGGTATTGCCCGTCAGGCACAGAAGCTGGAACAGGAATTTCATCCACGTAACGGTTACGCACGTTTCCTGCATGATGCCTTTTTCCTCGATGTCAAACTGCCTTACGGCGGAATGGTCGAACAATTCGTGCGTGCAGCCCGAGCAGCCGATGATGGTGACGTCGGTTTCAAGGATCTTTTCAGCAAGGTTCAGACACGCAGTCTTCCATTTTTCGATGCCGGTCACGCGGTAGTATTCCAAAAGACCTTCAAAGCAGCTCATCATTTCGTATGCCTTTGTCACCTTGAATTCGTATGGCGCAAGCTTGCCAACATAGGCAAGCTCAAAGATGTTTTCGCCCTCGGTAGCTCCGGTGGATACGATATATCCGGCAAAATCCAGATATCGCTTTTCGCCCGTCAGGTTGTAAAGGCGCATGAAAGGCTCTAAAATGGATGCGGAATTTAAGCCGTTCCAGTGGCGCGTGCATTTGAGAATTTCTTTTTTGCCTTCGCTTTCGCATCCGACCGTATCAATAATCGCGTCGGCATGCTTCATAAGCGCGGACAGGATTTCCTGATTGAACGCGTCGTCTTTATTGATTTCCATAAAGTGCATCATGCCAAGGAGAATGTATTTTCTGCCCCAAAGATCCCAGCCGTCCAGTTCCTTCTCTTTGGAATAGGTGCTCATGCGGCCGTAGACATCCTGCGTTTTGAGCATGTCTTTTACAGTCTCAGTCAAAAGATCAAAAAGAGCGTCATCCGCTGTTACCTGATACACCATGCATGCGCCGCGCATCATCTTGCCCCAGTATTCGCACCGCCATCCCACGTTGTGATCGTCGCTGTTCCCCATTTCAAACTGATGCACAAACAGTTTCCAAAGCGGCACGTCCATCAGCTGCTTTTGGGTGATGAAATCAAGCGCCTTTTGAAGCATGCCGGAAAAATGACGATCTCCGTTTTCAAGCATGAAAAGCGCGTCGGTATTCTTGTGCGGCGCATAGGCCGTGTTTTGTGCGTATACCTTATCGATGGAAGGATGTTTCATGGCTGTATTGCTCCCTTCTATTTATAGCGACATTATAGCATGCATTGCCGGATTTGAGAAGAAATAAATACAAGAAAGCCCGCCTTCAATTGTGTGAAAGGCGGGCGAAGCGATGAGCTTATTTTCCCTCGTACTTGAAATTGTGCCGTCCGTACGGCGCTGCGTCGCCGAACTCGTAGAAGTCTTCGATGTTTTCGTTGTATCCCGTGTGGTCGGCCCATTTGAAGTTCAGGGTAAAGGGGCCGTTTTCAATGCCCAGGCACTTTTTCGGGATATAGATCGCCATTTCGTTTCCCTTGAGTTCGTAGGGGATGCGCGTGTTCCTGCCCCAGCGGAAGCCGCCGAGACATGTCTGCAGGAACGTTGCGCTTCTGTCGAGCACGATGTCATTTATAAGGTAATGATAGTTGTGCCAATGCGGCTGATAGGGTCGGCCGTCGACGGAGATAAACAGCGTCATCCACTTGGTGAACATGTTAAAGACGATGTCGCCTTTTGTTTTTGCGTAGAAAGCGACATATTCGTCGTCGTGCATCACGCGGATTTCGGCAAATTCGTTTCTTCCGGACGTGTTGGTGTAGCGGATGCTGCCCACGCCCATTTCATCGCGCGGAAGCGTGCCAAAGGGCATGCAGGCGTAGGAAAGCGCGTTTTCAAACTGCTCAAAGCCGCCCCGGGGCGTGATTTTCTGTTTTTCCTGTATGGGCATGGGCGCAGGAGAGCCCTTGTATCTTCTGATGTAGTCGCAAAGTTGCATGTAATAGTTGTCAAAGAAGCCGCCGCGCATAGGTTCGGCGTCACGGGAATATTCCGCGTCGGCCTGATCGACCATAAGAACGGGCCGGTCGCCGTCGCCCTGAATCTTGCCCGCCGTCCACTCGTTCCAGCCGGTAAAGAATACCATTCTGGGGTCAAGCTCGATGGCGCGTTCCCATTGCTCGGCAACATTGTAGCCGTAGGCAAGGGCTTCCGGCGTTTTGTCGTTTTTGTAATCGCGGAAGGCGCGGCCTCTGGGCGCGGGATCGCCGTACAGCGCGCCGTCTCCGAAGCTCAGGTTCGGGTGCTGGGCAACGGCAACGGGCACGACGTCATTTACACCGTCTTTTTTCCAGACCCTCTGCGGGCGCACAAAGTCGATCCACGGGCAGCCGCCTTCTTTGTAATTTTCCGTCGGCCACTGGGAGAAGCGGAAGGTGAAGAAATTCCGGATTTCCTCGCTGCATTCGTCCGGCAGCCCCACGATGAACGGCTTTCCGTCCCAATAGAACCACAGATCCTTGTAAAGGCCGGGCTTATAGATGTCGTTATAGATCTCCGTCACCGTGTCGCCCGAAAGCGTGTTGGTGTAATAGGCGATTTTGGGAACGTTCCAGCCCTCTTTTCGGAACTCGTCAAACACTTCCAGGATTGGAAGCACCTGCTCTTTAAACGTCACGCGGTTGGTGGTGTCAAAGATGATAAAGTCCGCGCCCGCCATGGTGAGCATCTTGCAGTGCCTGCGCAGCACCCACTTGTCCTTCAGATGATAATATCCGAAAAGCGGCTCGCCCCAGTAAAGGCTGCCTTTTCCCCAGGCGGGATGATTGAAATCATGAACGGCTTCAGGATGCTCCTTCATGATGCGGGAAACATCGTTGGGTCCGCTTGCGTCCGGGTATGCGCCGTGGGTCAGAAAATAGAAAACACCGACCACGCGGTCTTCCTTCAAAGGCCCCGTCTGTTTTTCGCCGGGCAGGTATCGTCCGAGAGCGTCAATTGCGCTGAGCGCGCCGAAAGATAAATTTTTATCCATCAAAAATCACCTCCGTGTAACCAAATTATACCTTTATTTAACATAGGAGTCAATAACAAAAAATGCGAATAAATGCACGGGCTGTAGGACGGGGCTTGCTCCCGCCGCATCCTGCCCCAAAAAACAAAACGGGATGGAACCCCGTCCCCTACAGAAAAAGCCGAAGCCATACCGTAGGGGACGGGTTTCCCGTCCCGCGTTCATTATTCATCCAATTGCCTCAAAATATAGTTTTTGACCTTTTCAAGCCTGCTTTTCTTCCATTCGCCCTTTTCCGCCAATTTGGAATACGGCACAATGATCGAAAAATCCATGTGCGCGCCCTTGAAATATCCGTCCGGCTCTTCGGAGAAAAAGTACCCGTTCCAGACGTCTTCCGTGGCGTTTAAAAAGCGTTCCTTTTCAAGATAAATCATCTTGCGTTTGTCTTCCTCCACAAACGCCTTTGCGGACAAGGGCGCAAGCAACTCGTATTCCTCCGCCGGAACATTTTCAAAAATATCCGGAAGCGGGCAAAGATCAATTCTTTCTTCGCCCCTTATGATCTTCGCGCCTTTGGCTTCAAACGTCATTTCCTCTTCTGTAAAATGAAGCTTTAAGAGAACGCCCACATCCGTATACAGATGCACCCTCTGATAATCCGTGTCGAAAATGAAATTGCCCAGCGAATAGAAAATTGCCTTTCCGCCCTCGAACAATTCATAATTCTCCGGCACATGCGGATGATGCGCGACGACAACGTCCGCGCCCATTTCAAGATATTTCATATATCTTTCGCGCGTGTAGGGCGAGGGGAGGGAGGTAAACTCCTCGCCGCCGTGTGCAACGACAATGCACCAGCGGCATTTTGCCTTGATTTCATGAATGCGCTTTTGAACGAGCTCCATGTCGTCCCAGCGGAAAATGCCGGGCTTGGTATCGGTCGCCGGAATGCACTCGTTCATATACGAAACGCCGAACATGCCGATGCCGCCCGCCTCGTCAAAATAAACGGGCGCGCTCGCTTCATCTAAATTCCGTCCCGCGCCGAACGCAAGCGCGCCGGATTCCTCTGCAAGCTTTCTCGTGCTCAAAACGCCCTCAAGCCCCGCGTCCATACTGTGGTTGTTTCCGATGCTCCAGACGTCCGCGCCCATCTTCTTAAACACATCCACCGCCGCTGGGTTCATGCTGTGGAAAAACACGCCGCGCGACCCGTCGTCCACAGCGTCAATCACCGCGCCCTCAACTTCAATCACTACGTGCTCTGAGGAATGAAAAAAGTCAATCAAATCCTTCGATAAAAGTTGTTCGTCCTCCCATTTTTTGTCCATATACCGGTCAAAGCCGATGTCGCCGGTGAAAATGAAGGAGGTGGTTTCGTTTGCCATGTCGTTCATCCTTTCAGAATTGCGCTTGTCTTCATCCTATCACATCTGCCTGTGAAAGTCCAATAGAGATTCTGAATTTAAAACTTAAAATCCGATAGTACTGATTGTGGAAATTTTTGGAATGAGGCATTTTCTGTAGATGACGCGCCGAAAACCTATTATAATGTAGACGGATCAATAAACAGACGAAAAGAAAAATACATGAAAAAATTTATTGTTTGTGCGCTTGCGCTCCTTATGCTTGTTTTCTCCTGCGCTGCGCTTTGCGAGAAAAACGCAGAAGATGCAAAGGATGGCTGGTATGAGCTCAGCCTGAACGGCGAAGTGCTGACCGTCCGCCTGCTCCTTAATCCCGGCGCAGAGATTCTTTTGCCCCTTAAAGAAAACAATTTAGACCCGTAACGGTTTCGGCGCAACGATGCGAAGGAGCCTTTTGGGACGCAGGAAGATTGCTTTATACAACAAAAAAACGCCTCCCATAATTGAGGAAAACGGCATTTTGGTTGTTTGTCCGATCCGATTTCATGTGTTCCGGGTTATTTTGACGAGAGGATCAGGCGAATGATGAAAAACTGCATTCGCTCGGGAAGGGCGTTTAAGAGAAGAAGCAGGGGGTTTCGGTTGACGGAATAGGAAAAGCGCGGTTTTCTTTTTGACAAAATGGCGCACACCTTCTGAGCGATGCGGTCGGGCGTGATTTTACGGGATTCCACGCGGTTTACGATGTCCTTGAATCGCTTTGCGACGAGGGTATACGCTTGTGTGTTTTGGGTGAACGCGTCGAGCGCGCGCGTCGAAACGTCCAGCATGCCCGTATCGACAGCGCCCGCGCGAAGGACGCTTACATGAATGCCTGAAAGCTGGGCTTCCATGCGAAGGGAATAGGCATATTTGTCCAGCGCGCTTTTCGTTACCGCGTAGATGCCCGTAAACGGCAGGGGCTTTAAGGGGGCAAGCTCGCTGGTCAATATCACAATGCGCGTTCCTGTTTTGAAAAGGGGCGCAAACACACGGTTTACGCTGAACGCGCCGACGATGTTTACATTCATAATGCGAAGAAAGTCCGCCTGCTGCATTTCAAGAAGGGAGTTCATCATATATACGCCCGCAAAATGCAGACAGACATCCAGGCGGTCGGTTATGGATGAGATGACGGAAAAGGCGTTTTCAACGCTTTTCTGATCGGTAATGTCGGTCTCGATGCCGATTACATTTTCATAGCTCTCGCCGCATGCAATGTCCAGCGCGAACACTGTATAGTTTTCCTCTGAGAGGCGCTTAACAGCGCTTTTTCCCATGCCGCCGAATGCGCCCGTTACAAGTGCGTATTTCATGAAAGCCTCCAAAGATCAATACATTCTGCGTGAATTATAGCATCTTTATCTGCATAATAACAAGAGAAAAGCGAAAGAAAAAACCGCCTCCCTCATTTGAGGGAAGCGGCATTTTTACAGCTTTCGCTGTTTTAAGCGGTTTTGATTATTCCGCGTGGTCTACGCTCGCCATGTACTTGATGAGCTCGACAACCTTGTTGGAATAGCCCCACTCGTTGTCATACCAGGATACGACCTTGACGAACTTGTCGGTCAGGGCGATGCCGGCCTTGGCGTCGAAGATGGAGGTGCGGCTGTCGTGGATGAAGTCGGAAGAAACGACCATATCCTCGGTGTAGCCCAGGATGCCCTTGAGTTCGCCTTCGGAGGCGGCCTTCATGGCTTCGCAGATCTCGGCGTAGGTGGCGGGCTTGGCGAGGTTGACGGTGAGGTCAACAACGGAAACGTCAGCGGTGGGTACGCGGAAAGCCATACCGGTGAGCTTGCCGTTCAGCTCGGGGATAACCTTGCCAACAGCCTTGGCGGCGCCGGTGGAGGAGGGGATGATGTTGAAAGCCGCGCCGCGGCCGCCGCGCCAATCCTTCATGGAGGGGCCGTCAACGGTCTTCTGGGTGGCGGTGGTGGCGTGTACGGTGGTCATGAGGCCATCGGTGATTCCGAAGGCGTCATTGAGAACCTTGGCGATGGGGGCGAGGCAGTTGGTGGTGCAGGAAGCGTTGGAAACGAACTGCATGTCCTTGGTGTAGGTCTTGTTGTTAACGCCCATTACGAACATGGGAGTGGAATCCTTGGAGGGAGCGGACATGACGACCTTCTTCGCACCAGCGGCGATGTGGCCGGCAGCCTTTTCCTGGGTGAGGAACAGACCGGTGGACTCTACGATGTACTCGGCGCCTACTTCGTCCCACTTGAGGTCGGCGGGGTTCTTTTCGCAGGTTACGCGGATTTCTTTGCCGTTTACGATGATGGAGTGGTCAGTGTAATCTACGGTGCCTTCGAACTTGCCGTGTACGGTGTCGTACTTGAGCATGTAGGCCATATAATCGGGAGTGATGAGGTCGTTGATGGAAACGACTTCAACCTCGGGGTGGCTCAGGGAAGCGCGGAAAACGAGACGGCCGATGCGGCCAAAACCGTTGATACCAATCTTAATCATGATAGCATTACCTCCATTGATTATTTACGGGTTTATTGTACCGCAACTGACGCGATTTTACAAGCGGTTGTAACGGCTGGGATTGTTCAAATATGGCAACGTAAAAGTTAAATATTGCGCATAGAGCGAGTTTTAACCGATTCTTTATAATTAGGGTTTCAAAAGTTTGGTCAGCAGGTGTTGTAATTCACGGCGGCGCGTGGTATAATTAGGCTGAACCGGCGCAGAAGATGCGCCTTAAACGAAAGCAAGTTGGTCCACAGAGCGTTTCAAAGGGATTTTTGAACGCCGTTCGCGCCGCGCTTCTTTACCGGAAAGCGCGGTTCGTTGTTGAGTGGGCTGATTTTTTGCTAAGGAAATTTCGGAGGATACATTTTTGCCTAATCAATCCAATACGCTTGTAAGTGTTGAACGCACAGCAATCCGACTGGCCGAAGAGCTGGGGTACGAGTGGATCGACCTTGAGCTCGTGAAGGAGCCCGCCGGACGCTTTTTGCGCTTTTACATCGATAAAGAGGGCGGAATCTCTTTGGACGATGTGGAGGCTTTCCACAGAAGAATTCAGCCGTATGCCGAGAATATCGACTACGATTATATGGAAGTTTCTTCCCCCGGCATCGACAGGCCGCTGAAAAAACCGCGCGATTTCGAAAGAGCCCAGGGCAAGGAAATCGAAGTCAAGCTCTATAAGCCCATGGACGGCGCGAAGCTGTTTACGGGCGTTCTGATCGGCCTTGAGGACGGCAGGATTGTGATCGACGACGCAGGTGAAAGACGCGAATTCGACCAGAAGGCCGTCGCGCTTGCCAGATGCGTTTTGAACGTGGACGAAGATATGCTTAACGATATTGACATTTAATTCGGAGAAGACTGGAGGGTTTTTATATGGCAATGGGATTTGCGGATCCGATGGAGGTCATCTCCGCAATAGATATGCTGGCCAAGGAAAAGAAGATTAATAAGGAAGTTCTGTATTCCAAGATCGAAAGCGCGCTGGTTTCTGCGTACAAGCGTTCCTTTGGAAAGGTGGACAATGTCCGCGCATCCATCGACAGAAACACCGGCGTTATCGAAGTGCTTGCGCACAAGAAGATCGTGAGCGTTGTGGAGGATCCCACGATTGAGATTTCTCTGGACGAAGTTCGCGAGAAGTATCCTTCCTACGCAAGCTACGGCGTCGAGGACGTCATCGAAGTGCCCACCATGCCCAGCCAGTTCGGCCGCATCGCTGCGCAGACCGCAAAGCAGGTCATCGTTCAGCACATCCGCGAAGCCGAGCGCGGCGTGATCTATGACGAGTACATTGAAAAGGAAAATGAAATCCTGACCGCCATCGTTCAGAGAGTAGAAAACGGCAGAGCCTTTGTTGAGCTCGGCAGAACCGAAGGCGTTCTGGAAGTTGCCCAGCAGATGCCCGGGGAAGAAGTGAACGTCGGCGACAGACTGAAGGTATATGTGCTTGAGGTTACCAAGGTAACCCGCGGCCCGCAGGTTCTCGTTTCCAGAACCCATCCCGGCCTTGTCAAGCGCCTTTTCGAAATCGAAGTGCCCGAAATCCGCACCGGCGTTGTGCAGATCAAGTCCATCGCCCGTGAAGCCGGTTTCCGCACCAAGATGGCGGTATTCTCTACCGACCAGAACATCGATCCCGTAGGTTCCTGCGTTGGCCCCAGAGGTCTTCGCGTTGAAAACGTTGTAAACGAGCTCAAGACCGAGAAGATCGACATCGTAAAATGGTCTTCCGACCCCAAGGAATATATCGCTTCAGCGCTTTCTCCCGCCCGCGTACACGCGGTATTTGCGTCCGAGAAGGAAAAGAGCGCCCGCGTCGTCGTTCCGGACAACCAGCTTTCCCTCGCCATTGGCAAGGAAGGCCAGAACGCCCGCCTCGCCGCCAAGCTCACCGGCTGGAAGATCGACATCAAGTCCTTAAGCCAGATGAACGCCGCCATCGCCGAAGAGGCCGAAGCGGAGAACGCCGAAAACGTACAGGAAGGCGCGGAGGAGAATGCTTAATAAGCGCAAGGTGCCTATGCGCATGTGCGTGGGCTGCCACGAAATGAAGCCCAAGAGGGAACTTCAGCGCGTAGTGCGCTCTCCCGAGGGCGAGGTTTCCATTGATCCTGTAGGCAAAAAACCCGGAAGGGGCGCTTATGTGTGCAGGAATGTGGAATGCCTGAAAAAAGCGCGCAAGTCCAAATCGCTGGAAAGAAAGTTTGAAGCCGCCGTATCAAATGAAATTTATGATGCGCTTGAGAAGGCTTTTTGCGCCCTTCCGCCCGTAAGCGAGGACGAAAATGAATAAGCTTCTTTCCATGCTGGGCCTTGCCTGTCGCGCAGGCCGCCTGGTTTCCGGTGTTCAGGCGGTGGAAATTGCGCTCAAAAAGGGCGAATGCAAGCTTGTAGTTGTTGACGATGATGCGTCTCAGACTACAAAAAAGCAGATTCAGGATGCCTGCGCCCACAAAAAAACACCGTATATCACGGTTTCAGCTTCGTCCCTCGCAGATGCGATCGGAAAGAGCGGACGAATGATTGCGGCGGTAACGGACACGTCCTTTGCCAACCGCATTTATGAGCTATATAAAGAAATCGGCTGATTTTTAAAACTTATCGGGGGTGTATTCAGTCAATGGCGAAAGTCGCAACCAAAGATCTCAGTCAGAAAGCGTCGGAACTTTTAAAGAGCGTATCGGAATCGCGCAAAAAGGCATTGGGCGCAATCGATTCTCTTAAAGAAATTTCCGGCAGGATTGCAAAGGCAGAGGCGGACAGAATCAGAGCGGAGGAGAACGAAGCCAGACAGCGTACGCTGGAAGCTGCGATCAAGTCCATCAATGAGACCGCTCAGCAGCAGGCAATCGCAAAGGCAGCGGCGGAAAAGGCCAAGAATGCACCTGCTCCCGAGCAGAAGGCCGAGAATACGGCAAGCGAAAAGACGCAGGCCGCGCCTGTAAAAGCGGAAGCAAGCGAAAACGAGAAAAAGCCCGCTGAGAATCAGCAGCAGGCTGCGCCTCGCGCTCAGCAGCCGCGTCCCCAGCAGCCCTATGGCCGTCCTGCGAACCCGCAGGGTCAGGGCGGCGCGCCCGGACAGGCACCCAGAGGCCCGTACGGCCGTCCCGCGAATCCGCAGGGTCAGGGCGGCGCGCCCGGACAGGCGCCCAGAGGCCCCTATGGCCGTCCCGCGAACCCGCAGGGCCAGGGCGGCGCTGCGCCTATGCAGAACCGCGCGCCCGGTGCGCGTCCCCCGATGGGCGGCGCAGGCTCCGGTGCACCCAGACCCGCCGGCGGCTTTGCGCCCCGTCGTCCCGCTGCGCCCGATCTTACGCCCTCCGTTGAGAAGGAGCGCGTAAGCAATTATGATCCCAACAAAAAGCAGTATGTGCGTCAGGTTGACCCTGAGCGCAATGCGCAGAAAAATAAGCGTCAGCAGACCCGCTCTGCCGCCCCCTCCGTTCAGATGGACGACGAGTATGTACGCGGCGGAAAGCGCAAGCGCAAGGTCGCGGCGCCCGCTCCGAAGCCCGAGCCGGTAAAGATCGAAAAGGCCGTAATGACCGCCGAGAAGATCACTGTCAAGGATCTTTCCGAGCGCATCGGAAAGCCCGTCAGCGAAATTATCAAAAAGCTGCTTATGCTCGGAATCTTTGCCAACATCAATGCTGAAATCGACTTCGACACCGCGCAGCTGGTCTGCACCGAGTTTGAAATCGAGCTCGAGCTCAAGCTTGCCGAAACCGCAGAAGACGCGCTTGAGGCTGAGGACGTTGAAGATAAGGAAGAAGACCTTGTCCATCGTCCGCCGGTCGTCACCATCATGGGCCACGTCGACCACGGCAAGACCTCGCTGCTTGACTACATCCGAAAGACCCGCGTAACCGCAGGCGAAGCCGGCGGCATCACCCAGCACATCGGCGCGTACACCGTCGATCTGCACGGCGAGAAGATTACCTTCCTCGATACCCCCGGTCACGAGGCGTTCACCGCCATGCGTGCCCGCGGCGCGCAGGCCACTGATATCGCGATCCTGGTTGTTGCGGCGGACGACGGCGTTATGCCCCAGACCGTTGAAGCGATCAACCATGCCAAGGCTGCAGGCGTTCAGACCATCGTTGCCATCAACAAGATGGATAAGCCCACCGCTGATCCCGACCGTATCCGTCAGGAGCTGACGAAGTACGATCTGATCGACGAAGAGTGGGGCGGCGACACGATTATCGTTCCCGTTTCCGCGCATACCGGCCAGGGCGTCGAGCAGCTGCTTGAAATGATCCTGCTCGTAGCCGAGGTTCAGGATTACAAAGCCAACCCCAACAGAAAAGCCAGAGGCATCATCGTCGAAGCCAGACTCGACAAGGGCCGCGGCCCCGTTGCCAATGTTCTTATCAAAAACGGCACGCTCAACGTCGGCGATACCATCATCGCCGGTACTGCTTACGGCCGCGTGCGCGCCATGGTCAACGACAGAGGCGAACGCGTCAAGCAGGCCTTCCCGAGCGATCCCGTTGAAGTTATCGGCTTTAACGACGTTCCCGAAGCCGGCGACATTCTCTCCGCTGTTGATGATGATTCTCTTTCCCGCAAGGTTGCCGAGGAGCGCAAGGACAAGGCAAAGGCCGCGCTCATCAAGGCGCAGAGCAAGACGACCCTCGATGATCTTTTCAACCAGATCTCCGAAGGCCAGCTCAAGGAGCTCAACCTCATCATCAAGGCCGACGTACAGGGCTCTGTCGAAGCTGTCAAGCAGTCGCTTGAGCGTCTTTCCAACAACGAAGTCAAGGTCAAGGCCATTCACGGCGGCGTAGGCGCGATCACCGAGACCGACGTTATCCTTGCTTCCGCTTCCAACGCCATCATCATCGGCTTCAATGTCCGCCACGATACCTCCGTGCGCGACATCGCCGAGCGCGAGAAGGTGGACATCCGCCTCTACCGCGTCATCTATTCCGCGATCGAAGACATCGAAGCTGCCATGAAGGGTCTGCTCGCGCCCAAGTTCAGAGAGAACGTTCTCGGCCGCTGCCGCGTACGCCAGACCTTCAAGGTTTCCGGCGTGGGCACCGTTGCAGGCTGCTATGTCACCGACGGTAAGATCCAGCGCAATGCGCAGGTACGCCTGCTTAGAGATAACATCGTTATCCATGAAGGCAAGATCGACTCCCTCAAGCGTTTCAAGGACGACGTCAGGGAAGTTGCCACCGGCTATGAGTGCGGTCTTGGCATCGAAGGCTATAACGACGTTAAGGAAAACGACGAAATCGAATGCTTCATCATGGAAGAAGTTCAGAGATAATCGACCATATTACATGCGGTCGGCGGACACATTTTGCCGCCGGCCGCGTTTTCAATGAGGAGGATATTCATTATGGGTTTTGACCGGATTGACCGGATTTCCGAAGAAGTAAAGCGCGCGCTTACCGAGATCATCAGAGACGAGGTCAGCGATCCCAGAGTCGGCGGTACCTGGTCCATTCTGCGCGCAGATGTTACGCGCGATCTCAGATACTGCAAGGTGCGCGTGACTGTTCTTGAAGAAGACAAGAGAAAAGATATGATGGCGGCTTTAAAAAGCGCATCCGGCTTTATCCGCCGCGAGCTTGGAAGGAAGGTAGACCTTCGTTACACGCCTGAACTCATCTTTGAACTGGATGTGAACATCGAATACGCTGCGCATATTCAGGAGGTTCTGCGCGAGGACGAGAAGCGCAGGCCTGCGGAGGACACGGAGGAATGATCGGTTCTGCAAAGGCGATTGCCGAGTTTATCCTGAATAACGACGATATCGCGGTCATCACGCACATCCGTCCCGACGGCGACGCATACGGGTCGACGCTTTGCATGCTTGAAGCCATCCGCGCCCTTGGAAAGCGCGCGTTTCCTGCGTGCGAAGACATTGTGGATGAAAAGCACCGCTTTCTTCCGGACAGCGGCGATTTTGCTGTGAAGGACAATATGCCTTTTGTACCGAAGGCGGTTCTCAGTGTGGATGTCTCGGATGCAAAGCGCATGGGCGCGTTTGAAGAAGTGTTTTTTGCATGCGAAAAGCGCGCATGTCTGGATCACCATGCGACGAATACAGGTTTTTGCGATATTAGCTTCATTGACGGAAAAGCCGCTGCCGCGGGCGAAATGGTGCTTGAAGTGATTCGGGCGCTGGGCGTTTCCTTGAATGGGGATATGGCGCTGAACGCCTACACGGCGATTTCCACCGACACGGGCAATTTCTCGTTTTCCTCGACGACGGGAAACACCTACCGCTATGCCGCGATGTGTGTGGACGCGGGGGTCGATGTGGAGGATACGACGCGCACGCTCTACAGAACGCGCTCCATTCAAAAAACGCAGCTTCTGGGCTACGCGCTTGACAGAATCGAATTTTTTGAAAACGGACGTGTGGCGGCGATCCGCTTAAACGATGCAGCGTTTGAGAAGATCGGTGCGACAAGGGCGGACGCCAACAGCATCGTAAACTATTTAAATGAAATCGAAGGCGTTTATGTCGGCATATTGGCGGATGAAATGAAGGACGGCGTGAAGTTTTCCTTCCGCGCGGGTATAGGCGCAGACGTTGCCAAAATCGCAAGACAGTTTGGCGGCGGCGGTCATATTGCGGCTGCCGGCGCGACGGTTAACGGCGTGACCATGGAGGAGATTTTCCCGAGGGTGATTGAGAGTGCATGCCTTGCTGCGCGGGAAATGTGAGAATATGGACGGATTTATCAATATTTTAAAGCCCCCGGGAATGACGAGCTCGGACGCTGTGCTTGCGGTCAGAAGGCTTTTGCCGAGAAAAACCGCTGTCGGTCACGGCGGCACGCTTGACCCGGACGCGGCGGGCGTGCTTCCCGTTTGCGTCGGAAAGGCGACCAGGCTTTTTGACTATATCATCGACAAGAAAAAGGTGTATGTGGGAGAGCTGTGCCTCGGCCAAAGCACGGATACGTGCGATGCTTCGGGCAAGGTTGTTGAGATGAAGACAGACATTCCGAACGCAGAGGATGTCAAAGGCGCGCTTTCGCACTTTGTCGGTGACATTATGCAGACGCCGCCTGTGTACAGCGCGCTTAAGCGCGGCGGCAAGAAACTTTATGAGCTTGCGCGCGAAGGCGAGGAAGTGGAGATTGAACCCAGACAAGTGACGGTTCACGGCATTACCTATATCACTGAGACCGCGCCGGGCCGCCATTTGATCCGCATCGAATGCGGAAAGGGCGTGTATATTCGTTCGCTTATGCGCGATATCGGTGCATTCCTTTCGTGTCCTGCGCACATGAGCTTTCTTTTAAGAGAGGCGGCGGGCGCGTTTACCACCGAAACGGGATTTTCGATCGAGGAAATCAAGCGCCCCGGCGCGATTGAAAAAGCGCTTCAGCCGATGGACGCGCTGCTCGGCGCGTATCAAAGGATTGATGTAAAAAGCGAATACAGAAAACGCATCGAATGCGGAAATCCGGTAAAGGAAGAATGGCTCCTTTCCCCGTCTATGCCGGATGTGAATGTTGTCCGCGTTTATGTGGATGATGAATTTGCGGGCATGGCGGAAAGGCGAGACGGAAATGTGTTTGCATTCCGCGCGATGCTTTTGAATATCTAACGAAAGATGAGTGTTTCTCAATGAGCGTAACGTTTTACACCGGGCGCAGGGCGCTTTTGCTGCCGAAGCTTTTGGAGGTTGTCCATGAGGCGCTTTCGAAAAACGACGATGGCAATGTCATCGTCATGGTTCCGGAACAGCTGACGCTGGAAACGGAGATGCTTACGCTGGAAGGTCTGTCGCTTTCCGGCTCTTTCCGCCTGTCTGTTTTATCGCCCAAGCGTCTGGCAAGACTCGTTTTTGATGAGGCGGGCAAGCGGCAGCGCGTGATGGTGGATGAAAAAGGCCGGGCGATGCTCATGGGAAAAACGCTTCGCAATCTGGATAAGAAACTCAAATGGTATCAGGGCGCGAAGGAAAAACGCGGCTTTGAAATGCGCATCGTGGATGAAATCTCGCGCCTTAAGCAGGCGGGAGTGATGCCCGATGCGCTTTTGGCGCTTTCTGAGGAAAAGGAAGAGGGCGCGCTCAAATGGAAAATGCATGACTGCGCCCTGCTTTATCAGAAATACGAAGAAGAAATCGAGGGCAAATTCGAGGACGGAGAGGATGAAATCCTTGAAGCAATCCGCCGGATCGGCGATGCGCCGACGATCAAAAACGCCCGGATTTATGCGTTCGGCTTTGATCTTACGACGCCCATCTGGAATAAACTGTTTGCGTCTGCTGCAGGTGTCTCCGTGGAAGCAGGCGTGTTTTTGCCGCTTGAAAACGATGGGCTTGCGCGTGACTTTTCGCTGTACAAGCCGCTTCAGGCGTCCTATGAACGAATGCTTGCCTGCTTAAGAGACGCGGGCGTTTCTTATACGAGAGAATATCTCGAAATGACAAAGCCGCTTACCGGCGCGCACAGGCATTTTGCGCGCGAAGCTTATTGCACGGAGCCTACGGCATTTGAAGGGAAAAATACATCGTTTCAGATGGCGCTTTTAATGAATCCGATTGAGGAAGCGCGCTTTGCCGCCGCCCTGATCCGCCGCTTGGTCAGCAAAAATCATTGGAAGTATTCGGATGTCGCGGTGGTTCTGGATGATGCCGGCGCGTATTCCGATGCGCTTGAAAGCGCGTTTGAGGCATATGAAGTGCCGGTTTTCCTGCCCGAATCGAGGCCTGCCGACAGGCATCCGCTGCCCAAATTTCTGATGGAGACACTAAAGATCATCTCCGGCGGCGACGGCGATCTTGCTTCCCTGCTCGCAACAGGATACACCGATCTTACGGATGAAGAATGTGAAACGCTTTTAAGCCATGCGCAGCGTTTCGGCATGAATGCGCGAAGTATCCTTAAGCCCATCAAGCGGGCGGAGGAAGGCCGGATTGAAAAAATCGAAGAAATCCGAAGAAAGATTGCAGATCCGATTTTGAAACTGGACAGCGCGCTTCAAAGGGCGGAAACACTTACAGAACAGCTCGCAAGCGTATTTTTGTATCTTTCCGAATTGAACTGCGCAAGAAAAGGAGAAATACAAAGAAAGCGGCTTGTGGATCTCGGGCAGCGCATACTTGCGGCGGAGGACGCGCAGGTATGGAACCGAGTGGTGAATACGCTCGATCAGATGAACGAGCTGATGGGGGAGAAGAAGCTTTCGAAAGCTTTGTTTACCGATCTTCTTGCCCGAGCGTTTCTGAACGCGGAAATCAAGCCGCTTCCGCAGTCGGCGGACGCGGTCAATGCGCTTTCCGCAGCGCGCATGGGCTTTAAGCCTGTGAAAGCACTCATCGTCATGGGGCAGGTTTCCGACAGCGTAGGCGCTGATGAGGGATTGTTTGACGCGCATGAAACGAACGAACTCAGTGAGAAGCTTGATGTATTTCTTGGCCCGGACGCGCTTTCGAAAGTGCGCACGCAGCGCATGTATATGAAAGACGCCTTGTCGATTGCTGAAGAGTATATCTGCATTACCTATCCCATGAGCGGACTGGACGGCGCCTCCGCTGCGCCGGGCGTTCTGGTTTCCGAGGCGGCGCGCATTTTTCCGAATCTTCGCGTTCGCGGCGGGATTACCGATGACGATTCGATTCTGACTATGCGCTATTCGGCGCCCGTTGCCGCGCAGCAGACGGCAGCTGTTGAATTGAGCGGCGGAAATCTTTCCGCGCCCGGGAAAGCAGCCCTGGCTTCGGTTTCAAAGATCGGAACGGACGCGCTTTCAAAACTCAGGCGCGCGCTTACGCATAAGACGGAAAGCGAAAACATCGGGCCGCTTCTTTCAAGACAAGTGTACGGCGAGCTGAATAAGGTTTCGGTTACCCGGCTTGAAGCCTATGCCGGTTGTCCCTTCAAGCATTTTGTGAAGTATGCTCTGCGGCCGGAAAGGGAAGAGAAGTTTGGATTGAACGCGCGCGATGAAGGCAGCTTTCTTCATGAGGCGGTGTGCTCCTTCCTTTTTGAAAGCAAGCCTGATTTAAACAGCATCACGCAGGAAGAAGCCGCGCGGCGCATGAACCGGATTTCGGATTCGATTATCGAGGGCGCGCTCAAGGATGCGATGGACGATACCTCCGTTGCCAAAGCGGGCGCGAAAAAACTGAGGCGCGTTGCGGCAAGAGCCGCCAAAACTCTTGTTGAACAGCTTCGAAACGGCGCTTTCCAGCCGATGGAGCTGGAGATGGAATTCGGCGAGACGGGCCCTGTGCTTCGGCTGAACGATAAGGCCAATTCTCGCATCGCCGGCCGCATCGACCGCATCGACAGCATGAAACTTGAGGATGAGCGCTATTTGCGCGTGATCGACTATAAGCGCGGCAGCAAAAAGCCGGATGCCGGAGAAATGTATTACGGGCTTCAATTGCAGCTTGTGTTGTATCTGGCCTCGGCGCTTAAAAAATACGGCGGCAAGTCCGCTGGCGCTTTCTATTTCAGAGTCGATGATCCAATCATCGCCACCGACAGCCGCGATGAATCGGAAATCGAAAAAATGCGCCTTGACCGCATGCGTATGGAAGGCATCCTTCCCAAGGATCCGGATCTCATTCGCCTGATGGCGGACGAGCCGGAGCGCGTATTCAAGATCCGTTTTTCAAAGGATGGAACGCCGGATGCAAGGACGCTGACCGCCAGCGACGAGGAATTCGAGCTTCTGATGGAGCATGCCATGATGGTGGCAAGTCATATCGCTGTGGATATTGAAAACGGCGAGACGAAGATCGAACCGGTCGTAAGCGACAAGACGGATGCATGCGCCTTATGCGAATACAAAGGAATTTGCATGCTGGACAAATATATTCCCGGCGCGCGCGCGAAGAAGATCAAAAAGCTTACCTTCCAGGAGATGTGCGAGCGCATACGGCAAAAGAAAAATGCACAAGTTATTGAAAATGATCAATAATTTTGCATCAAAAGTATCAAATGCAATTGATTATTAAGAATATCTGTGCTATAATTTATGCAAATCATTTTGATTCCATAAGGAGGACTTTCTATGGCAGAAAACAGATATATAGGTTCCTATCCCGTAATCGGTATTCGCCCCTGCATCGACGGACGCCGCGGCCCGCAGATGATGCGCGAAAGCCTGGAGCCCACTGTATGGGCAATGGCTCACGCTGCCAAAAAGCTGTTTGAAGATAATCTTTTTTATTCCAACGGCGAGCCTGTAAAGGTTGTTCTTGCCGACACCTCCATCGGCCGCGTTCATGAGGCGGCTGCGTGCGCCGATAAGTTCCGCAAAGAAGGCGTATCCATCACCCTCTCCGTCACCTCCTGCTGGTGCTACGGCTCTGAAACCATGGATATGGATCCCAACACCATCAAGGGCGTATGGGGCTTCAACGGTACCGAGCGTCCCGGCGCTGTATATCTTGCAGCCGTTCTGGCCGGTCATGCACAGAAGGGCCTTCCGGCATTCGGCATCTACGGCCACGAAGTTCAGGACAGAGAACAGGTTAATGAGATTCCTGAAGACGTAAAGGAAAAACTTTTACGATTCGGCCGCGCTGCCATCGCTGTTGCCACCATGAAGGGCAAGAGCTATCTGCAGATCGGCTCCCAGTGCATGGGCATCGCCGGTTCCATTATCGATCAGGAAATGATGGAAAGCTATTTCGGCATGCGCGTTGAATCTGTAGACGAAGTTGAAATCCTGCGCCGCATGGAAGAAGGCATCTACAACGAGGAAGAATATCAGAAGGCGCTTAAGTGGACGAAAGAGCACTGCAAGGAAGGCCGCGACGACAATCCCAAGGAGGTTGACTTCTTAGGCAAGAAGGTTCGCATCCAGTTCACCCCCGAAGAGAAGGAAAAGCAGTGGGAATTCACCGTCAAGATGTATCTGATCATCAAGGATCTGATGGCGGGCAACCAGAACCTTCCCGACGCGTTTGTTGAAGAAAGGGGCGGCCACAACGCCATCGCCGGCGGCTTCCAGGGCCAGAGGCAGTGGACCGACCATTGGCCGAACTGCGACTATCCGGAAGCGCTTTTGTCTTCCACCTTTGACTATCAGGGCGCGCGCGAGCCTTACACGCTGGCCACTGAAAACGACGTGCTTAACGGCATGTGCATGCTGATGATGCGTCTTCTGACCCATCGTGCCCAGATCTTTGCCGACGTACGCACCTATTGGTCCGGCGAAGCGACCGAGCGCGTGACCGGTTATAAGCTTGAAGGAAAAGCCAAGGAATCCAACGGCATTATCCACCTGCTCAATTCCGGCGCTGCCTGCCTTGACGCGTCCGGCGTATGCGAAGATGAAAACGGCAATCCCGTCATGAAGAAGTGGTGGGAAGTTACCGAGGAAGATATCAAGAAGATGACCGACGCCACTGTATGGTGCGAAGCCGGCCAGGACAACTTCAGAGGCGGCGGATTCTCCAGCCACTTTACCTCCCGCTGTGAAATGCCCGCCACCATGATCCGTATGAACCTCGTCAAGGGCCTGGGCCCGGTTCTTCAGATTGCTGAAGGCTGGACCGTCAACCTGCCCGAGGAAGTTTCCGATAAGCTTATGGAGCGCACCAATCCCACCTGGCCCTGCACCTGGTTTGCACCCCGCTGCGACGGCAAGGATGGAAGCGCCTTCAAGACCGCATACGAAGTCATGATGAACTGGGGCGCCAACCACGGCGCGATCAGCTACGGCCACATCGGCGCTGACCTGATCACCATGTGCTCTATGCTGAGAATCCCCGTCTGCATGCATAACGTTCCCGAAGAGGACATCTATCGTCCCGCCTGCTGGAATGCCTTCGGCATGGACAAGGAAGGCCAGGACTACCGTGCCTGCGCCACCTATGGTCCGATGTACAAAAAATAAAATCCCAATGCATATTTTGCCGCCCTGTTTTCGGGGCGGCAGTATTTTTGCTTGCCGCTCACGCGAATTATTCTTGACAGGTCGTCGGAAATTTAATACAATATAATATGAGATTTGAGTCTATTCAGCCTAAGGAGGATTACAGAAAATGTATAAAGCGAAAATTACCGAAGCGAAAGCCAAGATGGAAAAAACGGTTGCAGCGCTGACCAAAGAGTATTCCACGCTCCGCGCCGGCCGCGCCAATCCCCAGATCCTGGACAAAATCGTTGTTGATTATTACGGAACGCCCACTCCGCTTTCCGGCGTTGCCAATATTTCTTCTCCCGAACCGCGCATGCTCGTTATCGCGCCCTGGGAAGCCAAGATGATCGGCCCCATCGAAAAGGAAATCCAGAAGTCCGATCTCGGCATCAACCCCTCCAATGACGGCCGCGTAGTGCGCCTCATCATCCCTGAGCTCAACGAGGAGCGCAGAAAGGAACTGTGCAAGCAGGTCAAAAAGGCTGCGGAAGATAGCAAAGTCGCCATCCGCAACATCAGACGCGACGCCATGGAAGCCTTCAAGAAGATGAAGAAGGACAACCAGATCACCGAAGACGACCAGAAGACCGCTGAAACCCAGCTGCAGAAGGCCGTTGATGAGTGCATCAAGAACGTTGACAAGATTTCCGCCGACAAAGAAAAAGAGATCATGTCCGTATGATTTCCAGTGTTCTCGGTCTGCCGCTTGAAAAGGCGATGGAGCTTCTTAAAGCAGCGAACGTGGAAGGAATCGACATCAAAGAAATCAGTGCGCCGCGGGGATATTCGCCCCGCGGCACTTTGCGCGTTGTGAGAACCCAAAACGGCGGAAAAATCATTACCTGCGCGCGATTCCCGGACACAATAAAGGAGAGTAACGATGACGAATGACGCCTTGAAGATCCTGCGTTTTTTCAGAAAAAAAGGAAAGGGAGAAATGGAAGTTCCTCCTCTTGAAAAGCGCCCGCGCCATATAGCTTTTATCATGGACGGAAACGGACGCTGGGCGCAGAAACGCTCGCTTCCAAGATCTGCCGGGCATGCTGCCGGCACGGAAGCGCTTCGCGAGATCATTCGCGCGTGCGACGAATTCAAAATCGAGGTCATGAGCATTTATGCGTTCTCGACGGAGAACTGGAACAGGCCTCAGGAAGAAGTCAACGCGCTGATGAAGCTGATCACGAAGTATTTTCTTTCTGAAATCGACGAGCTTCATGAAAAGGGCGTTCGGATAAAGATCCTGGGAGAACTGGATAGATTTCCTGGGGAACAGAAACTTGCGCTTCAAAATGCGATGGAGCGGACGAAAAACAATCAGGGCCTGAAGCTTAATATCGCCCTCAACTACGGCGGCAGAGCCGAAATCGTGCGCGCAGTAAAAAGCATTTCTCAAAAGTGCATAAACGGCGAAATGAAGATCGAAAATATCGATTACGATGCGGTCTCCCGCGAAATGTATACCATGGGCGATCCGGATGTGGATCTGCTGATTCGAACCAGCGGAGATATGCGGCTTTCCAATTTTCTTCTCTGGCAGACATGGTATGCCGAAATCATCTTTAATCCCATCTATTGGCCGGACTATAACCGCCAGACGCTTATCAAGGACCTGAATGAATATGCCATGCGCGACAGGCGCTTTGGGCGGGTGAAGACAAAATGAGAACGGTTGCAGTGCTTGGAGCCACAGGCTCCATTGGAACGCAGACGCTTGACGTCATTGAGAAAAATCCCGACAAGTTCCGCGCGTCCCTGCTTTCGGCAAGTTCGGACGCGGAGGGACTTTTTCGCCTTGCTCGCATCCATAAGCCGGATGTGTGCTCTTTGATCAGGCAGCCCGAATCCATTCCGGATGACCTGAAAAACATCCAGTGGTTCTTCGGCCCGACGGCTACGGAAGATGCGCTTAAGGCCAGCAAGGCCGACGACGCGCTTTGCGCCGTAGTTGGAATCGCCGGCTTGAGCGCAGTCATGTGCGCACTGGACGTATGCGAAAGAGTCCTTCTGGCCAACAAGGAAGCGCTGGTGACGGGCGGAAATCTGGTTATGGAAAAGGCGAAGAAGCGTAAAAAAATGCTCCTGCCTGTGGACAGCGAACACAGCGCCATTTTCCAGTGTCTGGAAGCTGCCAACGGAAATGAGGCCGAAAGGATTCTTCTGACCTGCTCCGGCGGCGCGCTTCGCACTTTTTCCAAGGAAGAAATTGAACACGCGTCCGTAACGGATGTTCTTAAGCATCCGACATGGCGCATGGGCGGCAAGATTACGGTGGACTGCGCGTCCCTCATGAACAAAGGGCTTGAGGTCATCGAGGCGCACCATCTGTTTCAGATGCCGGCAGATAAAATCGATGTTGTGATTCATCCGCAGAGCGTGATTCACTCGATGGTTGAATTTAAAGACGGCGCGTGTCTTGCGCAGCTGGGACTGCCGGATATGCGCGGCCCGATCGGCTATGCCATGGGATATCCTGAAAGAATCAGTTATGAGGGAAAACGGCTGGATTTCAAAGCCCTATCCTCGCTCACCTTTGATACGCCCGATACCGAGCGCTTTCCGTGCATTATGTATGCCTATGAGGCGCTGAGATGCGGAAACGGCGCGCCGGTTGTTTTGAACGGCGCGAATGAAGAAGTTGTGGGCGCATTTTTAAAGGGCGAAGTAAAATTCGGCGAGATTCCGCGCGCGGTCAGGTATGCGCTGGATCATGCTGTATATATGCAGCCCAAATCGATCGAAGAAGTGTACGCGCTGGATGATCAGGCGAGAAAACTTGCACGGCGCGCGCTTGGCATGTAATTTATCGGAGGCTTTCAATGCTGAATTTCGTATCTATTTTTGTTGCACTGATTATTCTCGGTGTCGTTGTTACCATTCATGAGTTCGGACATTTTATCGTTGGAAAATTAAGCGGCATCGCCGTTACGGAGTTTGCCGTAGGCATGGGCCCGAAGCTGATTTCATGGCAGGGCAAGGAGACCAAATACTCCATCCGCCTGCTGCCCCTCGGCGGCTTCTGCGCCTTTGTCGGTGAGGATGAGGACAATCCCGATCCCAGGGCGATGAACAATCAGCCGGTGTGGAAGCGGTTTCTGACCGTGTTTGCCGGCCCGTTTATGAATTTTCTTTTAGCGTTCATCATGGCGGTCGTGCTGATTGCGGGAAGCGGAATTCCCAACCCGTATTCTGTTGTCACGGTTCCCGTATTGTATTCTGTTGACGAAAACATGCCGGCGGGACGCGCGGGTCTTCAGGCGGGCGATGTGATTGTAAAGGTGGACGGCGAAGAAATTGCGCCCAATGACGAGGGCGTTGAAATGCTGAGAAAATGCATCGCGGAAACCGAAGGAGAAGACACGCTTACGCTCACTGTCAAAAGAAACGGTGAGGAAATGGAGGTTTCTCTCGCGCCCGAATACAGCGAAGAAGAGGGAAGACTTTTAATCGGCATCGTGTTTTCTGCGCAGTATGAAGAATATGACTGCAATGTGATTACCGCCGTTCCTGAAGCAATGACGCTGCTTGGAAAAACGGTGATCAATACGGTCGCGTTTTTAAAGGATATGATTTCGGGCCTCCTTCGCGGAGCAGGCGTTGAGCAGGGCTCGTTTTCCGGCGTGGTCGGCATTGTATCCAGCGTCTCCACGGATGTGCAGGCGAGCTTCTCCTATGGTTTTACCACGGGCGTTTATTCCATCATGTTCTGGCTTTTGAATATTTCCCTGTCCCTTGGCATCATGAATCTTCTGCCCATTCCCGCGCTGGACGGCGGAAGGCTTGTGTTCCTGACGGTTGAGGGCATCAGAAGAAAACCGCTGAACCGAGAAAAGGAAGCGATTGTGAATCTGATCGGCTTTGTGCTTCTGATTCTTTTGATGATCGTTGTCACCGTTTCTGACGTTCGGGGACTGCTTAAATAACGAAAGGGCGATTTTGCCATGCTGACGTACAATTTCCATACGCATACCATGCGCTGCCGTCATGCGTCGGGCGAGGACAGGGAATATGTAGAAAGCGCGATCAAAGGCGGCATAAAGACGCTTGGTTTTTCCGATCATGCGCCGTATGTCTTTAAAGACGGATACTATTCCACCTTCCGCATGCGCCCGAATGAGCTTGAAGGGTATGTGAAAAGCATACTGGACCTTAAAGAAGAGTATAAAAATGAAATCGATATTCATCTGGGCCTTGAAGCGGAATATTATCCCGAGTTTTTCAGCGCATTTCTGGATCTTCTTAAGCCGTATCCGATTGAATATCTGATTCTTGGGCAGCACGCGACCCAAAACGAAATGGACAGCGGTTGTTTTACCGCGGCGAAGACGACGGATGAAGGCATGCTGAATACGTATGTTCATCAAGTGGTGTCTGCCATAAAGACGGGAAAATTTTCCTATATCGCGCATCCGGACGTTCTCCATTTCCGAGAGGACGAACAGATTGAAGAAAACGCCTGGAGAACCATCTGTCAGTGCGCCAAAGAACGGAACGTTCCCCTCGAAATCAATCTCCTTGGTCTTCGCGACAAGCGCCACTATCCCTATAAAACCTTCTGGAAAATCGCGGGCGAGATGCAAGCGCCTGTCACTGTCGGTTCGGACGCGCACAATCCATGGGATATCCCGGACAACGCGTCTTTTGAGACGGCCGAGCTGATGATTAAAAAATACAATCTGAACTATATCGGAATACCGAAACTGATCTGCCCCAACGGGAGTGAAAACGCATGAGTACGAGAAAAATGACGGTCGGAAATCTGCCCCTTGGCGGAGGCGCGCCGGTTACCATTCAGTCGATGACCAATACCGATACGAGGGACGTGGAAAAGACGCTTGCTCAGATCAACGCGCTCTTTAGGGCGGGTTGTGAAATCGTACGCGTGAGCGTGTATGACGAGCTTTGCGTAAAGGCCGTTCGCACGCTTGTCGACAAAAGCCCTGTGCCGCTGGTTGCGGATATTCATTTTGATCATAAGCTCGCCATCGGCGCCCTTGAAAACGGAATTCATAAAGTTCGCATCAATCCCGGAAACATTGGGGGCGAAACAAACGTCAAAGAACTGGCGGATTGCCTTAAGATGCATCCCGTTCCCGTCCGCATCGGCGTGAACAGCGGAAGCGTTGAAAAGGAAATCCTCCGAAAATACGGCGGCCCCACGCCCAGAGGTATGGTGGAAAGCGCCATAAATCACGCGCGGCTTTTGGAAAAATACGGATATACCGATCTTGTGCTTTCCATGAAATCTTCTTCTGTTCCCGGCACGGTCGAGGCATACAGGATCGCCTCCAAAGAGACCGATTATCCTCTGCACATCGGCGTTACTGAAGCCGGTACGCCCGGCATGGGCACGATCAAAAGCGCCATCGGCATCGGAAGTCTTTTGCTGGACGGCATCGGAGACACGCTGCGCGTATCGCTTACGGGCGATCCGGTGAATGAAGTGTATGCGGCGCTTGAAATCCTGAAGGCAACCGGTATCCGAAAAGAAGGAATCAACATTGTTTCCTGCCCGACCTGCGGACGCACGTGCATTCCTGTCGGGGATATTGCCGAGCGCGTAAAGCGGGAAACCATGGATATCAAAACGCCCCTTACCGTTGCTGTCATGGGCTGCATTGTCAATGGTCCGGGCGAGGCGCGGGAAGCGGACATGGGCGTAGCCGGCGGAAAAGACGGCGGCGCGCTGTTTGTCAAAGGCGAAAAGCCGAGAAGCGTAAAAGGCGATCTTGCTGAAGCGCTGATTGCTGAAATCCGTAAAAGGGTCAATCAATAAAAAAACGAAGAATCGAAACATGCAGGGCTGCTCCTGTTGCCCGATATCATCGGTCAGCGGCGGGAGGCGGAACGCCTCCCCTACTGGGCTTGAGACGGCGAATATGTGAAAGAATACACAATTATGCCGTAGGGGACGGGTTTCCCGTCCCGAAACGTTGCAAAAGAACTGTAGTGATTCAATTGTAGAGGACGGGTTCCCTGCAAGAGACAATTTACAGATTTATCACGAGAGGAACCATTATGAGCGAAGTCTGGACGCAACTTCTTAAAAATGTGGATAATGGGCTTACGCAGTCGCTTTCGCTTGAGCGTGTGACCGTTTCGCGCTTAACCGGCGGCCTGCGCGCTTTTTTCTGTGCGTCCAGAGTGCTTACAGAGCGCGAAGTGAAAACAATTGAACGCGCCATGCGCTCGGGTTTTCCGGACCAGAAAATGGATGTTTCCGTCAGGTATCCTGCGCTGCGCGAGGACGTGATCGCCGATATCAACGCATACAAAAATGTGATCCTTCGAAAAATCACGAAGGAAAGCCCGGGTTCTATGCCGTATCTTACGTGGAATGCAGGTCAGTGGCTGCTGGAGGGAAACGTGATCCGGATCGCGGTCAGCGCGAAAGAAGGCGTGGATTTCCTGCGCCTGCGCGGCGTTGATAAGATGATCCAAAATGAGATCAAGGATCTTTTTGACATCGAGGCGACCATCGCGTTTGAAACCGTCGGCGATGAGGCGGAGCGCATCAAACGAATTTCCGAAAAAAGGCACGAAGAGGAAGTGCGCCTTGCGCAGGCGGTCATTGAAAGCACGAGCGCGACGGCTGTTGAGGAAGACAATACGCCGACCGGCGTGATCCGCGGTCAGGATTTTACCGATCCCATCATTTCCATGAAAGAGCTCACCGAGGATGCGGGCCGCGTATGCCTCATGGGTGAAGTCGTCAATATGGAAATGCGTGATACGCGAAACACCAATACAAAAATCCTCACCTTCACCATGACCGACTACGACGGCAGCGTTTCCTGCAAGGCGTTTTTACAGCCCAAGAGAGGAAAAACCGGCGTTTCTCTGGAAAAACAGGTGGAAGGCGCGAGGGAGTTTATCAAGGAAGGTAAATGGCTGAAAGTTCGGGGAGAATATAAATTCGACGAATTCAACCATGCCTATATGTTGTTTGCAGACGATATTATCACCGCAAAGAAACCGATTCGACGGGACAACGCCAAGGAAAAACGCGTGGAGTTGCACCTGCATACGCAGATGAGCGCGATGGACGCGTGCGCGTCGCCGACGGATCTGATCAAGCAGGCGGCGGAGTGGGGTCACAGCGCAATAGCCATTACCGACCACGGCGTAGTGCAGGCCTATCCCGAGGCGTTCGGCGCAGCCAAGAAAGCCGGAATCAAGCTGATTCCCGGCTGCGAAGGCTATCTGATTGAGGATTGTCCTGAAATCGTGCAGTATGCCGATGAGCGCGAAATGAAGGACGTTACCTTTGTCGTACTGGATGTTGAGACTACGGGCCTGAATACCGGCAAGGACAAGATTACCGAGATCGGCGCAGTGAAAATTAAAAACGGCGTTGAGGTGGAGGAATACTCCATGCTCATCAATCCCGAATGCGCGATTCCGGATAAAGTTACAGAACTCACCGGCATCAATGCCGCAATGCTCCGCGATCAGCCGACCATCGAGCAGGTCATCCATGGCTTTGCGGCTTTCTGCGAAGGTGCGGTGCTGGTTGCCCACAATGCATCCTTTGATATGGCGTTTTTCAAACGCGCGTTCAGGGATGCCTCCATTCCCTTTGATTTCCCCATTCTCGATACGCTTGCGCTTTCCAGAAATTACTATAGACAATTAAAATCCCATAAGCTCGGCCAGATCTGCAAGGCCCTGGGCATCAATCTTACCAATGCTCACCGCGCCGTGCATGATGCGCGCGCGACGGGCGAAGTATTGGTAAAGACGCTTGAAAGCATGCAAAACGACAAGCCGTTTGTACATTTATGCGACTTGAACAGCTATTTCCAGACCGATGCGGGCGGCGAAAGCAGACATATTATTCTCCTCGCCACGTCCCGTGAGGGCATGACGAACTTAAACCGCATGGTTTCGGAGGCACATCTTAAATATTTCCACAGAACGCCGCGCATGCCCAGAAGCCTGATAGCCAAAAACCGAAAGGATATTCTGGTCGGAAGCGCGTGCGAAGCGGGCGAGCTGTACAGAGCCGTGCTCGCCGGAAAGAGCGAGAAGGAACTGGACAACATTGCTTCCTTCTACGATTATCTTGAAATCCAGCCCCTGGGCAATAACGAATTCATGATCCGCGACGGCCTGGTTCCGGATGAAGAGGCGCTTAAGGATATCAACCGCCACATCGTGGAAATCGGAAGAAGGCTCAATAAACCTGTTGTCGCTACGGGCGACGTTCATTTCAAGGACCCGAAGGACGCAATCTACCGCGCCATCTTAATGGCCACCAAGGGCTTTGAGGACGCTGATCAGCAGGCGCCGTTGTACTTCAGAACCACCGATGATATGCTGAAGGAATTCGAGTACTTAGGGAAAGAAGAAGCGTATAATGTCGTCATCAAAGCGCCGAATGAGATTGCCGAGCGCGTTGAGCATATCAAGGACCTTTTCATGAAAGCGCCCGACGGCGGCGACACGTTCCAGCCTTTATGGGAGGATGCGGAGCAGAATCTGCGCGATATGTGCGAAAAGAAGGCCCGTGATATCTTCGGCGATCCGCTTCCCGACCTTGTCCGGAAACGCCTGGACAAGGAACTGGGCTCCATCTGCGGTTATGGTTTTTCGACCCTTTATATGATCGCGGTAAAACTGGTTGCAAAGTCTCTGTCCGACGGCTATATCGTAGGTTCCCGCGGTTCGGTCGGATCATCGTTTGTCGCAAAGCTCGCCGGTATCACCGAGGTCGACGCGCTTCCGCCGTACTATGCCTGCCCCAAATGCAAGCACTATGAGTTTGACGTGCCCAAGGAATACACCTGCGGCTTAGACCTTCCGCCCAAAAATTGCCCCGAATGCGGAACACTCATGATCAAGGATGGCTTCAATATTCCTTTCGAAGTTTTTCTGGGATTTAAAGGCGACAAGGTTCCTGATATCGATTTGAACTTCTCCGGCGTCTATCAGCCGCGCGCGCACCAATATGTCAAAGACCTTTTCGGCGAAGAAAACGTATTCCGCGCAGGCACGATGGGCACGGTTGCCGAAAAAACCGCGTACGGCTATGTGCTTAAATATGAAGAGGAGAGAGGGCTCAACTCTCCGCGCGCCGAACGCGAGCGACTGGCAAGGGGCATTACCGGCGTCAAGCGCACAACGGGGCAGCACCCTGCCGGAATGGTCGTTCTTCCCAAGGGCTATGAAATTTATCAGTTTACCGCCATTCAGCACCCGGCGGACGATATGACGAGCGATACCATCACCACGCACTACGACTTTACGTCGATGCACGACGTGCTCGTAAAGCTCGACATTCTTGGCCACGATGATCCGACGATGCTTCGAAATCTTCAGGATCTGACGGGCATCAAGCCGCAGGATGTGCCGCTCAATGACCCGGACGTGTTCAAAAGCATTATTTCGCTGTTCTCATCGCCCAAGGCACTGGGCCTTACGGAAGAAGAGCTCGGCGTTCCGACGGGCACGCTCGGTATTCCTGAATTCGGCACCAAGTTCGTCCGCGGCATGCTGGTCGACACGCGTCCCAGCTCCATGGAGGAGCTCATCCGAATTTCCGGCCTTTCCCATGGAACGGCGGTCTGGCTTGGGAACATTCAGGACATTTTAAAGGCCGGGCTTACCGACCTTAAGCACGCCATTTGTACGCGAGACGACATCATGAACCAGCTGATGGAATACGGCGTAGAACCCAAGATGGCTTTTACCATCATGGAGTTTGTCCGAAAGGGCAAGGGCGCAATTGCCAAGGGCGGCGACCTCAAGCCCGATATGCTGGAGGCGATGGAGAAAGTCAATACGCCCGACTGGTTTATCGGCGCGTGCCGCAAGATTGAATACATGTTCCCGAAGGCGCATGCCGTTGCCTATGTTACAATGGCGCTTCGAATTGCGTATTTCAAGGTGTTTTATCCGGGCGCGTATTATTCCTGCTTCCTTTTCAGAAACGCCGAGGACTTTAACGGCGCAACGATGGTGTGCGGCGTTGCGCAGCTGAAAAGCCGCATGGCTGAGATCGATGAGATGGAGAAGGAAGAAAGAGAGCGCCATGACGGCGAATACAGCCTTCTTGAATCCATGATCGAAATGAATCTTCGCGGAATCACGGTCCTTCCGGTAGATCTGTATAAATCCGATGCGGAGAAATTCTTGCTGGTGGATGATACCCATATTCTGCCGCCGCTTTCTTCGCTCCCGGGTCTGGGCTTAAACGCCGCTTTGAACCTTGTGAAGATTCGTGAGGAAGGAAAGTTCATTTCCCGCGAAGATATGATTCGAAGAAAAGTGGGCAAATCCGTCGTTGAAACGTTGGCAAACGCCGGATGTCTGGGCGATTTGCCGGAAACCAGCCAGGTATCCCTATTTGAATTCTCGTTTTGACCGGGGAGGTGAAAATATATGAAGCGCGTTATTTGTCTGATCCTGCTCATTTCTGTTTTTCTGATTCCGTCCGCAAGCGCGCTGATCGCTGTGAACGGAAGCTTTTCGGCGCTTGTTGAGGAAAACGGCGATACGCGGGTTCTGCCCGGCGTGTTCAGCGCGATTTCGAAACTGACCGACGATCTTTTTTCCGTAAAGAATGCAGATAACGGAAAGTTCGCCCTCATGAGCGGAAACGGCGAAATGCTGACCGACAGCCGGTATACGCTTTTGAAAATGCTGACAAACGGCAAAATTCTGTTTGAAGAAAACGGGAAATACGGCGTGATGGAAAAAGACGCCTCGCCTGTGATATCGAATGATTACACGTGGCTGGTTGAAAACGGAGAGGGCGGTTATCTTGCGCTGAGAACCGATGTGTGGGACAATTCGCCGGACGGCGTATATCTGATTGATGAAACCGGATATGTTTCGCCTACAGGCGTCAAGGTGGCTTCATTCCTCGTGGATTTTTCGGACGGACTGACGCCCGCACTTTCCACCGATAACGGAAAATACGGCTATCTGAATCCCGAAGGCCAGTGGCAGATCCGTCCGCAGTATGCCTATGCCGATGCGTTTGTCAGCGGCGCGGCGGTTGCAACGCTGGACAGCGGAAGCGGCGTGATCGACAAAAACGGTTCCTGGGAAATTACCCCGAAGTACGATTTTGTGGACATTGGAACAAGCACGATCGCCTGCGTGGATTACGACGGCGGCATTACCGTGTTTTCACTGGATGCGTATAAAAAGCTGTATTCCTTCGATCAGGATCTTCTCGGCGCCTATGTATCCGTGTCGGGAAGCAGCATCATTGCCTATTTTGAGGACAAAGTGGTCGAATTTGACGAGATGGGCAATGAGAAGATTTCTGTATCCGAATCCGGCTATCTTTTCCCAGTGAACGGGGGATATACCGTTGCCTACGACGGGAACGAGGCGCGGCTTGTGGATGCGATGGGCAAAGACGTGGCTGGCGGCTTCAGAGAGCTGGATCAGCTCACGGCTTTTGACGGCAGCATCTATTTCACTTTTGTCAAAACCGATGGAGAAATCGACGATTATTTGCTCGGCGTGATCGATCAGACAGGAAAAGTGATTCTGAATTGTGAGTACACCTCTGTTACCGTGCCGGAGGAAGGATATATGCTTTGTGAAAATGAGAGCGGAATGTATCTTTTCACGGATAAAGGAAAGCTGATCTGGCAATACGAATATTGATGAAAAAAACAGGGCCAAGGCCCTGTCAGATCATCAACAAACCTCCGGGAGAGGTATGGAGAGGGAGCGCACTTCCT
>JAEDIV010000067.1 GCA_016296675.1 Clostridia bacterium
TTCAGGGGATCGGCCCTTCCCATCAAAAAAGGTACTTTTTTGATGGCTTGAACGGCATAGCCGGTATTGCTACCGACTATGCCGATTTTTTCAAGGGAAGAAAATCCCTTTGGAGCCCCTTCTTTTGGCGGATTTTTTTGCTTATTTTATGGCTTCTTTTACGAAGGCAATTTGTTTTTCCACCTGCTCGGGGGCGGTTGCGCCCAAGCATGCGCGGCGTTTTACACAGGCTTCGAGATTGATCGCCTCGTAGACGTCGGTATCGAAAAGATCGGAAAACTCTCTGTATTCCTCAAGCGTCGCCGTTTCAAGCGTCTTGCCTTTTTCGATGCACTTCGCAACCATCGCGCCTACAGCTTTGTAGGCGCTTCGGAAGGGAAGGCCCTTTCCAACCAGATAGTCGGCGCAGTCGGTGGCGTTGATAAAGCCCTTGGCGGCGGCTAAGCGCATGTTTTCAGTATGCACGCGCATGGTTTCAAGCATCGGGGAGAAGACGGTCAGAGCCATGATGACGGTGTCAAAGGAATCGAAGATGGCTTCCTTGTCCTCCTGCATGTCCTTGTTGTAGGCAAGGGGGAGACCTTTGAGCATCGTTAAGAGGGTTACGAGATTGCCCGTCGTTCGTCCGGCTTTTCCACGCGTGAGCTCGGCGATATCCGGGTTTTTCTTCTGAGGCATGATGCTGGAGCCGGTGGAATAGGCGTCGTCCAGTTCAATGAAGCGGAATTCCCATGAGCACCAGAGGATGATTTCTTCGCTGAAGCGGGAAAGGTGCGTCATGATGAGGGAAATCGCGCTTGCGAGTTCCACGCAGAAATCGCGGTCGGAAACGCCGTCCAGGCTGTTTATGCAGGCGCTGTCAAAGCCCAGGGACTTTGCAGTCATTTCGCGGTCGATGGGAAAGGTGGTTCCTGCGAGCGCGCCGGAGCCCAAGGGACAGACGTTCATGCGCTTTCTTGCATCCTCCAGGCGCGAAATATCGCGAAGCAGCATCATGGCATAGGCCATTAAGTGATGGCCGAAGGTGATGGGCTGCGCCCTTTGAAGATGGGTGTAGCCGGGCATGATCGCGTCTTTATAAGCTTCTGCTTTTTGGCAGATGACTTCGATGAGCGATTTTAAAAGCTCGATGACCTTGTCGGTTTCATCCCGGAGTGTCAGGCGGATATCCACGGCGACCTGATCATTTCGGCTTCTTGCGGTGTGCAGGCGGCGGCCGGCGTCGCCCAGACGGCGCGTAAGCTCCTGCTCAACAAAAGAATGAATGTCTTCGCAGGTCATATCGAAGGAAAGAATGCCTTCGTTCAGCTCATTTAGAATCTTTTCAAGCTCGGCGATAATCATATCGCCGTCTTCCTTTGAAATGATATGAGTAGCCGAAAGCATGGCGGCGTGCGCCATGCTTCCGGTGATATCCTGTGCATACATCCGCTTGTCAAAGTGGATGGAAGCGTTATAGTCGTTTGCGGCGTCGCTCAAGGCTTTCGAGAAACGACCCGTCCACAGTTTATCGTTCATTCTATTACTTGCCCTTCTTCTGCTCGATCATGGCCTTAACCTTGATCGGGAGGCCAAAGAGGTTGATGAAGCCGTTGGCGTCGGCCTGATCGTATACGTGATCCTCATCGAAGGTGGCAATTTCAGGATCATAGAGGCTGTTTACCGAAGTTACGCCGGCATTGATCATATTGCCTTTGTAGAGCTTGAGCTTGACATCGCCCGTTACGTTTTCCTGGGTCTTATCGACAAACGCGCTCAAGGACTCGCGAAGGGGCGTAAACCACTGGCCGAAGTATACAAGCTCTGCAAAGCGGTTGGCAACGAGCTGTTTATAGTGCATGGTGTCGCGGTCAAGGCAAAGGGTTTCAAGAACCTGATGCGCTCTGTACAGGATGGTTCCGCCGGGAGTCTCATAAACGCCGCGGGACTTCATGCCGACCAAGCGGTTTTCAACGAGGTCTGCAAGGCCTACGCCGTGCTTGCCGCCGAGCTCATTGAGCTTCTCAACGATCTCTACTGCGCCCATCTTTTCGCCGTTTACCGCTACCGGAACGCCCTTTTCAAAGGAAATGGTGACGTATTCGGGGGTGTCGGGCGCCATTTCGGGAGATACGCCCATCTCGAGGAAGCCGGGCTTGTTGTACTGGGGCTCATTTGCGGGATCCTCGAGATCCATGCCCTCGTGAGAGAGGTGCCAGAGGTTCTTGTCCTTGGAATAGTTGGTTTCGCGGTTGATTTTGAGGGGGATGTTGTGCGCCTCGGCGTAATCGATTTCCTCTTCGCGGCTCTTGATTTCCCACTCGCGCCAGGGGGCGATGATGCCCATCTGAGGAGCAAGCGCCTTGATGGTCAGTTCGAAACGAACCTGGTCGTTGCCTTTGCCGGTGCAGCCGTGGCAGATCGCATCTGCGCCTTCCTTGAGGGCGATTTCAACGATGCGCTTGGCGATGACCGGGCGGGCGAAGGAGGTGCCGAGGAGGTAGTCGCCTTCATACTTGGCGCCGGCTTTCAGCGTGGGGAATACATATTCCTCCACGAATTCCTTCTTGAGATCTTCGATATACAGTTTGCTCGCGCCGGTCTTGAGGGCTTTTTCCTCAAGTCCGTCCAGCTCCGTGCCCTGGCCTACGTCGCCGGAAACGGCGATGATTTCGGGATTGTCGTAGTTTTCCTTGAGCCACGGGATGATAATGGAAGTATCAAGTCCGCCGGAATAGGCCAAAACGATTTTGTTATACTTTTTCATTATATCTTTCCTCCGTATGTTTTTTGCTGTGTTATGCGTATTATTATGCATATAAAGAAGGCATAAGTCAAGTTTAATCTGCGTAAAAGAAGTGGTTAACCATGCGAATATGCATGAATGAATGAATAAATATGCATTACAATACGCTGAACAGAAGCTGTCCGTAGGACGGATAGGGCCATTTGGATTCGTCGACCAGTTTTTCCGTTTCATCCACGGTGTTTCTGAGAAGACGCATATCATTTAAAACTTCATAGCGGTATTCCCGGGCGCTGGCGGCGGAAAAACCAAGCGCGCTTGCATGCTGCTGCGCTGCCTGCAGTAGATCGCATTTTTTGAGAATATCTTCGGCTTTTCTGCTCAATTCCGTTGCGAGGCGGATTTCCACGTCTGCGGGGATGCCGATTTCAAGCTTGACTTTTGCGCTGTCGGAAAGGGCTTTGCTTTCCCTGATTACAACGGGCAGCACATTGCGCTTGACCATATCGAGCATAGTGAGCGCTTCGATATTCACGACCTTGGCGTAGTTTTCGAGCATGACCTCGCGGCGCGAATGCATTTCGTTTTCGGAGAAGATGGCATGGCGGGTGAAAAGGTCTATGTTCTTCTCGCTGGTGAATTCATTGAGCGCTTCAACGGTGCTGGGAAGAATTACGAGCCCGCGTTTTCTGGCTTCTTCCGGCCACTCGGGGGAATAGTTGTTGCCGTTAAAGATGATGCGGTCATGCCGGACGATGATTTCGCGGATCAGGCGCATGACGGTGTTTTTGAAATTGTCCTTTTCCGCCATTTCAAGCTGATCGGCAAACTGCTCCAACTGATCGGCAACGATGGTGTTGATAATGACGTTGGCGTCGGAAATGGAGAAGGAGGAGCCGACCGAACGGAACTCAAACTTGTTTCCGGTAAAGGCGAAGGGGGAAGTGCGGTTGCGGTCGGTGGTATCGCGGCGCACGCGGGAGAGGGAATGGACGCCGCTGTTGATATAGGATTTTTCAATCTTGTCGTAGGCTTCGCCGGACTTGATGGAGGCAAGGACGCCTTCAAGCTCGTCGCCCAGGTACATGCTCATGATGGACGGCGGCGCTTCAAAACCGCCGAGACGGTGGTCGTTTCCGGCGCTGGAAACGGCGATGCGAAGAAGATCCTGATGCATATCCACAGCTCTTACAACCGCGCAGAGAACCAGCAGGAACTGGAGATTGTCCATCGGATTGTCGCCGGGATCAAGCAGGTTTGTGCCGCTGTCGGTCACCAGCGACCAGTTGTTGTGCTTGCCGCTTCCGTTTACGCCTTCAAAAGGTTTTTCGTGCAAAAGACACACCATGCCGTGGCGCGCAGCGACCTTTTTCATGATTTCCATGGTCAGCTGGTTGTGGTCGACGGCGACGTTTACGGTTTCAAACACGGGCGCAAGTTCGTGCTGACCGGGCGCAACCTCGTTGTGGCGGGTCTTGGCCGGAATGCCCAGACGCCACAATTCTTCGTCAAGCTCGCGCATGAAGGCGGCGACTCTGGTTTTGAGCGCGCCGAAGAAATGATCGTCCAGCTCCTGACCCTTGCTGGGCTGGCAGCCGATCAAAGTGCGGCCGGTATAAATCAGATCCGGGCGCTTTTCATACATTTCGCGGTCGATCAGGAAATATTCCTGTTCTGCGCCGACGGTCGGCGTTACGCGCTCGCAGTCTTTTCCAAACAGGCGCACGATGCGCGCGGCCTGACTGCTGATTAATTCCATGGAACGAAGAAGCGGCGTCTTTTTGTCCAGCGCCTCACCCGTATAGGAGCAAAATGCCGTGGGAATGCACAGGGTTTTGTCCTTGATAAAAGCATAGCTTGTCGGATCCCATGCAGTGTAGCCGCGCGCTTCAAACGTTGCGCGAAGACCGCCCGAGGGGAAACTCGATGCATCGGATTCGCCCTTGATCAGCTCTTTTCCGGAAAATTCCATGATGACCTTATCGCCTATGGGACGGATAAAGGAATCGTGTTTTTCTGCGGTGACGCCTGTCATCGGCTGAAACCAGTGCGTAAAGTGGGTAGCGCCTTTTTCGAGCGCCCAGTCCTTCATGGCATTTGCGATAATGTCCGCAATGTCACGATTGAGAGAAGCTCCTTCAGAAAGAATTCTCTTTAGTGCCCGATAGGTATCATGGGGCAGACGCTGCTGCATTACGGAATCGCTGAATACCATGGAGCCGAATTCGGCAGGCATTGACATAGGGGTGCACGCATCCTTTCGTGTATAGATTCCACAAATATGTTTGGATTATAGAACTCGCCTATATGCATGTCAACCTCGGCGCAAGGTTTTAACAGGCACAAGAAACAGAACAAGGAGAATAAGGCTCGTCCACTGCGCGGTGGAGAGGGAAAGAAATATTCCTCTGTGCATGTCGCCGCGGAGAAACTCGAGCAGAAAGCGAACGGGGGCATACAGATATACATATCGGGAAAGCACATGTTTTCCGCCGCTTTTCACATACCGAAGCAGGAGAAAAGCGATCAGAAGCAACAACAGGCCTTCCAGAAGCTGAACAGGGAAAAGCGGGATGTTGGCCGGAGCAGAGCTGCCTTCGGGGTAGTATACGCCCCATTTGCACTCAATGCCGTAGCAGCACCCGGCGAGAAAGCAGCCGATTCTTCCAAACGCATGCGCAAGGGGAAGGGCCGGCAGCATGCCCGGCGCATAGTCCATCATGCGAAACCGAAGAAGGCGGGATGCAAGATATGCGCCCGGAATGCCAAAAAGAAAGCCGCCGTAATAGACGAATCCCGGAGAATATTCCTCGAAGAATGTTCCGCGCATGAGCATGGAGACAAGATCCCCGATGGAATAGCTCACAAACATATGCGTCAAAAACGCGCCTGCCAGACCAAAAGAGAGGGCAAACACGAATAAAACAAATGCGTTTTCAAGACGCAGATGCATCCGCTTTGTATTCAGCAAGCCCAAAATCAGGGCTGCTAAAACGCCGGCAGCGCACATTACGCCGTAAGATGCAAACGAAATGCCCCAAAGGGTAAAAACTGGCTTCATGATTTACAGATTGGTCGTGCGAACGCCCAGCACGTTCTTATGCTCGGCAAGATGCGCGACGATGTCGGTGTAGGTGGTATGGGAGGGAAGCTTTAGCTGGTATACATTTGTATACAGGTTTTTCTCCTCCTTCACTTCCATGTGGAAGTCCAGATCCAGAATTACGACGTTATTCTTTTCAAAATATTCGTTGATGTAGTCCATGGTTTCCGTGCGGTGGACAAATTTGACCTCTACGCGTTTTTCAGTTTTGACGTGAATGAGGCGGGACAGAAGCGCGAGCACCAGCAGAACCAGAAAGCAGCTGACAAAGGCCAGAAAATAAAAACCGTAGCCCACGGCGAGACCCAAGCAGGCGGCATTCCACAGGGAAGCGGCAGTAGTGAGACCGGAAATTCTTCTATGGGAAAGCACAATGGTACCGGCGCCCAGAAAGCCCACGCCGCTGACTACCTGTGCGGCAATCCGGCCAAGGGAGATGGTAACATGCTCGCTTGACATGGCAAGACTATCCATGTGCATGGCGATGGTGCTTTCCAGAATCGTCATCACGCAGGCGCCGAGGCAAACGAGGATATGAGTTCTCAGACCCGCGGGGCGGTTGTGCTTTTCGCGCTCAAAGCCGATGATGCCGCCGATGATAATCGCGCTGACAATGCGAAGAAGCAAATCGAGCCATGCAATATTGGTCGAGGAAAAGCCCATCAGAAAATCCATTTACGTCTGCCTCCTATAAATTATTGATAATAAATCATCGTACCATTTTTTCAGTGAAAAGTCAATAAATACGCACGTGCCCCTTCTCTTTTTGAAAGATAACGATTCTATTATATATAGGGAAGATTAACATGTTCATGATATGCTGATCGGGAATGTGAAAGTTTGGAAAAGCACATTGAATCGCAACATAATTATGCTATAATCATCGGGATTTGTGTTCTCATCGGAAGGAGTATGGTACATGGCGAAATTGATGAAAGCGATTCGAGAACTGTTTGCGCCCAAGGATATGTGCCAGGGTACGCCCTGGAAGCGCATTGCGGAGTTCGCATTCCCGATGCTGATCGGTAACTTTGCGCAGCAATTGTATTCCACGGTTGATGCGATTGTCGTCGGAAAGAGCAAATGGGGCTATAATGGTCTTGCGGCGGTCGGAAACGCCGGCCCGGTAATCAACCTGCTGCTTGCCCTGTTTGTCGGTATTTCCACCGGCGCAGGCATTCTGGTTTCTCAGTATTTCGGCGCGCGCGACAAGGAAAAGCTTTCCAAGACCATCGGAAACTGCATTTCCGTTACGACGGTTGCATGCGTGATTATCATGATTGTCGGTCCCTTGCTTACCGGTCCCATGCTCACTGCCATGGGTACGCTGCCGGAGTTGTATGAAGACAGCAAGGCGTATCTGGATATCACGTTTATCGGTATCTCCGGTTTCTTCTTTTACAATATTTTCTCCGGCGCATTGAGAGGTCTGGGCGATTCCATTTCCGCGCTTTTGTTCCTGTTGGTTACCAGTGCGACCAATATTGTTCTGGATCTTCTCCTTGTTGATTCGATGGGCGTTGCGGGCGTTGCGATTGCTACGATCATCGCGCAGCTGGTTTCCGCCGCGCTGTGCTTATGGAAACTTCTGAAAATGCGCGATCTTTTCACCATCGACAAAGCTTCCTTAAAAATGGACAAAAAGATGCTTGCAGATATTGGCAAGCTTGGCCTTCCCTCCGGCATTACGCAGGCTATTTTCTCCGTTGCGATGATGGTGGTTCAGAGCCTGATCAACGGTTTTGAAGATGCGATGTTTGTAGCCTGCAACGTCATGGTCATGCGCGTGGACGGCTATGCAATGCTTCCGAACTTCTCCTTCGGCCAGGCCATGGGTACTTTCGCCGGTCAGAACGTCGGCGCAAAGCGCATCGACCGCCTTGCCAGCGGAAACAGGCAGGGCCTTATTATGGCGCTTGTTACCGCACTTGTGTTAACGCCCCTCGTGCTTCTGGGCGGCCCGTTCCTCATGGGCCTTTTCACGGATGAAGAGGTGCTGATTGACATGTCGATGGGCATGATGTACATCCTTGCCGTGGGCTATGTTGCAATGGCGGTTACGCAGGTTCTTTCAGGAACCATGCGCGGCGCGGGAGACACGATGACCCCCATGTGGATCTCCTTTGTAACTACCGTTCTTTTACGTGTTCCGCTGGCCTACGTGCTGGTTGCGATCGCTAAGAATATAGGCGCGGAGAAGCTCATGCAGGAAAGAATGGTGTTTGTATCGCTCCTGATCACCTGGCTTCTGGGCGCGGCGATTACCGGTATTTTGTATCTTCGCGGCGGCTGGAAGAAAAAGCAGGTTCGCGCAATCGAAATCGAGCTTCAGCAGTCAACCAAATAAAACAACCCATTCAAGAGCTGTCTTTTCAATAAGACGGCTCTTTTTTGATGCCCGAATACAAAAAAGTTACAGAAAATGGTTGTTGACGGAACCGAACATATGTGCTATAATTCGAATAAATAGAACATATGTTCGATTCGTGGAGGCGGGAAACGGTATGGAGCGTGTGATACTGCATTCGGATGCAAACAGCTTTTACGCATCGGTGGAATGCGCGAAAAATCCATCCATCCGGGATAAGCCTGTCGCGGTGTGCGGAGATCCCGAGGCGCGGCACGGAATTGTTTTAACCAAAAACGAGCACGCGAAAAAGTTCGGCATCAAAACGGGCGAAGCCATCTGGCAGGCGAAAAACAAATGTCCGCAGCTGGTGGTCGTGCCGCCGGATTATAATACCTATGTCGAAGTCAGCCGCCGGATGCGCCAGATTTATGAAAGCTACACCGACATGGTGGAGGCGTTCGGGCTGGACGAAAACTGGATGGACATTTCCGCAACCAATATCACGATGGCCGACGGCGTCCGCATTGCCAATGAGATCCGGGAGCGCGTAAAAAAGGAACTGGGCATCACGGTTTCCGTAGGCGTGTCGTTCAATAAGGTGTTTGCAAAGCTCGGAAGCGACTACAAAAAGCCGGACGCGGTCACGGTGATTACGCAGGAGAATTTTAGAAAGATCGTCTGGCCGCTTCCGGTTTCGGATCTCATTTATGTGGGCCCGCACACGACGGTGAAGCTCATGAACATGGGGATACTCACAATCGGGCAGCTTGCCAATACCGATACCGAAACTTTAAGACGCAGGTTCGGCGTAAACGGCGTGATGCTTAAGGCTTTTTCGATGGGGCTTGATAATTCGCGCGTGATGCAGTCGGACGAAAAGGAAGTGATCAAGTCCATCGGAAACAGTTCAACGCCGCCGCACGACATCAAGACGCCGACAGAAGCCAAAAGCATGATCTATGTATTAAGCGAATCCGTTGCAGCGCGCCTTCGGGAAAACGGATTTCGCGCCAAGTGCGTGTCCATTTCCGTGCGCGATACGGATTTGCGCTGCGCCGGGTGCCAAAGAACGCTTGTGCGTGCAACCCGCCTTTCGGGCGACATCGCAAGAACTGCGTTTGAAATGTTCATGGAAAAGTATGCGTCTTTTCTTCCGCTTCGCTCGATGGGGGTTTCATGCACTTCTCTTGTGAGAGACGATGCGCCGGAGCAATTGGATATTTTCGGCGAATGCATGAAGGCGCACAGGGAAGAGGACCTGGAGGAAGCCATCGACGGCCTGCGCGGGAGGTTTGGTCACCAGGTGGTGAGAAGAGGCATCGTTATGTTTGATTCCGCTTTTTCCGAAATCAATCCCAAGGAAGAGCAGACGATTCATCCGGTGGCGTTTTTAAGGGATGAATGCATACGGTATAAAGTGCCCGCGGAAAACCGCGAAACGGCGGCAACATAGCGCTTTTTTGCTTGCATTTCAGAGAAATACAGATATAATGGAAGAAATACTTTTGGGCGGAAGGCGTGGAATGCAAATGAAATCCTGCCTCAAAACGGCTTTTTTTTTGAAAACGCTTCCCGTAATGGCGGGGTATATGGTGCTGGGGTTCGGCTTTGGCATCATTACGGTTGAAGCGGGCTATGGTTTTTTTATTGCGCTTCTGATGAGCATTCTGATGTATGCAGGCTCTATGCAGTATCTGATGGTGAGTCTGTTATTGGGCGGCGCATCCATTATTTCCTGCGCCGTCACGACGCTCATGATATACGTTTCTTTTGATAAAAAAGCCAAAAGAAAAAGATTGTGTGAAAAATAAAAACGGGGTATAATAGATTCAATAGATGACGGCAAGAAGGGGGAGTGCGGGTGGACGAGAAAATCAAGGTAACAAAGATCAATAATCGCGTATATCTCCTGGACGAAGAAGGCCAGGCCACGGGTTATCTGATTGTGGGCCAAAATCGGGCGGCGGTTATCGATACCATGAACGGGGAGGGCGACCTTCTGGCGGTTGTCAGATCCATTACGAGCCTTCCTGCGTTTGTCATCAATACCCACGGCCATGGCGATCACATATTCGGGAATGTCTATTTTGATAAAGCGTACATGCATCCGTCCGATTTTCCGCTTGCGGATATGTTTTTGTCCTTTGACGGCGCGGCAGAATTCTTCAAAGAGAAAAACCGCACGATGCCGCCGTTTTTGCCTGTAAGAGGCGGAGACACGTTCGACCTTGGCGGCGCGACCCTTGAAATTATCGAAATTCCCGGCCATACTCCGGGCGGCATCCTGGTGCTTTTGAAGGAAGACAGGCTTCTGTTTACGGGCGATTCCATCAACCGTCATCTCTGGATGCAGCTTGAAGGATGCCTTTCGATTGCGGAATATGCTTATGTTTTGGAAAATCTTATGTATCTAAAAAACGAGGCAGACTACATCCTTCACGGACACGCAAAAAACGCAGAGCCCATAACGCTTATGGATGATCTTTTAAGAGGCCTTAAAGAGCTTTCCGAGGGCGAGTGCGAAAACGACAAAGCATACCGCTGGTTTGGCGGCGAAGCCAGACAGCATGAGTTTTCCGAAAACAGCGTGATCTGCTATAACAGAAAATAAGGGGAGGAAAAAAGAATGTTTTCCTTAAGAGAATATTGCGCGCCTGACTTTACGCAGGAGAAATTCGTGTCCGCCCCCAATGCGACGTTTGAGTGTGTTTTGGCCGACGGCGTTGCGCCGATGAATTATCACGCAATGAGCATTTATCCGGAATATATCAAAATAAAGGGGCAGTGGCGTCTTGCAGAAGAAAGCCGCATGGACTGCGTTTGCGTGCTCACGGACGAGGATGAAATCAAGGTGGTAGAGTTCCGCTTGCTGAAAAAGGGCGACAATGTGCTTGTCGGTAGAACCGAAGACGCAAGCGAAGGCATTTTCCTGTATGCAGACGGCTTCAAGGAGGAAACGCACACGGAGGACCAGTTCTCCTTCCGCAGAAACCGAAGCCGCGAGACGGCCTATTCGCAGGATTATCAGGAATTATATGATTTGCTCAATTACGAAAAGGATCACGGCAAGATCGTCTGGGTTATGGGCCCGGCGTTTGCCTTTGACTATGACGCGAGAAACGCCATGTCGAGCTTGATTGAGCACGGTTATGTCCATGCGGTGCTTGCCGGAAACGCGCTGGCCACGCACGATCTTGAAGCGGCGTATCTTGGAACCGCGCTCGGCCAGGATGTATATACCCACATTTCCCAGCCCAACGGCCACTATAATCACCTGGACACCATCAACCGCGTCCGTCACTACGGAAGCGTCAAGGCCTTTATCGAAAACGAAAATATCGATAACGGCGTGATCTACAACTGCGAAAAATACGGCATTCCCTATATTCTCGGCGGATCCATCCGAGACGACGGCCCGCTGCCGTGCGTGTACGCGGACGTTTATAAAGCGCAGGATGCCATGAGAAACGAGCTTAGAAGCGCCACCACCGTCATCTGTCTTGCAACGATGCTCCACACCATCGCAACCGGCAACATGACGCCCTCCTACCGCGTGACCAAGGAGGGAAAAGTCAGACAGGTCTATTTCTATTGTGTGGACGTGTCCGAATTTACGGTCAACAAGCTCTCAGACCGAGGAAGCCTTTCCTCAAGAGGCATCGTAACCAATGTACAGGATTTCGCCGTGCTGCTTGAAAAGGCGCTGGTGAAGTAAAAAACTCTCCAAAAATGAACCGCTCCCCATCTGCTATTCAGTATATCATACTGTCTAACAAATGGGGAGCGGTTTGTTATGAGCTTATAGTTGATTTTCTATGGAGATGTGAGGTCGATTACTGAAGCGCAAGAGCTTTATTCTTGATTTCGAGCTGTTTTGCTTCGCGACGTCGCTTATTTTCACTTACCAGTTCGTAGTCTTTTTTGTCAGCTGCTCTGAATGCAGGTGATACTATTGCGTAAATTCCAAGGGATATTCCCAGTGAAAGAAATAGAATGAAGAGATAGTCAAACAGATCGACAAAAAATAAGAGAATAAAGCTGACAATTGCAGCACAGAAACTAATCTTTGCAAATAGTTTGATACGATCCTTCTTATCAAGTACATCCTGAGCTTCTTTCTTGGCGTTTGCTTCTTCTCTTGACAGATAGTCTGCATTTTCGCAACTGTAGTATGCTTTTTCCAATTCAGCAAGTTTCGCAGTTCTGGGATCATCCAAATCACGCTGATAGGTGATGGACGCATAGTTCACATGCTCAGTGATAACCTCAGTAGTGACTACATATTTATCATTAAAAAAACCTTGCTGCAGACCGCCTTTTGAATCGCCTTCTCTAACGATCTTTTGATCAGTAATCTGAATATTGAGTACAGACCATCCCCAGATCGCAGCGTTACTGTTGACTTCGTTAATAATCTTTGGATCGTTTTTTACCTGGATCATTTCGGTTTGCATTCTCATGGGTATTCCCTCCTTGTTATTTGGCGTTCTTCTTAGAGATGATTCTATTTTAAGCGAGTTTAGCTTATTTGTCAATAGGCGGAATCGGCTTAAAATAAAATAGTATATGAGGTGATCTGAATTGCGGAAAACGATACCGTATCCTCGTATACGAGATCTTCGGGAAGATCATGATTTGAAACAGGCGGCAATCGCGGACATGTTAGGAATAACTCAAACCTGTTATAGTAAATACGAGATTGGTACATCCGATATACCTGTTGAAGTGCTCATTCAGCTGGCACGAATCTATAATACCAGTATTGACTATCTTCTTGGTGAAACCGGAAATCCTAAGCGATATGAAAAATGAACATATGATTACAAGCATAAAAATGCGATCCATATAACAACGGATCGCATTTTTATAAGGATGTTGGCTTGATGAATTCGAATGGACAGGGAGAGACAAGAAAAATTGAATTCAGAACTCCTCCAAAATCACAAACCTCGTCTCTTTCTTTTCCGTGATTCCCGCATAGAGATGGTCTGTATATCTTCCTTCTTTCAGATAATGCTCCATCATGTATCTTGCGGAGACGGGCATGGGGAGGGTTTTCATTTGTTCGTAGGAGATGTGATGAAGGGTTCCTTCGTTGCTTGAAAAGGATTTTGCGGTATTAAGGCGCGCGAAGAAATAGTAATTCCGGTGAATTTCGTTGTTTTTGAGGCGGCTTGTGATATATCGCAGGCGAAGGTCTGAGATGTCGGTTTCGGAAAGATCCAGTTCTTCCTTCATTTCGCGCAGGATGCATTTTTCGGGCGAACGCATTTCGTTTTCTTCGAAGTGGCCGCCGGCTGCGCCGATGTAAAGACGGTCGGCAATGCGGGAACCGATTCTGAACAGACACCATATGCCGGTTTCGTCCGTGAAATAAACGCTGGTCATGTTTCTGATTGCAGGTGTCATGACAAGGCCTCCCAGGCGTTGATTGATCATATATATCACGATTATGCTTGCTTGTCAATCCATAAGGATTCTTAATG
>JAEDIV010000211.1 GCA_016296675.1 Clostridia bacterium
AGGAAGTTATCTCCCTCTCCATACCTCTCCCGGAGGTTTGTTGATGATCTGAGAGCCGATTTATAACGGCTCTTTTTTGTGCCTTAAAAGCTTTTCGAGTTTCCCGATAGTTTCCTTTTTGCAGGCAGGCACGTTTGCAAAGGGAAAGGGGATTCCCATGCTTTCGTATTTTGCCTCGCAGATTTTCCTGAAAGGAAGAAGTTCGATCTTCTCAAGATTCCCAAACGCTTCTGAAATCCGTTTGATTTCAAAAATGCTTTCTTCTGCGTCGGTAAGCCCGGGAACAACCACGTGGCGAATCCAGAGGGGAAGCCCTTTTTTCTGAACCTTTTCAAGAAAAGAGATGACCTGGTTTAAGGATCCGCCGGTGTACTGCCTGTAAAGTGCATCGGTCGGAAACTTAAGGTCGCACAATACAAGATCGGTATGCCGAAGCGCAAGATCGATGTTTTCATCCGTGCCGATTCCGGAGGTGTCAAGCGCGGTATGAAGGCCGTTTAAATGCATGATCTCAAAAAAATCATGAACAAATGATCCTTGCAAAAGCGGTTCACCGCCGGATACAGTCACGCCGCCTTTGGCATAGAAGTTTTTAAGCCGGAGAATCTTCTGGGCGACAAAGTCAGGGGAAACATTCTCTCCGCCATTAAGATCCCATGTATCGGGATTGTGGCAGTAAGCGCATCTCAGGGGGCAGCCCTGCATGAATACGACTGCGCGGATGCCGGGGCCGTCGACTGCGCCCATGGTCTGTATGGAATGGATTCTGCCCATTTTTTATACAGCCTCGTGGAAGGTGCGGGAGATGACTTCCTTCTGCTGTTCTTTGGAAAGCTTGTGGAAGTTGACGGCGTAGCCGGATACGCGGATGGTGAGGTTCGGATACTTTTCCGGATGCTCCATTGCGTCAATCAGGGTTTCGCGGTTGAGAACATTGATGTTGATGTGATGCGCGCCCTGAAGGAAATAGCCGTCCAGGAGGTTTACAAGGTTTGCCTTGCGCTGATCTTCGTCCTTGCCCAGCGCCTCGGGGACGACTGAGAAGGTGTTGGAAATGCCGTCGCGGCAAACGTCATAGGAGAGCTTGCAGATGCTGGCGAGGGATGCGATTGCGCCGTTTTTCTCGCGGTTGTGCATAGGATTTGCGCCGGGAGCGAAGGGTTCGCCGGCTTTTCTGCCGTCAGGGGTAGAACCGGTCTTTTTGCCGTAAACGACGTTTGACGTGATGGTGAGAATGGAAAGCGTGTGAATGGCGTCGCGGTAGGTGGAAATGGCTTTCAGAGCCTCGTAGAACTTTTCGACCTGTTCTACGGCGAGCATATCCACGCGGTCATCATCATTTCCGAATGCCGGGAATTCTCCCGTGGTTTCAAAATCCACGATCAGGCCGGTTTCGTTTCGGATGGGCTTGACGGTTGCGTACTTGATGGCGGAGAGGGAGTCAGCGACGACGGAAAGACCGGCGATGCCGAAAGCCATAAAGCGGTTGACATAAGTATCGTGAAGCGCCATCTGGGTCTTTTCGTAGGCGTATTTATCGTGCATGTAATGGATGATGTTCATGGCGTTGACATAGGTTTTGCAAAGCCAAGGACGGTATTTGTCCATGAGTGCGATTACCTTGTCGTATTCAAGCACATCGCCTTCATAGGATTCGCCGGCAGGCGCAACCTGCGCTCCGCTCTTTTCATCACGGCCGCCGTTGAGGCTTAAGAGAAGAAGCTTTGCAAGATTTGCGCGTGCGCCGAAGAACTGCATGTCTTTTCCGACACGCATGGCCGATACGCAGCAGGCGATGGCGTAGTCGTCGCCGAAGCGTTCGCGCATCAGGATATCGGACTCGTACTGGATGGAGTCGGTGTCACAGCTGACCTTGGCGGCGAACTTCTTGAAGCTTTCAGGAAGCGCGGGATCCCACAGAACCGTGAGATTCGGCTCTGCCGACGGGCCCAAATTGTACAGGGTGTTGAGCATGCGATAGGTGTTTTTGGTGACAAGCGTTCTTCCGTCTTCGCCCATACCGCCGAGGGCTTCCGTGATCCACATGGGATCGCCGGCAAACAGCTCGTTGTATTCGGGCGTGCGCAGGTGTCTTGCCATTCGAAGCTTCATTACGAAATCGTCCATCAGTTCCTGCGCGCCTTCTTCTGTAATTAGACCATTTGCGCTATCGCGCTCAAAATAGATGTCAAGAAATGTGGAAACGCGGCCGAGGCTCATCGCTGCGCCGTTCTGCTCTTTGATGGCAGCAAGGTATGCAAAGTACAGCCACTGAACAGCTTCACGCGAATTTTCAGCGGGCTTTGAAATGTCATAGCCGTAGGATAGGGCCATGGCCTTCATCTTGTCGAGGAAGGAAAGCTGGGAATACAATTCTTCCGACAGACGGATGGTATCGGTATTCATGAGCCCTTCGGCGATTTTGCGCTTGTCGGCTCTTTTGGCTTCCATAAGCGCGTCTACGCCGTACAGGGCGACGCGTCTGTAGTCGCCGATGATGCGTCCGCGGCCGTATGCATCCGGAAGGCCTGTGATGATACCGGTATGGCGGGCCGCGCGGATTTCATCGGAATAGACGCGGAAAACGCCGTCGTTATGGGTGGTGCGGTATTTGAAATCGCTTTCAACATTCTGGGAAAGCGTATAGCCGTAAGCTTTGCAGGCTTTTCTCGTCATGTTGATGCCGCCGAACGGGTTTACGCCGCGGCGAAGGGGGCGATCGGTCTGAAGACCGACGATCAGCTCGTTTTCCTTGTCGAGATAACCGGGAGCATAATTGGTGAGAGAAGATACGGTCTGCGTATCGATGTCAAGGACACCTCCGAAACGCTGCTCGAGCTCAAAAAGATCATTGAGCTTGCGCATGAGTTTGCTTGTGCGTTCAGTGGGGGCGGAGAGAAAGCTTTCGTCGCCTTCATAGGGCGTATAGTTTTTCTGAATAAAATCGCGGACGTTGATTTCCTCATTCCAGGTGCCTG
>JAEDIV010000212.1 GCA_016296675.1 Clostridia bacterium
AGGAAGTGCGCTCCCTCTCCATACCTCTCCCGGAGGTTTGTTGATGATCTGAAGCAGAACCGGCGTGCAATTGCGCCGGTTCTGCTTTTGCGTTATGTCAGGCAAGCTTCAAAAGATCCCTGTGGAGTTTTCCGATGATCTTCTTTTCCAGCCTTGATATGTAACTTTGCGAAATTCCCATCATGTCTGCTACTTCCTTCTGCGTTCTTTCGTTGCCATCGGTCATTCCGTATCTTAACGATATGATTTCCCTTTCGCGGATGGACAGTTTGTCAATTGCAGCATGCAATGCCCTCTTTTCCTCGTCCGCTTCAATATCCTTGGACACAAGATCCGGCTCAGTGCCCATGATATCCGACAAAAGCAGTTCATTTCCGTCCCAGTCGGTATTCAGCGGCTCATCGAAGGAAACTTCTGTTTTGACCCTGTTGCTGCGTCTGAGCACCATGAGTATTTCGTTCTCGATACAGCGGGACGCGTATGTAGCCAGTTTGATCTGGCGGTCGAGATTGAATGAATTGACGGCTTTTATCAAACCGATTGCGCCGATTGAAATCAGATCTTCAATGCCGATGCCTGTATTTTCAAACTTGCGCGCAATAAACACAACCAGCCTCAGGTTTCTTTCAATCAAAGCGGACCTTGCAAGCTCATCTCCCGCGTCCGATCTTCGAACCAGCGCTTCTTCCTCCATCCTCGTAAGCGGCGCAGGAAGCAGGTCGCTCCCTCCGATATAGGCAACCGTGCCTCTGCGCATCCGTATAATCAGCCCGTACACCGAACGACGAACAGCCTGCCCTGCACATAAACTCATTATTTCGCCCTCCGCTTATTAACGATTTTGCTCATTTTTCTTTCATATATGGTGCCCCGGCGCAAGCGCATGAACGCCCCCGCGCATAACACCCGGATAAAGGCCCAGCCACATATCCGGCGCTTTGCGCCATTTTCCGGAAAAGTTGACTTCCATCCGATCTGTCCGAAGGCATTCGATGACGCCCAGGCCGCCTACGGATGCATATGCAGCCTTTCGAAGTTTTCCGTTTGATCTCGCGCAGTCAATAAAGCCCTTCCCAAGCGCCTTTTCATCCGCGATCAAAACCGGAAGCGCGCTGATCGGCTCAATCAGAAGATTTCCCGTATCAATGACCGCAGTAAACTCGGCAATGCATTCTGAAAACCGCACGCGAAAACGCGCTTTCGTCCCTGCACTCATCTTTTGAAATGCCGCTTTTGCCATTGTCATGATCGCTGCTCCCAATAAGGCGCCGATTGCACCTGAAACGAGCGTCCTTTCACCAAGCTGTATTCCTATGCGAACAGATGATCCGAAGACCATAAGCCCTGTAAAAGAAAGAGCCGCTGTTTTCAAAAACAACCGCGCATCCCTTACAGGAAAAGCGATCAGCCATACTGCGACAAGCGCCAGGATGTCAAGCACCCCAAAGCATCCGTGTATCGCGTCCCACAGCGCGTATGCGCTTGCGAACACAGAAGCGGTAATGAGGCGCATCCAGTTTAAAAACCACGTTCCTCTGGATGCCAGATACAGAAAAAGGAAATCCATACAGAAATTGATGAACAGAAATTCTTCCGCCGAAATCAGCATTCCACGGGACAATCCTCCTTTTTTGCAGGGCAATTATACGAAAGATCACAAGGTATATCTGCCGCTCTGTGTCGAGAAAACGCCCGCCGTTTTCGACATTTCGACGCTTCCTGCGTCGCTTTTCGACAAGCGCCTTAAGAAGGCTTTCTCTAATCCTGGCACAAAATGCCTCCCAAACGCCAAAACGCGATTCGACAGTTCGACACAATACATGTCGAACTGTCGAATTTTTTCTCATTTTATTTTGTTATTTTACATTCCGTGACAGCATAAATCCTCGCGAAGCATAACTGTGTATATGCTTTTCCATGCGATCTGATGCGCCTATTGACACTAATGCTATAATGAAATATAAGCTATCTTGGGAGATGTTCACTTTGACCGAATATCACCGCATATTGAACGTGCCCGAGAATGCCGGTAAAAGCGAAATCCGCACTTCTTATCGTCTGCTTGCGCGCAAATGGCATCCGGACCGGTTTCAGGAAGGACCTGAACGCGCCTGGGCCGAAAAGCAGATGATCGAGATCAATCAGGCCTATAATGCCCTGATAAACCGATGTAAAGTACATTTACCCGCATCCTCAGGCGAGCGATTTAAAGAAGTCCGGCTTCTCATTGAAGCGGGACAGCTTTCCCGTGCCCGTCAGCTGATGTGCGCCATGGACGAAAGAAGCGCCGAATGGAATTTCCATTTCGGACAGATGCTGCTAAAGCGAAATGATTACGAAAAAGCGGTCGTATATCTGAAAATCGCCGTCAGGCAGGCACCGCAGAATGAGGAATACAAACGCAGTCTTGAAAAAGCGGAAACTCTTTATAACAAAAAACGTCTGGGCAGCGTTCTGAAAAAGCTTCGCGATTTTCATCTTCCGAAGAAATTCAAACGATCTGCCGTTCACAAGGACGGATGAACGGAGGACGCATGAACAAATTCATCTGCGATATCAGCCAGACTCACCCCCATTCCATCGCTCAGGCCAAGGCCAATATGCCTAAAGAGGAAGAAGTCTTTCTGCTCGCTTCTATCTTTAAGGTTTTAAGCGATCCGACGCGCGTCAAGCTCCTTTGGGCCATGAAAGACCAGGAAATGTGCGTGTGCGACCTTGCCGCGGTTCTGAACATGACCAAGTCCGCCATCTCCCATCAGCTGAAAACCATGAAGGAGTGCCATGTGGTCAAATCACGCCGCGACGGAAAAAACATCTTTTATTCTCTGGACGATCAGCACGTGACCGACATCATCAGTCTTGCCAAAATGCACGTCGGGCATACAAATTCATAAAATATATGGCGCGGAATTTCTCCGCGCCTCAAGCCATCAAAAAAGAACCTTTTTTGATGGGAAGGGCCGATCCCCTGAAAT
>JAEDIV010000068.1 GCA_016296675.1 Clostridia bacterium
TTAAGGTTGCAGATAACAGTGGCGCGAAAGAAATCATGTGCTTCCGCGTATTGGGTGGCTCCTTCCGCCGTTTCGGCAGCGTTGGAGATGTAATCATCGCCAGCGTAAAGAGCGCTAACCCCGGCGGAGCCGTGAAAAAGGGCGACGTGGTCAAGGCCGTTATCGTCCGCACGCGCAAGCAGTATCGCCGTCCCGATGGCACCTATATTCGTTTCGACGATAACGCTGCCGTCATCATTAACGACCAGAAGCAGCCCAAGGGCACTCGTATCTTTGGGCCTGTAGCTCGAGAGCTCCGCGAAAAGGATTACATGAAGATCGTTTCGCTCGCTCCCGAAGTACTCTAATTGGAGGTGCACGAAATGGCATTGGCTAAGCTGAATGTGAAAACCGGTGACACCGTAGTAGTCATCTCCGGCAAAGACAAGGGCAAGCAGGGCAAGATCCAGAAGGCATTCCCCGCTGTAGGCAAGATCGTTGTCGAAGGCGTTGCAATGGTGAAGAAGCACCAGAAGCCGCGTGGACAGGGCATGCCTGGCGGCATCATCGAGAAGGAAGCTGCGATCCCGGCCTGCAAGGTTATGATCGTTTGCCCGTCTTGCAAGAAGGCTACCCGCATTGCTCACAAGTTCATCGAACAGGAAGGCAAGAAGCCCTCTAAGGTTCGCGTTTGCAAGAAGTGCGGAGCAACCTTGGAGAAGTGATGAAGGAGGATAAAGCAAGTGGCCAGACTGCAGGATAAATATCGCAGTGAAGTCGTTCCTGCGCTCAAGCAGAAGTTCGGCTATAAGAACGTAATGGAAATTCCCAAGCTCGAAAAGATCGTTATCAACATGGGTCTTGGCGATTGCAAAGACAATTCCAAGGCACTTGAGCTTGCGGTATCCGAGCTTGCTACCATCGCCGGCCAGAAGCCCCTGGTAACCAAGGCGAAGAAGTCCATCGCGAACTTCAAAGTTCGTGAGGGCATGAACGTAGGCGCGAAGGTAACGCTGCGCGGCGAACGCATGTATGAGTTCACCGATAAGCTCGTTTCCATCGTACTGCCCCGTGTACGCGACTTCCGCGGCGTACCCACCAAGGCTTTCGACGGCCGTGGCAACTACGCTCTGGGCGTTCGTGAACAGTTGATCTTCCCCGAAATCGAGTATGATAAGGTTGAGAAGATCCGCGGCATGGAAATGATTTTCGTCACCACCGCGAAGACCGACGAGGAAGCCAGAGAACTGCTCGCCCAGCTGGGCATGCCGTTCATGGCTTGATGCAAGGAGGATATTCAGCGTGGCAAAGACTAGCTTGAAGAATAAGCAGGCCAGAGAACCCAAGTTCTCCACTCGCGCCTACACCCGCTGCCGTATCTGCGGCCGTCCCCATGCGGTACTTCGCAAGTATGGCGTATGCCGTATCTGCTTCAGAGAACTGGCTTACAAGGGCCAGATTCCCGGAGTTAGAAAGGCTAGCTGGTAAGCTGGGCAAACACGGAAGGAGGTTATACAATGCTTGTTAACGATCCCATCGCGGATATGCTGACCAGAATCCGCAATGCCCTGATTGCCAGACATGAAGAGGTAATCATTCCCGCTTCCAATATGAAGAAGTCTATCGCTAAGATTCTTCTGGACGAGGGCTACATCAAGTCCGTTGACTACATCGAAGACGGCTTGCAGGGAAAAATTAAGATCACTCTGAAGTACGCTCAGGGTAAAGAATCCGTCATTAAGGGCCTCAAGCGCATTTCCAAGCCCGGACTGCGCGTTTACGCCAAGAACGAAGAGATCCCGAAGGTCTTAGGCGGCCTCGGCATCGCGATCATCTCCACTTCCAAGGGCGTTATGGCTGACAAAGCAGCTCGCGCGGCCGGCGTCGGCGGCGAAGTGCTGGCTTTCATCTGGTAATTAGGGAGGATAAAGAATATGTCTCGAATTGGTAAGCTCCCGATCCAGATTCCCGCCGGTGTTACCGTAACGGTTTCTGACGAGAACGTCGTCACCGTAAAGGGCCCCAAGGGTGAGCTGGCTCAGAGCGTAAATGAGCAGATCAAAGTTGAGATCAAGGACGGCGTTCTCACCGTATCCCGCCCCAATGATCTTAAGCAGATGCGCGCTATGCACGGCCTTTACCGTGCGCTCATCAATAACATGGTTATTGGTGTAACCACTGGTTTCACCAAGAGCCTCGAGCTGGTCGGCGTTGGTTACCGCGCCCAGGCAGACTCTGCCAAGCAGCTCACCATCAACATCGGCTACAGCCACCCGGTAGTAGTTGCGGCACCTGAAGGCATCTCCTTCGCGACCCCCGCACCCACCACCATCACCGTAACCGGCATCGACAAGCAGGTTGTTGGCGAGATCGCCGCGGAAATCCGCGCCATCCGCAAGCCCGAACCCTATCATGGCAAGGGCATCCGTTATACCGGTGAAGTTGTCCGTCATAAGGAAGGCAAGGCCGGAAAGAAGTAATAAAGGGAGGGTATCGCAATGTTCAAAAAGCGTGACAGAAATGAAGTCCGCGTGATCCGCCATGAGCGTGTTCGCAAAAAGATCAGCGGTACGCCCGAGCGTCCGCGCCTGTGCGTATACCGTTCTAACGCGCATATCTACGCGCAGATCATCGACGATGTAAAGGGCAACACCCTCTTTGCAGCGTCCACTGTTGAAAAAGATATCGCGGCTCAGGTTGCCGAGATGGACAAGAAAGCCGCTGCCAAGCTCGTAGGCAAGGTAGTAGCCGAGCGCGCCGTCGCAGGCGGCGTGAAGGAAGTCGTATTTGACCGCGGCGGTTACATTTACACCGGTCGTGTAGCCCAGCTTGCTGCTGGCGCTCGCGAAGGCGGTCTGGACTTCTAATTAAGGAGGAGCACGCAATGCAGCGCAGAGAACAGGTTAGCGAGTTTAAAGAAAAGCTTGTCTATATCAACCGCGTTGCCAAGACCGTTAAGGGCGGTAAGAACTTCCGTTTCTCCACCCTGATGGTAGTAGGCGATGAAAAAGGCCGCGTAGGCTGCGGCATGGGTAAAGCGGTTGAAATTCCCGAGGCAGTACGCAAGGGCATCGACGATGCGAAGAAGCAGATGATCTCCGTTTCCTTGGATGGCAACACCATTCCTCACGAGATCGTCGGCGTATTCGGCACCGGCCGCGTACTCCTTATGCCGGCTCCCGAAGGAACCGGCGTTATCGCGGGCGGCCCCGTCCGTGCGGTAATCGAAGCGTGCGGCATCAAGAATATCCGCACCAAGTCGATCGGTTCCAACAACCCGGTCAACATGGTTAAAGCTACCCTCGCAGGACTTAAGCAGCTCAGAAATGCTGAAGAAGTTGCAAAGCTTCGCGGCAAGACTGTTGAAGAGCTGTTAGGCTAAGGAGGACGCTACAATGAAGCTTAAGATTACTCAGACCAAGTCCACCATCGCCTGCCTCAAAGACCAGATCGCGACCATCGAGGCTCTCGGACTTCACAGAATCGGCCACACCGTAGTGAAGAACGACAACCCCGCTATCCGCGGCATGATCTTCAAGGTAAAGCATATGGTAAAAGTTGAGGAAGTAAACGACTAAGGAGGTCCGACATGAAACTTCATGAACTGAAACCCGCAATCGGATCTACTACCGCCCCCAAGCGTCTTGGACGCGGTATCGGTTCCGGACTCGGTAAGACCTCCGGAAAAGGTCACAAAGGTGCAAAGGCTCGTTCCGGCGGCGGCAAGCGCCCCGGATTTGAAGGCGGCCAGATGCCCCTCACCATGCGTCTTCCCAAGCGCGGCTTCACCAACAAGTGGGCAACCGTGCTGGTAGCGGTCAATGTTGAGCAGCTGAACATCTTTGAAGATGGCTCCGTAGTAGGACCCGTCGAACTGATTCAGGCCGGCATCATCAAGAAGATCGAAGACGGCATCAAAATCCTTGGCAACGGCGAACTTACCAAGAAACTCACCGTACAGGCAATGAAGTTCTCTGCTACGGCGAAAGAGAAGATCGAGGCAGTGGGCGGAAATTGCGAGGTGATCTGACATGCTTGAAACTTTAAAGAATGCATGGAAGATCATCGATGTCCGTAAGAAGATCCTGTATACCCTGGGTATGCTTCTTCTTTACAGACTGCTCTGCTTCATCCCCACTCCCGGTGTGGACGTTGCAAAAATTATGCAGGGCGTCGACAGCATCCCGCTCCTTCAGTACATGAGCGCGATGACCGGCTCCCAGCTTTCCCAGATGACCATTATGGCCATGGGTATCACTCCGTACATCAATGCAAGCATTATCATGCAGCTTCTGTGCGTTGCGATCCCCGCTCTGGAAGAGCTTAACAAGTCCGGCGACGAAGGCCGCAAGAAAATCGCTCAGATCACCCGTTACGTAACGGTTGGTCTCGGTTTCCTCCAGGCTGTAGCCATGACTGTCGGCATGAAGGCCTCCGTAACCGGCGGTTTCTTCAGCTACCTCACCATCGGTTTCTGCCTCGCAGCTGGTACTGCTCTTGCCATGTGGATTGGCGAGCGCATCACCGAGAATGGCATCGGAAACGGAGTTTCCATGCTGATCTTCGCCGGTATCATTGCCAACTTCGCGACCGCTGTTGCCAATGGCGCGGCTAACCTTGTTACCAACATCACCTCCGGTGCGATTCTCAGCGTACTGGGAACGCTCGCGATCCTCATCGTATCCATCGGACTTATCGTCGGTGTAGTACTTGTTGATCTTTCCGAGCGCCGTATTCCGATCCAGTATGCCAAGCGCATGGTTGGCCGTAAGATGTACGGTGGCCAGAGCACGCACATTCCGCTGCGTCTCAACGCTTCCGGCGTTCTTCCGCTGATCTTTGCTTCCTCCATCATGCAGTTCCCCGCCACTATCCTGAGCTTCTTCCCGAATAGCGGCGCCTACAGATGGTGGTCCACGAACGTAAGCGCTACCGGATTCTGGTACAATCTGATCTTCGCTCTTATGATCCTTGGATTTACTTTCTTCTATTCCAGCATTACTTTCAATCCTGCTGAAATGAGCAAGAATATCCAGCAGAACGGCGGCATGATCCCCGGCATCCGTCAGGGCAAGCCCACCACTGAATATATCACGAAGATCAATCGCCGTATCCTTCTCTTCGGCGCATTCTTCCTTGCGTTCCTCGCGCTGCTGCCTTCTGTCGCTTTCGCAATTGCTGAGGTTCGGCTGCCCTTCGCGGCATCTTCCCTCCTGATTGCTGTCAGCGTTGCAGTAGAAGTTATGCGTCAGCTTGAGTCCCAGATGCTCATGCGTCATTACAAGGGATTCCTTAAGTAATGAATCGGGGGCGAGAGATATGAAACTAGTATTTCTGGGCCCTCCCGGTGCAGGTAAGGGAACGCAGGCCGCAGGCGTTTGCCAGCGGTTTGCGATTCCCCATATCTCTACCGGAGATATGCTGAGAGCCGCTATCGCCAAAGGAACGGAAACGGGCCTTAAGGCCAAGGTCTTTATGGATCAGGGCCAGCTGGTTCCCGATGAAGTTCTTGTACAGATGGTTAAAGAACGCTTGAGCGAAAGCGATTGCGTGAATGGCTACCTGCTTGATGGCTTCCCCCGTACGGTAAAGCAGGCTGAGGCTCTGGATATGATTTCCAAGCCTGATGTCACTGTTGATGTTGAGGTTCCCGATGAGAAACTGCTTGCAAGACTCACCGGAAGACGCGTTTGCATGGCTTGCAAGGGCACATTCCACGTGACCAAGCTGGGCGATGCGACTGTTTGCCCCGATTGCGGCGGCGAACTGATTCAGCGTGACGATGATAAGCCCGCTACGATTCAAAAAAGACTGGACGTTTACCATTCTCAGACAGCTCCCTTGATCGATTATTACGAGAAGTGCGGCTCTCTTAAGAAGGTAGACGGAGATCAGGCACCGGACAAAGTTTTCGAGGCAATTCTGGTTGCCCTCGGAGGCTGAAGATGATTTATACCAGAACCCCTGCGGAACTTGAAAAAATGAGAGACGCAGGCAAGCTTTTGTATGAAGTGCTGGGACAGCTCAAAGAAATGATCCGCCCCGGCGTCACCACGCTTGAGATCGACAGGGAGGCCGAAAGGCTGATTCGCAAAGGCGGAGCGATTCCTTCTTTCAAAGGATATGAAGGATTTCCGTTCACCATTTGCGCAAGTCCCGACGATCAGGTTGTTCACGGCTTTGCCAATGACAAGCCGCTGGTAGAAGGCCAGATTTTGAGTGTTGACTGTGGTCTGATACTCAAAGGATGGCAGTCCGACAGTGCTTTTACACATCCCGTTGGAAAGATTTCCAAAGAACGTGAAAAGCTGATCCGCGTTACCGAGGAGTGTTTCTGGATCGGAGCCCGCGAGGCGCGCGAAGGAAACAGAATCGGGGATATTGGTTATGCAATTCAAAAACATGCTGAGTCCCATGGATACGGAGTTATCCGCGATCTGTGCGGACACGGCATTGGCACCGAGATGCACGAAGATCCCAGTGTACCGAATTATGGAAGACCCGGAAGAGGCGTTCGTCTCAGAGAGGGTATGACGATTGCAATCGAACCGATGATTGCGATGGGAGACTGGGGCGTATATGTAGAGGACGATGGCTGGACCATCAAAACCGATGATCACAGCGTATGCTCTCACTATGAGCACACAATCGCCATCACTAAGGGCGATCCGGAAATCCTTTCGTACCCCGGATTCCGGTTTACGGAGGCCAAACGATGAACAAAGCGCCCATTCTTGAAGGATCCAAAGTGATCTCAAAGGCCGGACGCGATGAGGGAAGACTGTTTTTGGTGGTCAAATCGCTGGATGAAGAATATGTTCTTATATCCGACGGCGATACCCGGAAAATGGATAAACCCAAAAAGAAAAAGCGTAGGCATCTGAAACAGGTATCCCAGCCCGCACAGCCCATTGTAGAACGATTGACAAGCGGCCAAAAGGTACTCGATCACGAAGTGCGCCATTGGCTTTCTAACGAGGAGGAGTAAAGCTTTGTCCAAGTCTGATGTTATCGAAGTTGAAGGCGTTGTAACGGAATGCTATCCGAACGCCATGTTCGAAGTACAGCTGCCCAACGGTCATAAGATCCTGGCTCATGTATCCGGAAAAATGCGCATGAATTATATTCGCATTTATCCCGGCGACAAGGTCACCATTGAGCTTTCGCCCTACGATCTGACCAGAGGTCGCATTACCTGGCGCAGTAAGTCGTAAATTCCAAAAAGGAGGAACCACCGATGAAGGTAAGGCCGTCCGTTAAGGTGATCTGCGAAAAGTGCAAGATCATCAAGCGTAAGGGACATGTTATGGTAATCTGCGAGAACCCCAAGCACAAGCAGAAGCAGGGCTAAGGGTAAGCGCATGAAAAAGGAACTGTGTCGAATAACACGGTTCCTTTTTGTTTATGGAAGAAAGATTGGTTTGAAATACGCCGCCTCAAAAGAAGGCGGCATAAATGCGTTAGAGACATATTGAAAAGGAATCATCGATTCAGTATTTGATTCTGTTCTGATATCCGGTCATGATTCCTTCGCGGTAAAGATGAGAATCATTTCCGCTTGTGAGTACTTTTGGAATCACGAAACCGAATTCTTCCCTGAATTCAATGACAGTAAGGGAGGAGTGGGTTAAACCGAAATGCACGCTGAACATGGGGTAGGGAATGTCGAGTAAGCAGCTTAGGAATGCGGATGCAAATCCTTCGTGTGCAAAGAAAGCAACCCGATCTTCGTTGGGGTTTACTGCTTCGTATAAATTCTTTTCTCTAACATGTTTGTAGCCAAGCGACAGAAGAAGATTATCAGTTTCATTTTGAATGCGTTCAATGCCTTTTTCAAAATGATATTTTTCAATTTCCGGATGGGTATACCATTTATCACCAAGGTCGCGCATCTCTTTGCTGACAAACAGCTGCGCAGTAGGAGGATAGCGGAAAGCCCAGGTTTGATTGCCGTCAGGCATGGTTACGCAGAGCTGTTTCCATGCGTGATCCTCATGGGCAAAATCCAACTGTGTGATTTCCCTTTTGCAGATTTCAGAGGTGGGCAGTGCGGTCTGATAGGCGCGCTTTGAGGTCGAAGAAAAAACCTTGTCAACGCCAAATAAACTCAGACGCTTTCCGATCGCTTCGGCTTGTCTGTGTCCAAGGGGCGTGAGCTGGTCGGGATTATATATTGGATCACCGTGACGCACGAAATAAAGAAGCATAGATATATCTCCTTCCCAAAGTAACCTGCTTTTATTATATCGTCAGCAGTTGGGTTGTCAAGAGATGGATAAAAGGTCAATTGCACCAGCGACACAGAACATATAAAAAGAGCGGGGATTTTATCATTGACTGTCATTACGGAAATGGTGTATAATTTGATGGCATAATTAAAGTGTTGTTATGAATCAACAGTTTGAATAACTACTGGGAAGTGTATTTGATGTACAGAAGAATGTGTAACCGAATGCTGATACGCCTGATGAAGCTGATCAACATTCTTGGAAGCGCATATTTATTTTGGATTGCCTGGCATTTCTATTATTCGCCCAGATTCCAGATCGGTTTTGCAGGCTATGGTGAAATCCTTGTTCTGATGCTGTACTGCATTATTCAGCTTCTTTTGAACAGAACCTATAATGCATATGATATCGGAACCTCAAAGAGTTGGGCGCTGTTTTATTCCTTGTCTCTTGCTGACGGTGTGGGCCTTGCCATCTACATTCTGATTATGTGGATCGGCTGGGCGGATATCCCGAACCCCTTCCCTTTAATGGCGGTGTTCGGCGGTCAGATTGTGTGGAATGCGCTTTGGAGTATCGCTGTAAACAAGCTGTATTTCATGCTTCATAAGGCGAAGAAAACGGCGATTGTCTATAAAGATGATTCGGATCTTGTGAAATTCAATGAAATTGACAGATACAGAACGAAATTCGAAGTAGTCAAATATATAAAGGCTCCCCGAAATCTGGATGAGCTTAAAAAAGAACTCGACGGAATCAGTGCCGTATTTGTGATCGGAATCGATGCAACGCTTAGAAACAGACTGACGGAATTCCTGATTGAAAGCAGGATTACGGGGTATTTCGTTCCTCATGTGGGCGATGTAATTCTGGCAGGAGCAAGAAATGTGCATCTTTTCAGCATTCCGACCATGCGTGTTTCGCGCGCGGAATTGTCGCCGGAATACACGCTTTTGAAGCGGACGATGGATATTGTTGTTTCGCTTACAGCGCTGATTGCATTAAGTCCGATTATGCTGATTACTGCCATCGCCATTAAACTGTGCGATGGAGGCCCTGTATTTTACTTGCAGGAGCGCCTCACGCAGGACAGAAAAGTTTTCCGGATTATCAAATTCAGAAGCATGTATGTCGATGCGGAGAAGGACGGCGTAGCCCGCCTTGCGTCTCAGTCGGACAGCCGTATAACGCCTGTAGGCCGGATTATCCGGGCATGCAGGATCGATGAACTTCCGCAGCTTATAAATATTCTATCCGGCAGTATGACGATTGTCGGCCCGAGACCGGAGAGACCTTCGATTGCCGAAGCGTATGAAAAGGAAATGCCGTCCTTTGCCCTGAGGCTTCAGGTGAAAGCCGGTCTTACCGGTTATGCGCAGGTGTACGGAAGGTACAACACGCAGCCGTATGACAAACTGCAGATGGATCTTTTGTATATAAACAATATGTCCATTATAGAAGATATTCATCTGATGTTTGCTACGGTCAAGATTCTCTTTTTGCGGGAAAGTACCCAAGGCGTGAACGCAGATCAGATTACTGCGATCTATGATGATACCGGGCATAAATAAGCGAAGAAATGTCGCATGAAAGGCGGTGCGGAAATGGCAGAGTATTCTGTTCTTATGTCGGTTTACTACAAGGAAAAGCCGGCGTATTTCCGAAGCGCAATTCAAAGCATGCTGGATCAGACTGTCAAAACGAATGATTTCGTTCTTGTGTGCGACGGCCCGCTTACAGACGAACTCGAAGAAGTAATTTCCTGGGCACAGGCGATGATTGGGGATATGCTTACCATCGTCCGTATTCCCCAAAACGGCGGCCTTGGAAAAGCGCTGAATAAGGGCCTTACGCGCTGCAGAAACGAGCTTGTTGCGCGTATGGATACGGATGATGTATCGCTGCCGAATCGCTGTGAAAGGCAGCTTGAAGCATTTGAAGCGCATTCGGACATTTCCATTGTGAGCGGCATTGTTGAGGAATTCTTTGATGATGTCAATACGGTAACCGCAAGGCGTGTTTTGCCGGAAAAGGATGATGAGATCCGAAAGTTTGCCAAAGCGAGAAATCCGTTCAACCACCCGTGTGTCATGTTCAAAAAAAGCGCAGTCGAAAACGCCGGCGGGTATCAGGATATGTATCTTCTTGAGGATTATTATCTGTGGGTCAGAATGCTTTTAAACGGTGAAAAAGGAATGAATCTTTCCTGTCCGCTGATTCGCATGCGCGCCGGGCTTGATATGTACAGGCGCAGGGGCGGCATAAAGTATATTGCGTCGCAGAAAAAGCTTTTCTCTTACATGAGGGAAAAGAAGATGATTTCCAGTTGCGAGTATGTAAAAAATATCGCAATGCGGGCGTGCTCAGGAATTGTGCTCGGTAAAATACGTTATCTTCTGTATTTGGTATTGCTTAGAAAATGATAAAAAAACTGCCGGAGCGCTGTCCGGCAATCGGGAAGGGGAAGCGTTTTCAGTCGCTACGCTTAGTGAAAACGCGCGATTTTTAAGTACATGCCGCCAAAATCGATTGAAAATGGAGAGGGAGTGCGCTCCCTCTCCAAACCACACCCAGGGGTTTGTTGATGATCTGAACCTGCCGGAGTGCTGTCCGGCAGGTTTTTTTTATGTCCAGAGGCTTTGAATTTCATTGTACATTTTGATGGTTCCGATGTCGACGCATTCGCCGTCATATATGTATGCGCGGACTTCTTTTCTTTTATAAAGCCATTCGGGAAAATGCCCGGGAGAATCGGGATTATTTCCATCGCTGATGTATTGCTTTATAAGGGGCAAGGTATCCCTGGTATAAATGTATTCGGCATAGGCGGCGATGTCCGACTTCGGGTTCTGCGGCTTTTCTTCAAGATCGATAACGCGCCCGGATGCATCCAGCTGAAGGATCGCGTAACGCTTGCGTTCTTCGAAATCGAAAAGCCTGCCCGTCAGCAAAAGATCACAGCCATGCTTTCTGAAGTCTTCAAAATATCCGTCAAGCGGTTTGGACAGAAGATTGTCTGAAGCGGCTATGAACAGATCATCATCTATTGCGGCTTTTTGAATCACATATAAAATATCACCGATTGCGCCGAGGCGGTTTTCATTGGAGGTTGTTCCGTCATTCCAGACCGTGATTTTCTGTTTATATCCTTCCAACGCGCTGTCAGCCCAGGCTTTCAGCTGACCATAAAAACGTGCGTTTGATACGATGTGGATTTCGTCGATCGCCTTTTCATTCGCAAAAGCGTCCAGCAAATGCTCAAGAATCGGCTTGTTTCCAACGTTCAGGAGAGCCTTTGGCATATTCTCGGTCAGCGGATAAAGACGTGTTGCATATCCGGCTGCAAGAATGATTGCTTTCATAAACACTACCTCCTTACTGGTTTAATGCTATTATAACAGAAAGACAAATGTTTGTCTACCGGGTGGAACGGAGCCTTTGACGCAGAATCAGTTGTTCTTTTTCCTGCGCCTGGGCGGGGGAGAGGAATAGCCTTTAACGCGGGTCGCTTCCTTCATTTCAAGACCGGTCATGTAATCGAGCTGCCTGGGTTCAAATTCTTCGTGTTCTCTCTGGCGCGTCATGCAGGTGTAATCCCATGTGGCGTCAAGCGCATCTTCGCGCCATGGCCTGCGCTCCCACCAGTAACCGCGGAAAGGATCGCGCGTTTCATTCATCCAGTCAAGAATCTTGTCGTGAAGCCCGTCGCGGATTTTTGCGTATGCAGGATCGTTTATGAGGTTGACCATTTCAGCGGGATCTTTCTCAAGATCGTAAAGCTCATCTTCGCACAGAAGATTGATTGCGAGCTTGTATCTTTTGTCAATTGCGCCGCGCATTGGCTGGAAACCGCCGAATCCGTCATGATCGACCTCATACCGTCCGAATTCGAGGAACACGGTTTCGCTTTCGAAGTCCGGGCTAAATATGCGCCTCAGGCTCTTTCCTTCCATCCATTTTCCTTCGGGAAGGCCGAAATAATCCAGAAGCGTGGGCGTTATGTCGATGTGGCTGACAGGATACGGGAAAACATCGCCGGCTTTCGTATAGCCCGGCCATCTCAGGATAAAAGGAATGCGCGTGATTTCGTCGTACAGGCACGGCCCTTTGGCGAAAAGCCGGTGGGAAGAGATGGCGTCTCCGTGGTCGGAGGTATAGAGCACAAAGGCATCCTTTGCGCACTCGTCAATTTTATTGAGAATCAAGCCGATTTCGCTGTCAATAAAGGCGTTGCAGCCGAAAAAGTGACGCAGTCCGTCTCCGCCTAAGGTTTCAGGCGCAGGTTTGTACAGGCGATCCTGCGCCCAGGCTTTCTGATGCGAAGGCTTCCCTTCAAGCGTATCGTCTACGTTTTCGCTTCTGGGGAATTCAAAGTCTCTGAAAAGTTCGGAGTAAGGTTTCGGACAGAGCGCCGGATCGTGCGGCTCGTCATAGGAAACAACGAGGAGGAAATCTTCGCCCTTGAATTTTTCGAGAAAATCAATGGCACGTTTTGTGACGCGTGCGCCGTAGGTGAATTCGCGCTCGACACCCTCTTCGGTATCAACATTGTCTGCGTTCCGGCTGAACAAACGCTCTTCCTCGGTAAGCTCGGAAAGGTAGGTTTTCATGTCGTACCAGTAGTTCTCATCCCAGCCTTCAGGGCATCGGCCAAGGCCGAAATAGTCGCCGCCGTCCAGATGCCATTTTCCGATAAAGGCACAGTGAATTCCCTGGGGAGACAGACGCTGTGCAACGGTTTTCACATTTTCGTAAAGCGCAACGCTGTTTGTCCAGCTGCCGTTGGAATGGGGATAGAGACCTGTAAAAATCGCAGAACGCGCCGGACCGCATACGGGCTGCGTGGTGTAGGCCCTTTCGAAGCGAAGCGCAGTATCGGCAAATGCATCAAGACAGGGTGTGCGCATCTGGGGATATTTATAGCATCCGACCATGTCGTATCTTTGGGAATCCGTCATAATGACGATGGCTTGATTGGGCATGGTGCCGCCTCCTTGTGTTTGAACTGATGTCTCTATTATACTTCCGATTCATCGATTCGACAAGGCTTATCATTGTTTCTATGATGAAACAATATAACTTTTGAGGGGGATGTATAAATCCATAGGATTTGGATCAAAAAGTGCAAATATAAGAAAAAATAGGATTTGGCCTATTGACAAAAGTGTTTCTCTCGGTTATAATATATCTTGCGCTTGGGGTTATAGCTCAGTTGGTCAGAGCGTTACGTTGACATCGTAAAGGTCGATGGTTCGAGCCCATTTAACCCCA
>JAEDIV010000213.1 GCA_016296675.1 Clostridia bacterium
TAGAGCGCCACCTTGCCAAGGTGGAGGTCGCGAGTCCGAGTCTCGTCTACCGCTCTTTTCTTTGCCTGGTGCCATAGCCAAGCGGTAAGGCAAAGGTCTGCAAAACCTTCACTCCCCGGTCCGAATCCGGGTGGCACCTTAAACCGTCTTCTTAAGACGGTTTTTGTTTTGAAGTATTGCAGCGTAAATGCGGGTAGGTTCCCGAGTGGCCAAAGGGAGCAGACTGTAAATCTGCCGTCGCAGACTTCGGTGGTTCGAATCCACCCCTGCCCATATAAAACGACCTGTACATTTTGTGCAGGTCGTTTTTCTTTTAATCCGGCATGCCCGGTGAAATTTCCAATTTGTGTGATGTTTGGGCGTTGGGGGTAAAAAATGTGTCATCATACAGGCAGATGCCGAGAAGGTAGAACCTTTTGCCCAGGATATGACCTTCAACAACGTTTTCGCGATGGAGGATTTTGCAGTTTTCAAGCCGCCATGTAAGCGAAATTTATTCAACTGTTCCGCCGTCAACCTATCGCTGGACAGGGCTCCTCGGAATTACGAGAATGGCAATAACAATGATTGCGAAAATCAATTATTGGCGTTTGTTCATGAAAAGGCAGCTACTGTTCTGAAAAAAGATTATTTCCGATTGCTTTTCGTTTGAGGGATTGGAGCGTTTTTGCTAATAGGGATGGAATTTTACTCAGACAATTCTTTAGTAAGAAGCCAAATCTTTTCTTTGCTTGTCTTTATGGGTTCGATAAATGCCGCGTCGTCCTTGCCGGTCGGATCTTCAAAGCCCCAGTCGTCGCGCTTTTGGCAGGGGAGGCTTTAACATTGGACGTTGCAGCCCATGGTGATTGCGATATTGATCGGAGGAAGGGCGGAAAGAAGTTTGCTGCGCTGTGTTTTTTCCATGTCGATGCCGTAAAGCTTTTTCATAAGACGGACAGCATCGGGATTGATGTTCGGTTTGGTTTTGGTGCCTGCGGAATAGCTTTCAAAGACGTTTGAGGCGAAATGCTTTCAGGGCGCCTCCGCAATCTGACTGCGGCAGGAATTGTGCACGCAGATAAACGCCACTTTTTTCATATGTCTTTTTTATAAAACGGGCAGTTGTTTTTTAAGCACTGACCGTTCATATGCGAGCGTGTGCATACGGGTAAAGTCGATTCCATCTGAATGTTCAGGTTAAGTGCAGTAAAATCGATTGCGGCCTTAAGGGCAAGATAGGCGTCTCTTTTACAGCATCGCGGGCCGCCGTGTTTTCCGATGGATTCAAGGGCTTTGGCTGTCATTTGGTTGCTCAGTCCCCATGCTTCTTTGGCAAGCGGCGTCGAGCCCGAAGCAATGGCGAAAAACTGGCCTGTGCTGACGCCTGCGCCGCATGCGCCCCAGAATCCGCAAGCACCGCCCGGAACGGCCTTTCCGCGCTGATAAATCTCATTGAGCGCGTGTTCAAGATTGATCTCTCCGCCGGCATTTTTGAAGGCGGTCAGAAGGGATGCACCCACCATTACATGATGCTCCGGGCCGTGCATGTGGCAAAACGGCATGGACATCATTTTTTCGAGGATTTCGAAGGGGTTTTTGCTTGTTTCCGAAAGACAAAGGCCGAAAATAACGTCCATACCGCGGGTGTGGCAGTCGGAACAAACATAGTGCCCCTTTACGCAACGTGTTTTGCTGAGTTCCTTTTTGTGACAGACTGCGCATTCCATTTGAACGTCGGTCAGAAGATACTCAAGGGGAGATGAACAGATCAGGCATTCGTTATTCATAGATACCGCCTCGAAAGCAGATTTATTTTTGAAAATATTGTATCATATTGCGCGTATGGTTTCAACACGCGGAAAAAATCCTTAAGTGGACAGACAAAAATGCGCTGCACAAATTGACGGATCCATGCGGAAAGTTTATAATAAATGAAAAGGATTTTGATTCAGGAGGATAGGGAGATGTACAGAACGAAACTCTGCCTGGGCATTGAAGTTGCGAAGGGGCTTTCTTATGAAGAGCGCATTGCGCTTTTTAAAAAAATCGGTTTTGACGCATTTTTTGTCGATTGGAAAAAGGAACTTGATTTTGAAGGCATCAAGGCAGCTGCAGATAAAGAAGGCATGATCGTTCAGTCGGTTCATGCGCCGTTTCACAAGATGGCGAGCATGTGGGAAAAGGACGATACAACCGAAACGGCAATACAGGAGCTTCTGGATTCTGTTGATTCGTGCATAACTCTTGGAACTGACATTATGATTGTTCATGCGATCATTGGCTTTGACAAGCATACGCCAAATGACTTCGGCGTTCAGAATTACAAAAAAGTCGTCGACTATGCAAAAGAAAAGGGCGTGAGAATCGCCTTTGAAAACACTGAGGGAGAAGAATATCTCGCATGCCTTATGGATGCTTTCAAGGACTATGAAAACGTTGGCTTCTGCTGGGATACGGGGCATGAAATGTGCTACAATCATTCAAAGGATATGACTGCGCTGTACGGCGACAGGCTGATTGCGATGCATCTGAACGACAACCTCGGCATCTGGGATTACGAAGGAAAAATCAAGGGATGGGACGATTTGCACCTTTTGCCCTTTGACGGCATTGCAGACTGGAACGATATCGTAGACAGATTGAACAGGTGCGGATTTGACGGGATTCTGACCTTTGAAATGAGCCGTGTGTCCAAGCCCGGACGCCATGAAAACGACGCATATGCAAGGATGGATCTGGAAGAGTATCTGACAAATGTTTATATGAGAGCGTGCAGGGTTGCACAGCTGAAACTCAACAGAAAATAAAAGATAAAATGACCGCGCGGGAGAAAAGAATCCACCTGCGCGGTTTTTTGTATTCGAACAGAAATAAGCTGCCGGTTGGCAGCTTCAGATCATCAACAAACCTCCGGGAGAGGTATGGAGAGGGAGCGCACTTCCTC
>JAEDIV010000005.1 GCA_016296675.1 Clostridia bacterium
GGCAAGCTGCCCGCTGACGCCTTCGAGGGATGCGGCTGTGACATACTTCTGATCTACAAGTAACGCACAGGCAAAACGCCCGCCCGCAGTGATATGCTGCTCCCCCTGAAGTAAACGCCGGAACAAAACAAAACCAGTGAGCTACCCGGTTGATCGCGCCGAAGAACAGCTTGTTCAGCATTGAGAATCGAAACAACTCTATGGAAGCCCTTTCCCGAAAGAGAATCCGTGATCTCCATCCGAAACAGGAACGGATAACGTTCGGAAACATTCTCATAAACAGCGCATATGCATGATTCCGTCTTTCTGTTTACGGTAAAAGGCGCGTCGGACATGAGTCCGCAAATGTGGTTGCCTCGCTCCGGCTCATTGAGAGGCAGGCGATACATCTTTCAGTCAAACTGAAATTCGCCCATTTTCTTACGGTTGCCCGGAAAAAGAAGCGGAATGCCGTACAGATTTTTTCCCGTTTGGCAATAGTCAAGATATGCCCGCCAGAAGCCTCCGCTTTCTGGCATAACGGGTTTAAAGCCATCTGCTTCCAGTTTCAAAACGCGTTCGAACAGCACGCTTAATTCTCTTCGCATATTTGCGTCTCTCATGTTATGTGTTTCCATAATTATAGCGCTCGGTTTTCAAAAAAAGAAAAGCGAAAACGCAGCTGAATTTCGTATTGACATTATCCTTCACGCGTGCTAAAATGCAAACAAAATTGAATATTTCAAAAGCGTGGTGCGAACGGCCGTTGTGCTCAGTAGGCAAAAGGGAATCCGGTCAGAATCCGGAACAACCGCCATTACTGTATTTGATGAGAATAAAAGCGCATTGCCATTGGAAAGTGATTTCTGAGAAGGGCGCTTTTCCGAAGAAAGGTTTCTTCGTTGTCATAAGTCAGGATACCTGCCGCGTTTTTTAGATGGTAATCACAATTTGGTGTGAAGAGTGCAGCCGATTTATGAAAGCGTTTATGCTGCATTTTTCATGCGTCCGCTGAATCAAATCAGTTGTACTCTTCCGATCGTATACCGGAAGAGTTTTTTATTTGGGAGAATCAGTATGCCGGATGACAAAAAGATCGAATGGGCAATCAGAATGCTTATTGAGAAAGCCGAGGTAACCCACCGAATCCCCTTGAAAACCGATTTCGAAGAGGCGGACCGCGCCCGGATCAAGGCGTTTCTGGGTCCGTGGCCCCGCGCGCTTGAAAAGGCCGGCCTAAAAGAGGCAAAGATAAAGGAATCCAAGCAGCAAAAACGCAAGCAGAAATAACCCCGTATGGTCAGGCGGACAAATCCGCTTTCCCATAAAACCAAGAAGAAAGAGGTATAACCAGCATGAAGAAGATCGCATCCATCATCCTCGCTCTCATTCTCCTCTCCTCCCTCGCCTTTTCAGAAACTGCGGTGGAAGGCGTAAACGTATTCGTGTCCATTACAGATGATACCAACACGCTCGTGCTCGCGCATGAAAGCATTTTCGTAACCGATCAGGATCAGGACGGCGCAATCACGATTGCCGACGCGCTTTTCTGCGCTCACGCCCAGAAGCACGAAATGGGAGCAGCCGCATTTGGCTACGCATCCACCGAATACGGCCTTTCCCTAACGCTTCTTTGGGGCATTGACAACGGCGGAAGCTACGGCTATATGGTGAATGACATGTCCCCCATGAGTCTTTCCGACGCCGTCAAGGAAGGCGACCATGTAAAGGCTTACGCCTACACCGACTTGATCGCCTGGACGGACACCTATTCCTATTTTGACAAGGCCGCGCTCGATGTAAAGGCCGGCGAAAAAGTGTCCCTTTCCCTTCTGGCCGCAGGCTACGACGAAGCGTGGAACCCCATCGTCCTGGGCGTTGAAGGCGCGAAGGTGCTTGTAAACGGCGAAGAAGCAAACATCGTAACCGCAGAAGGCGGCGCATTTGAAATCGCATTTGAGACTGCTGGCGAGTATGTTGTAAGCGCTGTCAGCGAAACCATGAATCTCGTCGCCCCCGTATGCGTTGTAAACGTAATTCAGGAATAATACTATGACAAGAAAGATACTGATCCTTTTTCTCTTATTGGCGCTGTGCTTTTCATCGTGCCTTTCAGAGAGCAAACAGAATACGTCTCTTTCCGACACCGCCAAACAGGCCGATTTCCTGCTTGGCGGCGTTTGCGCGTTCTTAATGGACGGAAAAGACGCCCAAAGCTGGATTGCTTCTTCCTTAAAAGACGCGCCCGCGGCTGAATGGTACGCGATTGCCTTTCGCCAAATGGGCGGATACGACTTTTCCTCATGCACGGATTATTTCTATACATCCTTTGACAGCACCTCTCCCCGCGCCGCTGTCACAAGGCAAAAGTTTGCCCTTGCGCTCATTGCAGTGGGGGCCGATCTTTCCCCCATCCAAACTGCAGTCGACGAAACCATCGGTGCACAGGGCATTATGAGCTGGGTTTACGGCCTGCACCTAATCCGTAACGGCTTCGAATCTGCGCTGTACACGGAAGACACCGTCATCGAAAAACTATTATCCCTCCAGCTTTCAGACGGCGGCTGGGCGCTTTCCGGAACCGTCGGAAACGCTGACGTTACGGCGATGACCGTTCAGGCGCTCGCCCCGCACAAGAAAACGGAAATTGTAAACGCCTCCTGTGAACGTGCAATTTCCTATCTTGCAAAACTGCAGGAAACAGAAGGCGGCTACAAAAGTTATGGCGTACTCAATCCCGAAACGACTTCCCAGGTAATCGTCGCCCTGACTTCAATGGGCATCGATCCGTTTACAGATGCTCGCTTTATCAAAAATGGGAAAACGCTTTTGGATGCGCTTTCCCTGTTTGTCCTTGAAGACGGCTCCTTTTCCCACACGCTTTCCGGCGCGTCCAACCCCATGGCAACCGCGCAGGCGTTTTACAGTCTTGTGTCCTATAAGCGGCTTCTTGATGGAAAAAGCAGCCTGTACGAATTTGACGAGGCCGAAAAGCTATCTGCCTTTTCATCAGAAAGCGCGATTCCCGCTTACAAATGGATTGCATCGGGCGCAATTCTTTTTATCTCAATCATCCTGATGCTCGTGTTTTTCTTCCTTAAAAAGCGTAATATCAAAAATTTCCTGTTCATTTTTGTAATCGCGCTTGGCCTTATTGCGTTTGTATTTCTTTCCGATTTTGAGTCAGCGGATGATTTCTACAGCACAACTGCCGTTCAAAAGAAAAATATAATCGGAAGCGTAAATCTTGAAATCCGCTGCGATACCATCTCCGGCGAAGAAAGCCCAAAGCACGTTCCCAAGGACGGCACAATTCTTAAGGAAACCGCCTTCCCCCTTTCCAAGGGCAACACGGTTTACGATATTCTTCTTGAAGCGTGCAGACAGAACAAAATCCACATGGAAAAATCCGGTGCAGAGGGCATGATCTACATTGTCGGCATCGGCTATATCTACGAATTTGATTTCGGCGACCTGTCCGGTTGGAAATACTATGTAAACGGCGTATCCCCGTCCATCGGCTGCGACCAGTATGTGCTCAAAGACGGCGACAGCATAAGGTGGCTTTATTCCCTTGAACTTGGAAACGACATTGAAAACTAACGGCAATCCCTTCGTATTCCAAGGCTCCCCCGGGAAGGAAGGCAAGAATCGTAAAAGCAAGCTCGAAGAAAGGAGGCGCGATGAATGCGTTCATTTGAGGATCTGAACCCGATCGCAGTTTCTGTCTATTTTCTTCTGATCACAGTTATTTCCATGTTTACGATGAACATGTTTCTGATTCTCATCTCCTTCTTCGGCGCGCTTGCCTATCATTTTGTAAAAAACGGCTTTGGAAAAGCGAAATCTCACCTTTTCCCGCTTCTCCTTTTTATCGTTACAGCCCTCATCAATCCCTTTATCTCCCATAACGGCGCAACGGTCTTATTCGTTTTAAACAACAATCCCATCACCCTTGAATCCGCGCTATATGGCCTGGCAATGGCCTTTATGCTGACAGGCGTCCTCTACTGGTTCCGCCTTTTTTCCGAAATCATGACCAGCGATAAGCTGATCTACGTCTTTGGCGCGCTGAGCCCCAAAATCGCGCTCATGCTTTCCCTGTCCCTGCGGTATGTCCCTTACTTCACTTCTCAGGTCAAAAAAGTAAAAGCCGCCCAGACCGCGCTCGGCCTTTACAAAGAAGACAACATCGTCGATCGCATGAAAGGCGCAATGCGCATTTTTTCCGTCATGGTCACATGGGTGCTTGAAAACGGCATCATCACCGCCGACAGCATGACCGCCCGCGGCTACGGCATCGGAAAACGAAGCCGGTTTTCGATTTTTTCGTGGAAGGCGTGGGATGTGCTTCTGCTTTCGCTTTCGGTCGCTTTATCCTGCCTGAGTCTGTTTCTTTTAAGCGGCAGTACATTTTCCTTTTATCCGTATTTTGAACTGCCTTCTCTTGATGCTTTTTCTTCGCCCGGCTACTTGTCCTATCTTGTTTTATCCCTACTTCCCACCATCATTCACGTAAAGGAGGCGGCAAAATGGCGTTTCTTGCGGTCGAAAATCTGACCTTTACCTATCCCGGCAAAAAAGAACCCGCCGTAAATAACGTTTCCTTCGAAATTGAAAAGGGCGAGTTTGCCCTGATCTGCGGTGCAACCGGCAGCGGAAAATCGACGCTTTTGCGCCTTTTGAAGCGCGAACTTGCGCCTCTTGGCGAGATTAGCGGAAAGGTTTATGTTTCAGGAAAGGATCAAACTTCCCTTACCGACGAAGAGGCCGCCTATAAGGTCGGCTTCGTCATGCAAAGGCCTGAGATGCAGCTGGTGACCGACAAAGTATGGCACGAGCTTGCTTTCGGACTTGAAAACATGAATCTTCCCCGCGCAGCCATTGCCCGCAGAGTCAGCGAAATGGCCGCGTATTTCGGCATTGAAGAATGGTATGAGAAAAATGTAAACGACTTATCCGGCGGACAGAAACAGCTTTTGAACCTTGCCGCCGTCATGGCCATGCAGCCGGATGTTCTGATTCTGGACGAACCCACATCCCAGCTTGACCCTATCGCCGCCTCAGATTTTATTCAGACCGTCAAAAAACTCAACCGCGATTTTGCGCTCACCGTTCTGATCACAGAGCACCGTTTGGAAGAAGCCGTTCCGGTATCGGATAAAATGATCGTGCTTGAAAAAGGCGAAGTCGTCTATTCAGACACGCCCGAAAACACCATTTCAAAGCTTTCCACCGATTCCCCGCTTCTTCTCGCCATGCCCGCGGCCGCCCGGCTTCACCATGCGCTGTCTCATAAAGGCTCCTGCCCCATTCACATAAAAGACGGCAGGCGCATGATCGAAGAAAACTACCGCTTGATTATCCGTTCTCTTCCCGACTCAGAAGCATCCGCAGAAGCATCCTGCGCGCTTTCCTTTAAGAACGTGTATTTCCGCTATGAAAGGCACGGGCGCGACATTTTAAACGGCGTATCCTTCACCGTTCAGACCGGTGAAATCTACGCAATCTTAGGCGGAAACGGCTCTGGAAAAACGACGTCGCTTTCTGCCGCCGCATCCCTTTTAAAGCCCTACGCAGGCGAAATCCGCGTATTTGAAAAAAAGCTTGGGGACAACAAAAACCAGTCCCTTTTCAGAAATTGTCTGACCATGCTACCTCAGGATGTTCAGACTGTGTTTCTTCATAACACCGTGCGCGAGGAATTAATGGACGCCGAATACGGTATGAGCCTTTTGCCCATCGACTTTACGCGCTATTTTGATATGCACCCTTATGATCTGTCGGGCGGCGAACAGCAGCTTTTAGCGCTTGCAAAGGTGCTTTCCACAAAGCCGAAGCTCCTTCTTCTTGACGAACCTACAAAGGGCGTGGACGCAAAAACCAAGCATCAGTTAACCGGCATATTAAAGTCACTGAAGGAAACGGGTATGACCATTGTCCTTGTCACCCACGATACCGAATTTGCCGCTGAAACCGCTGACAAATGCGCCATGTTCTTCAGAGGCCAGATCGTATCCGTTGCCCATCCGAGAACGTTTTTCAGCCAAAACAGTTTTTATACCACCCCCGTTTCCCGCATGACGCGCGGTATCTTTGAAAATGCCGTGACAATTCAGGACGCATGCGATCTGTGCCTGAAAAACGGCAGAAAGGACGCGTGCACATGATCGTCATCAAAAATAAAAGCGTCCGCAGCGCTCTTAAAATCTTCCTCCCCTTTGTCGTGATTCCAGTCCTTGTCATCCTGTCAGCCACGATATTCAAGGGCAAGCAATATCTTTTCATTTCAGCCCTCATCGCTTTTTGTTCGCTTCTTTTGTTTGCATCCGGCTTTGAAAAGAAAAAAACCGGCTCGCGCCGGCTTGTGCTCGTTTCAGCTATGACTGCCCTTTGCATCGTAGGCCGGTTTATCCCGTTTTTTAAACCCATCACTGCCCTGACCATCATAACCGCCATCTACTTAGGCCCGGAATCCGGCTTTCTGGTCGGCGCACTGTCTGCGCTTTTGTCAAATTTTTACTTCGGACAAGGCCCGTGGACAGCTTTTCAGATGCTTGCCTGGGGCATGATCGGCCTTGTTTCGGGTTATCTTTCCGCTCCGCTTAAAAAAAGCCGAATTCTCCTTCTCGTATTCGGCGCGCTCTCGGGCATCCTCTTCTCCCTCATCATGGATCTTTGGTCGGTCATGTGGTATGCGGGTGAAATCAATTTGGATCTTTACAAAGCAGGCCTCATAACCGCCCTGCCCCACACCGCGCTTTACACCGTTTCAAACCTTGTTTTCTTATGGTTCCTTGCAAAACCCTTCGGCGAAAAGCTTGAGCGGGTAAAAATCAAATACGGCGTATAAAAGAGGCTGCAAAATGCCTCTTTTATGTTTCCATTTTGGATTTCCTGTGCTATACTAAAAACAAAAACGGAGGACATAAACATGATTGACTATAATTACGCCGAATACGCATGGCAGAAAACCGAACAGCTGCTTGCCATCGACTCACCGTCCGGCTATACAAAAAAGGCGGCAGAATGGGTCAAAAATGAATTTGCTGCGCTTGGCTTTGATGCAAAGATCACCGTCAAGGGCGGCGTGCTGATTGATTTCGGCGGAGAGGATGAAAACGACGGACTGTTTCTGGAAGCGCACTGCGATACGCTTGGCGGCATGGTCGCAGAAATTAAGGGAAACGGCAGACTTCGCATCGTGAACATCGGCGGCATGAATGCAAACAACGCCGAAGCTGAAAACGTCCGCGTATATACGAGAGACGGAAAAGCCATTGAAGGAACGCTTCAGCTGATCAACGCCTCCACGCATGTTAACGGCGATTATTCCGCCACCAAGCGCACGTTTGATTCCACGGAAGTCGTACTGGACGAGGACGTAAAAAGCGCGCAAGATACGCGCGCACTGGGCATCGAAGTGGGTGATATCGTTTGCTTTGACCCGAGAACAAAGCGCACCGCATCCGGCTATTTAAAGAGCAGATTTTTAGACGACAAGCTCTCTTGCGGCATTTTGTTCGGCTTTGCAAAATACATAAAGGACAACAGTATTTCCCTTCCCCGCCGTACCTATGCGCATGTAACCGTTTATGAGGAAGTCGGTCACGGCGGAAGCGCATCCGTTCCTGCGGGCGTGACCGAAGCAATTTCCGTAGACATGGGCTGCGTCGGAACCGGCCTTCAGTGCACAGAAAAGCAGGTTTCCATCTGCGCAAAGGATTCCGGCGGCCCCTACAGCTATGAAGTGACCGGAAAACTCATCGACGCGGCTAAAAAAACCGGCGCAGACTATGCTGTAGACGTATATCCCCACTACGGCAGCGATGTGGAAGCCACTCTGCGCGCAGGATATGACATCCGGCACGGTCTGATCGGCGCGGGCGTATATGCCAGCCACGGCTACGAAAGAAGCCACATGGACGGCGTTATGAATACGCTCAAGGTGCTTTGCGGATATCTGAACATTCAATAAATCAGGCAAGGCAAAAGCGCAGCAAAAACTGCTGCGCTTCTTTTCAATATTTCCGCATGATTTTTTATTCCATTTATCACGCTTTCGTGGTATAATCAAGCTATCAAATATTCAGGAGAAAAATATGCTGTATATTTTGCTTGCTTTGATTGTCGTCATCCTGATCGCCGCTTACTGTACCTATGTCTTCACCTTCCGCACAAGAAAGGACCGCGCGCGCGATTCGTTTATCCTGCCCGACCGGGAGGAATACACGAAGGATCAGAAATTCATACGCGATCTGATTCTGGAAATGAACGCCGTTCCCTTTGAGCGCGTATACACAAAGTCCTTTGACGGCCTTACGCTGACTGCGCGCTACATTCACGTTAAGGACGGTGCGCCCCTGCAGATTCAGTGCCACGGTTACCGCTCAAATCCTGTGCGAGATTTCTGCGGCGGAAACAAGCTTGCGCGTGACAACGGTCACAATTCGCTGGTTATCGAGCAGCGGGCGCATCTGGACAGCGAGGGAAACGTGATTTCCTTTGGCGTTAACGAACGAAAAGACGTGCTTTCGTGGATCGAATACGCCGTCAATCGCTTTGGCGACGACGTTCAGATTATCCTCTCCGGTGTTTCCATGGGCGCGGCCACGGTTCTTATGGCGAGCGAATACAACCACAAAAACGTAAAATGCATCGTTGCCGACTGTCCCTATTCCGCGCCGCACGATATCATCAAAAGCGTTTCCAAATCCATGGGCTTTCCTGCCTTTATTGCAATGCCGCTTGCGCATCTGAGTGCGTTTCTGTTCGGGCATTTCCGTCTCGGCGCTGCATCCTGCGTGGAAGCGGTAAAAAAGACAACCCATCCCATTCTCCTCATCCACGGAGAATCCGACGACTTTGTTCCCTGCGCTATGAGCCGCGAGATCAGAGGCGCCTGCAAAAGCGAAGTGCGTTTTGAGACTTTCCCTGACGCCGGTCATGCGCTCAGCTTCATCAAGGATTCTGACCGCTACAGGCGCGTGTGCCAGGAGTTTTTCAGCGCGCATCTTAAATAGAAATAACACGCGCGACACCTATTCGAAACCCGCATGCGCTATAATGAATATAAGATGAAATTCCGGGGGTACATATATGATTTTAGAAAACAAAACCTACGACGAAGAACGCGCGCTCTACGGCCTTAAAAATGCAAAAGTGCTTTCCTGCCGCTTTGAAGGTCCCGCAGACGGCGAATCGGCGTTCAAAGAGTGCCGCGATATCGAAGTGGACAAATGCTTTTTCGCGCTTCGCTATCCCTTCTGGCACGTGACAAACGCAAAAATTTCTGACTGCAAGATGACCGAGACCTGCCGTGCCGCATTGTGGTATGACAAAAATGTTGAAATCAAGTCTTCCGTTCTCGGCGGCATCAAGGCGCTTCGTGAATGCGACGACATCGTGCTTTCCGGCTGCAAGATCGAATCTGAAGAATTTGCGTGGAAAGTCCGGGGTTTCAAACTCAGCGACTGCGAGCTTAAGAGCCAGTATCCGTTCTTCGAGTGCCGAGACATGGACATTGAGCGTCTTTCGATGACGGGCAAATACTCCTTCCAGTATGTTGAAAACGCGCTCATCAGAAATTCCGTTTTGAAAACCAAGGACGCTTTCTGGCACGCCAAAAACGTAACGTGCATTGACTGCGTAATCGAGGGCGAATACCTTGCGTGGTACTCCGAAAACCTTCGCCTTGTAAACTGCACCATCCGCGGAACGCAGCCGCTCTGCTACTGCAAAGGCCTCGTGCTTGAGAATTGCAAAATGGAAAACACCGACCTTTCCTTCGAAAGAAGCGAAGTTGAAGCCACGGTTCAGGGCGACATCATGAGCGTCAAAAATCCCCTGTCCGGCTTTGTCAAGGCCGACTCGATCGGCGAAATCATCGTGGAAGACGAATTCAAAGGCCTTTGCGCCATCGAAACCAAATAAAACGCAAAGGGGCTGTCTCAAAATACTTTCAAACTCCGGATTTTGTGTATCTTCATGAAACAATCTAAGATTTCGGGACGGGAAACCCGTCCCCTACAACGGAAGCGCGATGGTTTCTTCCTGTAGGGGACGGGTTTCCCGTCCCGCATTGATGCTTTTTTGAGGTTTTCTTCTTAATGAGACAGCCTCTTTTTATAAATTCCATCCCTTGTTTTCATGTTTTGCCGGGGGTATAATTGTATTCATCAAGTGATTGGAGGCAGCATCATGATTCCTGACATGAAGAAAATCGAAGCCTTTATGGCCAAAAAGGATGTAAATCTTTTTTCCTATGCCGCGATGACCGGAGACGGCGTTTTTGAAATCGCACCGGGGCGCGGAAATCCGTGCAACAACAGCTATTCCTGCACAAAATCCTTTGCTGCAACCGCCGTCGGCCTTCTCTGGGATGAAAACAAAATCGGCCTTGACGAGCCTGTAACGGAGGTTCTAAAGGGTGAATACGATGGATTTAAAGATCCCAAGTGGGAAAAGGTGCTTGTGCGCCATGCTCTTTCGCATACCATGGGCATCGACAAAGGATATCTGGACATCGACGTCGAGGACGTTTTCACCTACGGCACAGACGATTTTCTGACGTATGCATTATCAGCGGAACTGCCGCACGAACCCGGCACGCATTACCAGTACTCCGACGCCGCCTTTTACATCGTCTCCCGCCTCGTCGGAAGGCGCGCAGGCGAAAAGATGGACGAATATCTGATGCGAAAGCTTCTTTATCCCATGCGCGTGCAGGAAGCCGCGTTTTCAAGATGCCCGAAAAATCATCCGATGGGCGCAACGGGCCTGTATATCCGTTCAAGCGACATGGTAAAGCTCGGCTATCTCTACGCAAACGGCGGTGAAATTTATGGAAAGAAGCTTTTGAGTGAAGACTGGATCAGAATCGATCAGGAAAACGGCTTCGCTTTTCAGAAAACCGGCGTAGACGGCATCCTTGGAAAAGGCGGCATGCGCGGACAATTTCTTATTTATTCCCCGGAAAAAAGGTTCGCCTGCGCGTGGCACACATATACCACCGACGATCGCTTAAACGGCCTTGTTGATCTTTCGAAAGAGGTTATGGAGAATCAATAAAAAGATCGCAGTGGAATAAAGCCCATGCCCCACGCAAATTCAGCATCTTTTACCGTAAGGCGTGAGCTCGCTCCCGCCGAAATCTTTGTATATCGTTATTGAAAGACGGAGCCGCCTTCATCGGGCAGCTCCGTCTTTTCATCCATCAGATATTGATATTCTCGCACTCAGCCTTCATGGCCTTTACGGTTTCAACGATGAAGTCAAACGCCTGGTCCTTATCGATCTTCTCCATCATGCTCTTGTCGCGCTTGGCAACTTCGACAGTGCCGTTTTTAAGGCCCTTGGGGCTTACGACTACGCGCAGCGGAACACCGGTGAGATCAGCGTCAGAGAACATAACGCCGGCGGATACGGGACGATCGTCAAAGATGACTTCGATGCCGGCATCCTGAAGCTTTTCATACATTTGATCGGCAAACGCGCGAACCTCTGCGTCATCGGCGCGAAGGGCGCACAGCTGTACCTGCCAGGGCGCGATCGACATCGGCCAGATGGGGCCGTAGTCGTCGTGATGCGCTTCGCATACGGAGGCGGCAAGGCGGCCGACGCCGATGCCGTAGCATCCCATGATGGGGGTCTGCATCTGGCCGTTCTGGTCGATGTACTTCATGCCCATGGAACCGGTGTACTTGTCGCCCAGCTGGAAGATGTTGCCGACTTCAATGCCGCGGGTGAGGGTAATCGCGTGCTGTCCGCATACAGGGCAGATGGCGCCTTCGGTGGTCTTGGCAAGATCGATAAACTCTACGTCGCCCAGATCGCGCTTGATGTTGAGACCGGTCATGTGGAAGCCCTCTTCGTTTGCACCGCAGACGAAGTTTTCGCGGGTGCTCAGGGACATGTCAAACAGCACCTGAACCTTCTCGGTAATTCCCTTGGGGCCGATGAAACCGGCGCATACGTCGCTGTTTTCAAGATCAAGGGCAGGATGCACCTCGCTCTTTAAGTAGTTGCGGAGTTTGACTTCGTTGACTTCGAGATCGCCTCTTACAAACACGATCACGATCTTGTCGTCGGTTTCCTTCTGATAGGCAACAGCCTTCATCAGGGCGTTCATGTCTTTTCCGAGGAAGGAAGCCACTTCTTCGATGGTCTTCATTTCGGGGGTGGCAACCTTTTTAAGCTCTTCAACATCGGCAGAGATCACCTCGTACTTGCAGTCGGCGTTTTCCATGTTGGCGCGGTAGTCGCAGTTCGAGCAGACAACCAGGCTGTCCTCGCCGATGGGGGTACAGAGCATGAACTCGTGGGCAACCTTTCCGCCCATCATGCCGCTGTCGGATTTTACGGAAATAACCTCCGGAACGCCGCAGCGGGCAAAGATGCGCTCATACGCCTTGTGGCAGCGCATGTAATACTGCTCGAGGTCTTCCTTCGTGGTGTGGAAAGAATAGGCGTCCTTCATGGTGAATTCGCGAACGCGGATGAGGCCGCCGCGCGCTCTGGGCTCATCGCGGAACTTGGTCTGAATCTGATAGATCATAAAGGGATACTGCTGATAGCTTTCAGCGGTCTCACGCGCAAGGTGCACGGCGGCTTCCTCGTGGGTCATGCCGAGAACCATGTCGTTTCCGCTTCTGTCGCGGAATCTTAAAAGCTCGCTTCCGATCGCGTCATAGCGTCCGGACTCCTTCCAGAGGCTTCCGGGCATGACGACGGGGAAAAGAACTTCCTGACCGTCGATGCGGTTCATTTCTTCACGAATGATGTTTTCGATCTTCGCGGTAATGCGCTTGGTGATCGGGAAAAGAGAATAGATGCCGTTTCCGACGTTTTTCATGTATCCGCCGCGGATCATGAAAATGTGGCTTGCAATCTGGCAATCGGCGGGCGTATCCTTGAATCTCTTGGTGAGCATCTGGGTAAACTTCATACGTTTTAACTTCCTTTCAGAAATATTGGCGAAATAAAAAACTCCGCCCCTTGTGTTTTGCAGGGACGGAGAAAACTTCCGCGGTACCACCTTGCTTGGCGCACAGACTGCGCCCGGCTCAATTCGGGTTCTTTATCGCAAACCACGCGGCGCCTCATCGGCGCGGGCTCCGAAAGCGGGAAAAATGAGTTTCTTCAATGCGTCTTTCAGCCGGGGACGCACTCTCTTTATGAAAAAATCTCATCGGTTCTTTCATCAATGCCACATGACAATTATTTTCAGGCCGAAAACAAGCAAGTTCTTGTAAACATGATTGCATTCTCCCTTATTTCGTGGTATGATAATTCCATCATAAAATTAGAATACGGAGGTATTTAGTCATGACCATCAAGCCCGTAACCAGCCGTTCCTTCAAGCCCTTCGGACGCGTCATCAAGGGTTATTATCTTAAGTCCCTGATGGACAAAATGCAGGAAACCGAATGCCCCGCCGATGCCGTTACCTATGTTCCTTCCGTTGAATCTCTTGAAAAGCTTCCTATCTTCAAGCAGTTCTCTGAAGAAGCCTACGGCGGAATGCCCATTCAGATCGGCTACTGCAACGGCTTTAACCACACGCTCAATGCCGTTGAATACCACAGGGATTCCGAGCTCAACTATGCCTGCACCGACATGATTCTTTTGGTCGGCAAGCAGCAGGACATCACCAAGGATTTCCACTATGACACCAGCAAGATGCAGGCTTTCTACGTAAAGAAGGGCACCCTCGTTGAAATGTATGCAACCACCCTGCATTACGCCCCCATCTCCGCCGGCGAAAACGAAACATTCCGCTGCGTAGTCGTTCTTCCCAAGGGAACCAACGAAGCTCTGCCCGCACGCGGCAAGGCCAAGACCAAGGAAGACGCGCTTCTCACCCACGTCAACAAATGGCTGATCGCGCATCCCGAAAGCGGTCTGGGCGAAACCGGCGCGTTCGTAGGCCTTGAAGGCGAAAATATCAAAATCTGAGGAAAAACACATTGCTTTCATCGAGTGATACAACCAAACAAATCGCTCTGATTGAAAACGCGCTGTGCGTGCTCTTCGTTCCCGCCACACCCGGCGAGTACGATCTGCACGCGCTTATTTCCTGTGCGCTTGAAGAGACCGGCCTTTCCTATATCCACGAGGCAAAAATCGCGGAAAGATGCCGCGCGGATTTTTTGGTAGGAAATATCTGCATTGAAGTCAAGAAATCAAAGCCGGACAGAAACACGCTTCTTAAGCAGGTGACAAGATATCTTTCATCAAGCGAAGTGCACGGCATGCTCGTAGTCACGCAAAGAAACGTGTCTCTTCCGAATGTGATTATGAAAAAGCCCGTTCGCGTACTTTCGCTTGACAAGCTCTGGGGGGTGTCGCTTCCGTGAACGAATATCCGAAATACCTGGAAAATCCGCCCGAAGGCGCGCACACCTACGGAACGCTTAGCTATAACAAAAAAAGCAAATGCTGGACGATCAAGGGCGAGCCGTGCGTAACGGAGCTTGCCAAGCGCTTGTTCCCCGGGTGCGACGGACGCGGACGCGGCGTTGCAAGGTTTACGGCGCACGCAAGAATTGTGGGCGATCTCAACTGGCTAATGCTGAGATATCCTTTGAAAATCAAGGAAAGCGATCAGAAAAAATGGGATGAAGCCCTCGAAAAGGCGCGTGAGTACGCCGTTCGAAAGCAGCGCGCGCTTGTCTCTCCCATAAGCGCCAATCCCCCCGCCAGCGAATTTTCCGGAACGCTCATGCCCTTTCAGTCGCTGGGACTGGGCTTTTTACTGAATAACAGAAGGTGCCTTTTGGCCGATGAAATGGGTCTTGGAAAGACGGTTCAGGCGCTTTCATTTATTGCCTCGACAAACGAGTATCCCGCCCTCATCGTGTGTCCGCCGCATCTGGTGAGAAACTGGGTGCGCGAGTGCGAACGGTTTTTAAAGCCGGACGGCTCACTCAGGATTCATGTTTTGAGGGGGCTCAAACCCTATTCCCTCCCCGAAGCCGATATTTACATCGTTCATTATCTCCTGCTTCGCGGCTGGAAGGAAGAGCTTCCCGAATATCATTTTAATTCCATCATCTTTGATGAAATTCAGGAGCTTCGCCACAGCGGCACTGAAAAATATTCCGCCGCATCCCTTTTGTCCGATTCGTCCGACAATGTAATCGGCTTATCCGGAACCCCCATCTACAACAACGGCGGCGAAATCTGGAACGTAATCAACATCCTCGATTTCCATTTTCTGGGCGATTATGAATCGTTCTCCCGCGAATGGTGCTACGGCTACGGAAATCAGATCGTGCAAAAGCCGGAGCTTCTGGGCGAACACTTAAAGCGCGAGGGCATGCTTTTAAGGCGCTTAAAAAACGAAGTGTTAAAAGAGCTCCCGCCCAAACGGCGATTGGTACAGGAAATCGACTGGGACGACAAGGTATATAAAGAGCTCATGCGCCCGGTTGCGGATCAATTGATCGCGCTTGAAAACGCGGACTCCGCGTCCGCCCGCGCCCTCATTGAAGATCAGATTTCCCAGACCCAGCGTCAGGCCACGGGCGTTGCCAAAGCGCCGTATGTGGCGGCATTTGTCAAAATGCTCGTTGAAAACGGCGAAAAGGTTCTGCTTATGGCGCACCATCACGCCGTTATGGACATTTACAAAAAGGAATTAAAGCCACTAAAGCCCGTCTTCATCACCGGCCGCGAAACGGACGCAAAGAAAGACGCAGCCGTTCGCGCCTTTATGAACGAAGACACCGATCTTTGCGTAATTTCCCTAAGAAGCGCAAGCGGCTTAAATCTTCAAAGAGCCACCTGCGTGGTCTTTGGCGAACTTGACTGGTCGCCCGCCGTTCATTCCCAAGCCGAAGACCGCGCCCACAGAATCGGTCAGACCGACTCTCTCCTTTGCTACTACCTCGTCTCCCCCCGCGGCTCCGACAGCGACATGCAGGACGCGCTGGGCCTTAAGGTCAGCCAGTTCGTGCAATTAATGGGCGACAAAACGCCCGACAGAGCGCAGGAATTTATGATGCAGTCAGAAGCAAGGGAACGCATTAAAAAGATGGTTGAAAAAATCAAAAACGAGAACACTCTCTAAAAAACGGACTTATGCAAACGCTTTTATTGCATAAGTCCGTTTTTTATATCCGTAGTGCGAAGACTTTCCATACATCAAAGGGCCAAAGCAAAACATAAGAAAGTGTAAGAGCGTTCGTTGCGTATTGATAAAATGATCAGCCTGAATGATTTCTGCGCAATTGTCCAAACAGAACATTTTTCAGGCATTCACCATAAATCTGCCGTTGATTACGTAGCGATTCTCAAATTTCATCATTCAGTTCCTCCTGAATGTATCATTGTGCATCAGGCGAAATCGTTTTTTCTGGTATTCAGAATGAAGGTGAGCACTGTCTTGGCAGTTCTCTGAAGCTCAGCTCTGGTAATGCCGCCTTCTTTATCAATGGTTTCAAGCAGCGTTCCGTCGGATGTATATTTCCTTTGGATATGGCCCATGTTGCCCGGCATCAGAACGTCCACCTGTGCGCGAACGCGGTAGGCATTGTCGCGGATGGACGGGAATTCCTGGCTTACATCCTTTTGCATCCACCAGTCGGTGATGACCACGCCGTCAAAACCCCATTCCTTTCGAAGGACGGTGGTCACGAGGTCGTAATTGTAGTGCGACCATACGGAATTGATCTTGTTGTACGAGGTCATGATGGTGTTGGGGCGGGCTTCCTTAACCGCGATTTCAAAGGCGCGCAGATAGATTTCGCGAAGGGCGCGCTCGGACACGCGGGAATCGTTGTTGTTGCGCTTTGTCTCCTGATTGTTGCAGGCAAAATGCTTGGGGCAGCAGGATTTGCCCTGGCTCTGTACGCCGCGGATGACAGCGGCGGCCATCTTTCCGGCAAGGAGCGGATCTTCCGAGAAATATTCAAAGTTTCTGCCGCACAAGGGGTTTCTGTGAATATTCAGGCCCGGAGACAGCACGATGTCCACTTCATGCTTGATCATTTCTTTTCCGATGTGGGTGTAGAGTTCTTCGACCAACTGATCGTCAAAGGTGCAGGCAAGGGCGGTTCCGCTGGGCAGGAGAGAGGCGAACTCCTGAAATCTCAGGCCTGAGGGGCCGTCGCAGGTGATGATCGGAGGAACTCCCTTTTCCCTTAAGGATTCAAGCACGCCGCCAAACGCGCCGGCGTTTCCGGCAACGCCAAGGTCTGATCCCATTGCGCCCTCTCCGCGGGTGAGCGCTTCCAGCTCCTCGTCAGAAAGCTGAGCGATGAACTCATCGAGGGTGATCTTTCCTACCGCAACGTCCCTGAGCTTTTTGCCCATGTCGCCCGTTACGGGAATTTCCTTGGGGAGTCTTTCTATAATCCTGTCTTTGAGAGAAACTGTGCCCTTCTGAACGGTTTCTTCATTAAAGGCGATTTTGCCGTCATCTTCATAAGCGTGCATGCGCTCAAAGGGATCGACCACATTGAGGGCGCTTTCGGTCTGTTCGACAAGCTTGGTTTCGCTAAGCGTAAATTCGCCTGCAAGCGCATCCGATACGAACACCTGGTACGCGCCTTTTTCAAGCACGAAGGCATTTTTGTTGCCGCTTCTTCCCGTGTCGTCGTAGGAAGCAATGACTTTATCAGTGAAGGAGAGCGTCAGAACCTCTTTTTCTCCCGGCTGAAGGGATTCGGTTTTTGCGTAAGATGCCAAAACCTTTGCAGCTTTTCCAAGCTCGCCCTGCGGCGCGCTGACAAACGCCATGACGGTTTCTTTTCCTGCGGCTTTTCCGGTATTGGTCACTTCCACTTTCACGGTATAAACGCCGTCGCCCTTTTCAAAGGAGACGGGCTTGCGCGTGAAGGTTGTGTAGGAAAGACCGAAACCAAAGGGATAGAGCACTCTGTCCTTTTTGAAGGTTTCAAACCAGCGGTAGCCGACGAAGATGTCTTCATAGTAATTGTTGAACTGCTCGCCGCCAAAGTTCTTGCTGGAAGGATAGTCCTCATAGGTTTTGGCAATGGTGTCGGAAAGTCGTCCGGAGGGGTTGACCTTTCCGGTCAATACATCCGCCGCTGCGTTTCCGCTTTCCATGCCGCCCTGCCAGACGATCAGGATGGATGAAATTTTGTCCTTATATTCCTCCGCCCAGCTCATATCGAAAATGCTTCCGATATTTAAAAGAACCACCGTCTTTTTAAACGCGCCTGACACCAATTCAAGCATCTGCTTTTCTTCTTTGGTGAGATAATAGCTTCCGGGCGCGAGCGTGTTTTCCCTGTCCTCGCCCGCCGCACGCCCGATGACGACGACGGCAGCGTCGTTTTTTTCGGCTGCTTTTTTGACAAAATCATCCTTTAAAGGCATTTCGGGGTGGCTCATCGGCCAATGACCCCACCAGCCGTGGTCAGCCTTGTTGCTGTCGGTATTGACCCATGTTTTGTATGCTTCGGCTGTTTCCTCATCAAACGAAACGCCTGCGTTTTCAAGGCCCTCCATGAGATTTACGCGGTAGGGTGGATTCACGTCGCCGCCGCTTCCGTAGCCGACATAGAACCAATCCAGCTGGCATCTTCCGAACACCGCGATCTTGTCTTTTTTTCTAAAGGGCAATGCGCCGTCATTTTTTAAAAGCACGCAGCTTTCCGCCGCCGCTTGTCTTGCGATCCGGCTCATTTCCTTCGTCACTTTGTCGTTTCCGGAGGCCGTCATTTCCTCCTGCATAAGTCCGTTGCCCATGCCCCAGTCGATCACGCGCTGCATGAGTCTTCCAAACGTTCTTTTGATTTTGTTCACGCGTTTCCCCTCCGTAATTATTTAAAGCGAATGAGGTTCCCGTCCTTTGTGCGGATCTGCGCTTTCAAAATACCCGGGCGGCCGGAAGCCTTTTGGATGTTTACATTCTTAAAGCCGATTTCTCCGGGTTGAATGCCTGCGCCGTAGGCAAAATACAGATACGCAGGAACTGCGCTCCAGCCATGGCAGAGGCTTCCGGCTCTGTCAAAATCGTCACCCGCCTTGATGGTTTCAAAGAAGGTGGTCGCGCCGCGAAGGAGCATGCTGCCCCACTGCATTTCGATATCATTTCTGACCCATGCGCCGTATTTGCCCGCATGCTTTAAGAGAGATTCATACTTGAAGATGGAATAGGCAAGCGTGACGGGCACCATGGTGCCGTCGGTGAGTCGCGAAAGGGCTTTGGTTAAGTTCTTTTCGGGGCATGCTCCGGCATAAATGCAGATGGCCTGCGTGAGCTCGTCCAGGCACGAAAGCTTTCCGTCGAGGGTCATAAAGGAATAGTAATAGCCTTTTTTCTCGTCGTAGAAGTTTTCGTGAATGGCTTCCCGTAAGGAAATGCATATCTTCTGCATTCTTTCGGCTTCGCTTTTCTTTCCAATCGCATCATAGATCATGGAAAGGCGCGATACGCTCAGCGCGAGAAATGCATTCATCGGCGCGTCGTAACGGTCTTCATTCGTGGTTTTAAAGAAGCTGTCGTGGCCGTCCAAATGATCCGACCACTCATAGAAGTTCCACTTGTCAGTTCCGCCGTAGCGGGGCGCAAGACCGTTTTCACGGATACGGGCAACCGCGTTCTCGACGATCGTTTCACAGACGGGCAGCATGCGAAGAACAAATTCCTTGTCGCCCGAATGCAGAAGATATTCCCATACCGCAACCACATACATCATGGAAAACGTCGGAATATTGACTGCAACGCGCGCCGGAGCGCAAAGCTCTAAAAGATTATCCGGTCTTAATGTTCGTGCAAGCGTTTCCAAAGACGCCTTTGCAAAGTCGTATTCGCCGAACACATAATAGCCCGCAAGCATCTGGTTTCTTGAATCCATGGCGTAAAGCGCCTGCTCGCGCCACGGGCAGTCCTCATAGTGCTCGTGCATGCAAAGAAGGAGCGTGCGCTTGCAGGTGTCATAGATCATCTGATGAAGCGCATCCTTGAGCACAAGATCCGCGCCCTCAGGCACAGGATAATGAACCGGACGAACGCCTGCGTAGGCAACGTAGGCCTTTTGAGCATAGATATGCAGCTGCATATACCTAAGACCCAGTCTTCTGTATGGATGGAAGAAATGATTTTTTCCCTTTTTCGCCTTGAGTACGGAAATGAAGTTTCTGGTTCCGACATAGGCGCGAACACGCATATCGTCCAGATGCTCGCCCCAGCCAACGAGAATTTCACTTTCTTCGCTCACTTCAATTTCAATGTCCATAAGGCCGGTTTCTTCTTCGCCAAGGTCGTAAACGAGGTATACGCCGTCGTTTTTGCCCTTCAAAAATACGCCGGATTCATCTGTGATTTCGCTGATTTCCCTGTAGGATAAAAAAGCCTTCTGAATCCGCTGGCCGATGGGCTCGTCCTTTTCATATGCGTCCCTGAAAACGCCCTGAGAGACGAGGCGGGAATGCTTTCTCTCCTCCATTACGCAGTTTTTGATCGGGCGCGGAATGAATATGTAATCGTCGCCCGTTTCAGCGGAAGGCGCAAATTCTGTTTCTTCCCTTGTTGCATCCATATGGAATGTATAGCCCATCTGGCCCGTAATCAAAGGAGCATTTCCGCTTTTATAAAGAGGATTGAGGATTGAAAGCGTGTTTTGGGAAGAATGGAGAATGCTTCTCCCATTCTCAAAAATTTCAAAAATCACATAAGGTTTTCCGGCTTTATAAACGGAGGAATCGGTAAGCGTGCAATAGCCGCCAATCAGGAGCTCGTTTATTTCTGTTTTCACATTTTCCGAAAGATCAATTACGTCGTATACGCGTCTGCCTTCATCGTCGGCAAACTGCGACGAATAAATATATGTTCCGTTCAGATATACCGCATAATGCGAATCCGCTGCGATTAAAAGGCGGGCGTCTCCGCCGGCATAGGCAAACTCGCTTTTAAAAAGCGCATACGTATTCTCTTTAAGCGGGGCGTTCAGCCAAATCGGCTTTGCATTTTTAAACATCTTTATTTCCTCCCGTCGATCAGTCGGTTGAGCGTTTCAGCATCCTTTAGAAGCATTTCATCCATATCGTCTTTTACAAATTCAATCAGCATATAGCCGTCTTTCTTGACATCCAGCGCGCGTTTGATTAAGGACGCGCCCTCTTCAAGCGGCTTTCGGATGATGGCTGTCGGCGTGTGCACCCATTTGAAAATATGCACATGCGAAAGTCGGCTTTGAACGTCTTCTAGCGCCTTCAGCGATTCTTCCTCGCCCCAGTCCCATCTGGGCTGCCAGTAAAACATCGGAGAATAAGCTTCGCCTTCCGTTTCCTTCAAAAGCCTTTTTACGCTTTCCCTGTCGTCTGTGAGCGAAAAAGGATGATATTCAAGGGTGACCTGAACGCCGGCAGCATACGCTTTTTCTGACACTTTCATAAGCTCATCAACCGCGTATTTTCTCTCGTCTTCGGTGAAATCCTTGCTGCCCTTCTTTCCGCCCCAGATGCGAATAATGGGCGCAGAAAGCGCGCAGGCTTCATCAAGGTTATACTGAAACGCATCCATACCCTCGCCGAGTCTGAAATAGCTGCCGTAAGAGCTGACCAAAAGACCGTGATCACGCGTAAGTTCAAGCGTTTCCCTGGCTTTGCCTCCCTTGGGCGGCACGTGAATATCTCCGCCCCACTCGACAGCAGAAAGATGCGCTTTTTCGCAAAGCGCGCAGATCTCCTTTACCGTTTTATTTCTGAATGTAATTGATACAAGTCCGGTTTTCAGCATCTTTCTCTCTCCCTTTATGCCATTGTTTCAAGCATTCTGAGGGTCACTTCGTCTTCGGATTTTTCGCCTTTCAGAACGAGCTTCATATTGTCTACCATTCTTTGGCCCATACGCTCAGTTTCAAGGCCGCTGGTTCCGGCCATGTGGGGCGTGATGAAACAGTTGTCCAGCTCATTCAAAATGCATTTATCAAAATTCTTTTCGTCTGTAATGACGTCCAGAAGTGCAAAGCGGGTTTTGTTTTCCTTAAGGGCATCATAAAGATCCTGCTCATTCAGCTGCGCGCCGCGGCCTGTATTGATAAAGCAGGCGTAATCAGGCATCGAGAAGAAGTGCTCGCGCTTTAAAATTCCGACAGTTGCAGGAAGATTTGCGATGTGGTTGGTAACTACCTGGCAGGAGGCAAAAATCTCGCTAAGCGAATGAAGGCTTACGCCGAGTTTCTCCGCCCTTTCCTCCGTCACAAAAGGATCATACGCCCAGACTTCAAGATCCGTGGTCTTTAATCTTTCGGCGACCCGGGACCCGATTGCGCCCAGGCCCAGAATGCCCACGCGCGTTCTGTACGCGCCGGGATGAGCATTGATCAGTTGATTTGCTTTAGGGCGATCCTTTTTGGCAATGGCTAACGACGGGAAATATCCCTTTACCGCAAGCAGAATCTGAGCAAAAGTGAATTCCGCAACCGGAACAGCGTTGGCTTTCCATGCGCTGAACAGGCGGATATTGTTTTCAAGCAGATTTCTTCCAAACAATTGAACCGATCCGGCGCCGTAGAAAACCGCTTTTAGATTCGGATATTTTTTTACGTCGATATCGGGGATACCCCATGTGGAAAAGATAAAGTCCTCATCTCCTCCGGGCGCATTCTCGCATTCGATTACATTTGCTTTTTCGCCGAGAATCTGCTCGATTTCAGCAATCTGGCGCTCTGTGAACACGCGTCTTAACGTTTTTTCCTCTCTTGCCAAAAGAACTGCCTTCATATCAAACCTTCTCCTTCTTTAGCTGCTTTCTTTTTTCCCGCGCAAGGTACATCTCAAGCGCCTTATGAAAGCGGGGACGATTGTATCTTTGAATGACGATGAATACCAGATTCCCAAGAACATACAAACAGGACAAAATCACTGCGTACACACACGGAATACCAAGAGAATATACAGGAACGAACATAATAAGCAGCCAATGCACAGCCTCTGCAACGCAGGTCTCCTGAACCAGCCTGACAAGCGCCTGATCGTCCACTCTGCCTTCGAACTTCTTCTTCGTCATCCATTTGAGCATCTTGCTCGCATCCGGTACAATATCCTTCCATTTATGCACAAGAACATATTTATAGATGTTTCCGCCGTTTTCAAACGGATATGCTTTAAACGGAAACCGATCGCTTTTAAAAATATGCCTTGGCAACGGAATGCCCGCAAAAAGCAACACCGCGCCTACGACAGCCGCCCGCAAAAGATAGTATAGCGCCGCCGTCCAAAAGGTCATTTTGATTCACTCCTGTTTATACATTTTCAGTAAACCGCTTCAGCGCCTCGATGTCCAGATGCGCGCTTTCCGGCTTTGCTTCTTCGCGAAGCACGCTGATACCGGGCTTGTACTGAGCAACTTTCTTATAAAAATACTCGTGATCGAAAATGCCCTGACCGATTACGCAGCGACGGAAACGGCCATCATTATCAATTACAACATCTTTTGCGTGGATGGCAACGATGCGGTCGCCGAAGATATCAAAGCACTCGTCGATGATCTCCCTCTGACGGCCGATGTTCTCGGGCGAAAGAAGGTTTATGGGATCCAGAACAATCTGCATATTGTCGCACGCTACGATGTCCAGAAGCTTTCCCGTAAGATGCGGGGTGTTGAGCGTATGGGTAAGCACCGGCTCGATGCCGACGAAAACGCCGAAGCGCTCCGCCTGCTCGACCATTCTTAAAACGCTGTCTGTCAGAAGCGCAAACTGCTTTTTGCGCTCATCCTCCGTGCCTTTGAAATTGCTGGTTTCGGTAGCTACAATATTGGAACCCAGCTGACGGCAATACGCCACATTTTCACGGAAGCGTTTTACCTCATACGCGCGCTTTTCATCGTCATGGTTTGCAGGATCGATGTAACAGCCAAGCACTGCGACTTCAAGGTTTTTCTTCTCAAAAGCGGTTCTGATATCATAGCACAGTCCGGGATTCAGCTGCCCGTAGACAGGCTTCATGCCCTCTATCGCCTTATGAAGCGCAAGCTGAAAACAGCAAAAACCGGCATTGGATATGCGCTCAGCCATAACCGGCGCGGATGCGCATCCGTAATCGTGTCCGCGTACCCCAATTCTCATTTGTCTTCCTCCTTCAAAAGTCTTTCAAGCGCCCACCTGGCGTGCTCTTTTTCCTTGTCGGTTCCGTTTATGGAAATCTCCTCAATCTTTTCAATCAGATCGCGGCGGTTCAGATTGGCCGCAGCCAAAATCGCCTTTAAACGAATTCGCTCTTTTCTTGCATAATTCCTGCCGATTTTGTCAACAAGCGCGCGCAGATTTCCATCAAGAAGCAAGGAAAGATCCATTGCCTCTTCTTCTGACTCATTCATTTTTCTATAAGGGATGGATGCATTTCTCGGACACACATCCTGGCATACATCGCATCCGAGGATCCGGTTTTCAAATTTCTTTCGCATCCATTCAGGCGCAATCTCTCCTCCGTCCGCGCCGCGGATGCATCTGTCAATATCAATTTTTCCGTCATCTGAAATCGCGCCGCCCGGGCATGCCCTTACGCATGCGCCGCAATCGGCACACAGCGCCGAAAAAGGCTTCTTTTCTCCTCTTTTCGTCGTTTCAAGCGGCATGTCGGTCAATATGATCTGCACATGAAAGCGCGTTCCGAGTCCGTCGACAGAGATCAGGCTGTTTTTGCCCGCTTCCCCTATGCCCGTTTTTACAAGAAGCGGCTTTATGGCAATCTGCGCATTGGAATAAGCGGTATATCCTTCCTTTTCAATTTGAGCGGCAACGGCCTTCGCAGCATGATACGCGCTGTTGGACGCAAAATAGTATGCGCTTACAGAAGGTTTCTTCGCGTCATTTTCAAACGGCTCATAAGGGTACAAAAGCACAATCACGCGCTTTGTATCCTCAAAAATTTCCTTGGGGTCATCCGCGACGCGTTCATTCAGCCGATGTATGAATGCGCGCTCAGCTCTTTCCGGTTCAAATACATATGCCCTTGAAAAACCATTTTCAAGGGCAAGGGAAATCAGCTCCTGCGTAGTCAAGGGGTTTCCTCCTTTTTCGGAAGCTTATGAATTTCAATTGTGAGATAGATGGCAAGGTCGTACACAAGCACCATCGCAATAAAGGGAACATTCAGATTGTAGTCTGCCATCAGACCGATCAGCGCCGGGAATACGGACGTGACAAGCGATACAAGCGCGAGAATCAATCCGTTTATGCGCGCGCGTTCTTCCTTATCGACATTTAGAAACAATATGGAAGAAGTCATGGGATAGAGAATCGAAAGGGCAATCGCTTCAAACACAACCTGCACAAAGGCAAGCGGCATTGCAAGCGCACCGCCGGGATTTACAAGCAAAATGATCTGACCCAGAATAAACATCACCCACGCGCAAGTCATCGGGCGCAGAAAGCGATCGGTGCTGATGACGCGCGCAAACAGGAACATGCACAAAAGTCTCACAATGGACTTAACCATCGTGAAAAGCGCCATATTGCTTTCAGCAATAAACAGTTTGTTTTTAAGATACAGGCCGAAATAGTCAGTGCTCAGTGCATTGACAAGGGAAAACGCAGCCATAATGCCAAGCGTCAGCACGATGCGCTTATCTTTTATGATCTTCAAAAATACATCCCTGAGTTCAATAAGGGAGGTGAAGATGCTTTTATTTCTGGTGGCAGCCATTCGTCTGATGCCGACCTGCGTTTCCTTGGACCAGAGATATAGCGTCACGAATTTCGTCGTCATCATGACGCATGTGATGCCGAACAAAACGCGCATGGTGCTTGTTACGCCAAAGCGATCGACGGCAACAGCTGAAATCGGCGCAAAAAACGCAGCGATTAAGCCCATTACGCTGGTGAGCGAATACATATGCACAATTTTGTCCGATTCCGCGTCTTCAATCATCAAAAGTCCCCAGGAATTGTCCGTGATCTCCCAAAGGCCGTTGAAAAGCGCAGCAGCCATGAACCAGTATTTGTTTTGTGCAAACATCCAAAGAAACGTTGGAACCGACCAGGAGAGCGTATCAAAGATGAGCGTTGTTTTTCTTCGGCCGAGCTTGTCCGTTACAACGCCGCTTAAAACCGATGCGATCGCCTGCGAAGCATAGAAAATACTGGTTACGATGCCGATATCCGACGGCTGCATGCCAAGCGAGGCCTGAAACAGCGCAACATACGGCACATACAGGTTGTACGGAATTCCCCACAGGGGTTCAAGCCAGATACAGGCTCTTGGATTTCCCTTGAGGTTCAAAAATACATCGATCAGATAGATGTTTCTGATTTTTTTGAGTAACTTCATATGATTCCCTTTACTTCACAAGGCTCATGATCCAGTTATAAACCGGAATATATACAATCGGCAAAAACATCGACGGCAGCATATTGGCAACCCTTAATTTTTTTCCGTTCATAAGATCGAGCAGATTAATGCCCAGCGCAATAATCAGAACGCTTCCGACCGCCTTCATCTCACTGATGATTTCAGGACCAAGATAAGGCTTGATCCATACCGCAAGAAGCGCGATGGCTCCCTGATAAATCGTAAGCGGAACCGCTGAAAGAATAACGCCCGCGCCAAAGGACGAAGCAAACATAACCGCTGAAACCGCGTCCAGCGCGGATTTTGCAAGGAGCGTTGAGGAATCATTGGAAAACCCCGCATCCAGTGATCCGACAACTGCCATGGAACCTACGCAGAAAAGAAGCGTTGCGCTGACAAATCCTTCAGAAAAACCGCTTTCTCCTGAAAACTTTTTCTGGGCATAATCACCCAGTTTTTCAATGCCCTTTTCTATTCCGATTCCTTCACCGATTAACGTACCCAGAACGATACACACAATCATCAAAAGCTGATCGCTTGTCGTGATCGCGCCCATAATGCCGATAACCAGAACGCAGAGCGCAACGCCTTTGCTTACGGCAAAGTTGATTCTTTCGCTCATGCCGTTTTTCAGAAGACATCCGACAAGGCCGCCCAATACGACGCCGGCAAAATTCACAAATACACCGATCATATTTCTTTTCCCCTATACTTCAATAAGTCCCGTCCGCGCCGCATGAAAAAGCGACTGCTGATAAAGTCCTGCGTTTTCACCCCATATGCGAATGGCTTCCTTTCGCATATGCTCATTCGAGCCCGTGACGCCAAACCAGCTTTCCATCAGCCGTTTTACCCATACGTCCACAGGAAACGCGCACGCATGACCGAGCCCGAAAAGCGCCACGCAGTCAGCTACCTTCCCTCCGACACCCGGAAGCTCCATAAGACGTTTTCTGCATTCCTCATATGAAACATCTCTGAGCTCCTCAAGCGGAAATCCGCATTCAATCATCTTTGCGGTTTCTATCAGGTATTTTGCTCTGTAACCGCACCTTATCTCCCGACGCAATTCGTCTTCGCTGACATCGGACAACACTTTCGGCGAAGGAAACCCATATATTCTCTCGCCGTGATATTCTACGCATTCTCCGTATTTTTCGTTCATAAGACCGACCGTCAGCCGGATTCTCTTTACATTGTTGTTGGCCGATATGATAAACGCGCACAGCGCTTCCCATGCAGGCTGATTAAGTACTCTGAGCCCCGGAAGCGAACTGACTGCGCGCCTCGTATTGTCATTCAGGTCGTTTTTCTTCAAAAGGCATCCGTAGTCCCTTTGGTCATCAAAATAGTTTTTTGCAAACGCATCCTCGTCCATTTCCGTCAGAAGCCGTCCCTGAACGCATGCAGCAAAAACACCGTCAATATATCGAAAATGAAACACCTGCGCGCTGTCCATAAGGGTAAGCGCACTGTCAAAATCTCTCATCTGTACGCCCTTTTTGTATAAAATAAAAACCCGCGACGGGTAATTCCGCGCGGGTGATTTTCACCGCTGATTATTCGGCGGCGACTTCGGCCTTCGGATAAATGCTGACCTGCTTGCGAACTTTGCCGAGGCGCTCAAACTTTACAACGCCGTCGATCTTCGCGTAAAGGGTATCGTCATCGCCGATGCCCACGTTCAGGCCGGGATGAATACGAGTGCCGCGCTGGCGAACGAGAATGTTGCCCGCGAGAACATACTGTCCATCTGCACGCTTGGTGCCAAGGCGCTGCGCATGGCTATCACGTCCGTTGCGGGAAGAGCCCATTCCCTTTTTGTGCGCGAACAGCTGAAGATTCATCTTGAACATGTGTCTACCTCCGTTCCCTGATGATGATCCGGATGGTACCGGGATAGTCTCTTGAAATCTCAGTCAAAGCCATTTTCATGGTTACGAGGAGAATCTGTGCTTTTTCAAGCGTCTCCTGATCGGCGGATGATTGCATGTTGCAGGAAAAGTATCCTGTATCCTCATCCATTCTCGTCTTAAGCGGCGCCTTTACAACTTCCGAAAGGCCGCCCGCCGTCGCCTGCGTAAGCGCCGAAATGGCTGCACAGACGATATCCGAGCCCGACTCCGCATAACCGGCATGCCCTGAAGCCTCAAAGCCCCAAATCATGCCCTTTTCATCTGAATAGAAAACGACTTTCGTCATGATGCTTAGCCGTTGATGGCAGTGATCTCAACCTTGGTATAAGGCTGACGATGACCCTGCTTTTTACGCTCGTTCTTCTTGGCCTTGTACTTGAACACTACGATCTTAGCGCTCTTAACCTGGCCAACAACCTTACCTTCAACCTTAGCGCCCTCAACTACGGGAGCTCCGATCTTGGTTTCGTTCTCATCACCGAGAAGTAATACGTCAAACGATACCGTTTCGTCCGCCTGATGATTGAGCTTCTCTACAAAGATCACGTCGCCCTGCTGGACGCGGTACTGCTTGCCACCGGTCTGAATGACTGCGTACACGCGTTGCACCTCCTATACATAAATCTCGCCCGGACAAGGCTGTATGCATGGCATACATTCAAAGCCACTCCGGAGCGGCTTGCCGGATAATTATATACCATTTCCCCTTCTCATGCAAGTTATGTTTTCATTGATTTTGATTCTTTGCATAAACTTATCATTGAGCAAAATCATTCTATAACGAAAACGGGTTAAGAATGTGATTTTCGGGTTATATGTAGAAGAAATTTTTCCCAGCCGCGTTCTGCTCTGTTCCATTTGCGCATCAACTATGCTATAATAAAATGGATTTATTATGGGTAAGAATGTATAAAGGAGCCATATACCATGTCCCCTACGCCGCGCCGTCTGATTCTCGCTTCAAAATCCCCGAGAAGACACGATCTTCTTTCGAAAATGGGGTTTGTTTTCACCGTGGATGCACCGGATGTTGACGAAAACATACAGGGCGCGCCCTGTGAAATGGTGAAGCTTCTTTCCGAAAGGAAAGCCATGGCGGTATGCGCGCGGTATGACTACGGATGGATCGTTGCGGCAGATACCCTCGTCGCCCTCGATGACAAGGCCCTTGGAAAACCAAAGGATGAAGAAGACGCCTTTCGGATGCTCTCCTCTCTTTCCGGGAAGAAGCATCAGGTTTACACGGGTGTTTGTCTCATGGACGCAAAGACCGGCGACTGTCTTTCCAAATCCGTGCGCTCCGACGTCTATTTCAAATCTCTTACCCCGGACCAGATTCGTTCCTACATAGAAACTAAAGAGCCGATGGACAAAGCCGGCGCATACGCCATCCAGGGCGGCGCAGCAGCGTTTATCGAAAAATACGAGGGCTCCTACGACAACATCGTAGGCTTCCCGACAGAAGAATTCAGGCGCATGTACTCTGAATTTGCGCTGAAACACACGGAGGAATAACATGAGCGTTTTTTCCATGGGCGGGATCGGCGTTGATCTCGGAACCGAAAATACCGTTGTTGCACTTGAAGACGAGGGCGTTGCCTTAAGAGAGCCCACCTCCATACTGGCCGGCGCTGAAAACGAATCTGAAATCATCGCAATCGGCAAAGACGCCAAGCGCATGACCGGACGCACGGACCGCGAAACCGTGCTTATTGAGCCCATCCGCTACGGCGCAGTCGCACACTCGGAATACGCGGCGATGTGCCTTTTGGGCATGTGCGAAAAAGCTATGCAGAGAAGGCGTCCTTTTGAGAAAAACAGGCTCTGCGTGACGCATCCTTTCGGCCTTACGCAGGTGGAAAAAAACGCGCTTGCCAATACAGTCATGCTTGCCGGCGCCAAACGCGCAGTGCTGGTTCCGGCCGCGATTGCAGCGGCATTCGGAAAGGATGTTCATATTGAACGTCCCGAGGGAAATCTCATTATCTCCATCGGCGCTGAAACTACGGAAATCTCCGTGATCTCCATGCTGGGCGTTGTCGCTTCCCGCACGATGAAGACCGGATCGCGCGCCTTTGACGAAGCGATCAAGCGCTTTGTGCGCCGCGAAAAAGGCCTGCTCATCGGAAACGCAACGGCCGAGAACCTCAAAAAGGACATCGGCTCCTGTATGCCGGACGACAAAAAAACCGATACGCTAACGCTTCGCGGAAGAAATGTAATCACCGGAAAGCCATCCCTTGAAACGATCACCTCATCCGATATTATAAAAGCGCTTGACGAGCCTGTACGCATGCTCATCGACGGTATCAGCGACGCCCTTTACAATGTTCCATCAGAGCTTGCCGGCGATCTTCTGGACACCGGCATCCATCTGTCCGGCGCGGGCAGCCTTCTTCACGGTCTTCCCGAGCGCATCAAGGCGGAAACGCAGTTCAAGGTCTTCATCGGCGAAAACCCGGAAAACGACGCAGCCTTGGGCGCATGCCGGATTGCCTCCGACGACAAATTGATCCGTTCGCTCATAAACGCAGGAAGCGCAATTGAAGTTTAACAGTTTTCGGAGGAATTGATCCGTGGCGAAATATTCAAACTACTCAACCGAGAAAAAAATCAGCAAGCAAAAAGCGCGAAAGAGAAGATATACCATCTACTCCATTCTCGTTACGCTTGTTGCTGTTCTTATTCTTTATTATCTGCTTTCCCGTCCCTCCGGCGACATTTCCATCGTCGAAAACGGCGCAGGCACGGTATTTACGCCCCTTCAGCGCGGCGCAAGAGTCGTAAGCGCGTTTATCAAAAGCTGGTTCGGTATCGGCGGCACTGAAAACCTTGAGGACCAGGTCGAGGAGCTCAGAATCGAAAACGAGCTTCTGAACATCCAGCTGAACAGTCTTACTGAGGTTGAACGCGAAAACGAACGCCTTCAGGTGCTGCTCAATGCGCGCGAGGAATACGAGGCGCTTTCCCCCGTATACGCAAAGGTCATTGCCAAGGACACCGGCATCTGGTTTGATACCTTCGCCATCAACCGCGGCATCAACGACGGCATATCCACGAACATGGCCGTCGTCAACGGAAGCGGACTGATCGGACGCGTATACGAAGTCGGCATGAACTACGCAAAGGTGCTGACCATCATCGATCCCCGCTCCTCCGTCGCGGCGCTTATCGGCAGAACGCGTGACAACGGCATGATGCAGGGCATTACGACGACTTCCAACGAAGCCGTTGAATGCTACATGTATTATCTTCCCAACATCGCAAACGTCCGCGTCGGAGACGACGTGTTCACCTCCGGCCTCGACTCCCTCTTCCCCAAGGGCATTAAGATCGGTACGGTCATCGCCATAAGCCGCGAAGCTGATACCTCCGATAAATACGCGGTCATTGCTCCAAGCGTTGATTTCTCTTCCATAGAAGAAGTCTTCGTTCTGCGCGAAGTGGTTGAAGCGATCGACGACGTACTGCCGGTCGTTCCCACCGCCACGCCCAGACCTGTCGTAACGCCCGTTCCCACATCCACCACCAGCATCTATTCTTATGCGACCCAGCAGGTTTATAACGAAAACGATGTCTGGCTCTACCCCACTACCACGCCCGAACCCACGCCCGTATCTGATGCGACCGTCGCGCCTTCCGCATCGAAAAAGGTACCTGAAGAAATGTGGCTCAACAGCTAATACACATACCGGAGGAACAAAATGCGCCTTTCCAAGCGAGCCTTTGCAACCGGAATGATTCTCCTGTCGGTTTTGATCGACACGGCCATCATTCCCTTTGAGGTGCAAAATCCGATCTATTTTCCCAATTTCACACTGCTCACCATCATCACCATCGCGCTTCTGATGGGCCGTACGCAGGGCATTTTGTATGGTCTGGTCGGCGGTCTTTGCATGGATATTTCGATCCTGATCCCGACCGGCCTTGTTTCCGTTCTGTTCACGGTTTCGGGTTTTCTTGCCGGTTACATCGGCCGCAAAATGCGCATCCGCATTCTTTCGAGCATCGTCGCGCCCATCTTTTCGATGATGGTGTACGAAATCTCCATGACCGTATATTATGTTTCCGCCGGCGGTATGTTTTCCTGGAGCATGATTTTATACGGTTTTGTGCGTTCGCTGATCGGCTGTGCGCTGATTCAGATTATGTACATCGGCTTCAAGGCCGTATTCAAGCCCAAATATTCCCGATATGAAAAACGTTGATTCTGTTTTTTACGCCGAACGGAGGTGAAATATATTGAAGAAATATACCGGACGCTACATAACGCTTGGCGCTGTTCTTTTGGTATTTTTTCTCGCCATAATTATCCGCCTTTATCAGATGCAGATCATCAATCACGACGAATACATCGAAAAAGCGGAGACGCGTTCCACCAAAACCATCAGCCATGTAGGCATGCGCGGAACCATCTACGATAAAAACATGGTGCCTCTCGCCTATGATGAACGCTCCTACGACGTTCAGTTCTACCGCGACCCGTCCAGAACCTCGGATACCGCCCGCGCTGAATATACCGCTTCCATTTATAAGACCATTCTGATGATTGAAGCCAACGGCAAAAAGACCCTGGATCCCGCAACGGAATTCTGGCTCAGGCGCGGCGAAAACGGCGAATGGGAATGGAATTTCCAGACGGAAAGCGAAACCGTCGCCGCCACGCGGGAACGCCAGTGGAGAGGCAACTTCTATCTTTCCAACAAAACCAAATATCCGGTAGAAGTTCTTTTTGACACGCTGTGCAAAAACTATTCGATCTCCGAAGAGATTCCGGAGGAGTATAAACTTAAAATCCTGGCAATCTGGCAGGCCTCCCGAATGAACAACTATAACTCCACGCCCGTGACCATCGCCTATGATGTAGGCTTTGAAACCGTGGCTGAAGTTCAGTCTCACGCCATGGAGCTTCCCGGCATGTCCATCGACGAAAGCTCCACCCGCGTATATCCCTTCATGTCCACCTGTGCGCACAATATCGGCTATGTCAGCCGCATCACCTCCGCTTCCGCTCTTGAAGATTACCGCGCCCGCGGCTATCCCACCGACGCGCATGTCGGCGCAACCGGCCTTGAGCTTTCCATGGAAGACCAGCTTTCCCCCTACCTTGAATACCGTCAGGGCAAGCAGGTCATGGAAATTGATACGCGAGGTTCCACCGTCCGCGAGCTTTCCTTTACGCCGCCCACAGACGGAAACAGCATCATAACAACCATCGACATTTCCCTTCAGGCGGTCATGGAACAGGCGCTTGAAGAAACCATCGACGCCATCCGCGCCGATCAGGAAGTAATCCTGAACGGCGAAACGGATGAAGGCGTGCGCTGGAACCGCGTCAACGCGCCGACCCTTGCCTATTACGGTGAAAACGGATTCCAAGTCTCTCTTGCACAGACCGGCGCCATGGTTGCCATGGATCCCAACTCCGGAAGAGTACTCGGCATGTGCTCCTATCCCTCCTTTGACCTTAGTATTTTCGAAGGCGCTTCCGTTGACCCCGGCGGATGGAGTGAAATCGCAGCGGACTCTAGAAACCCCATGTTCAACCGTGCCATCTCTGCGAAAGACACCCCCGGTTCGATTTTTAAGCTTGTTACCGCGCTCGGCGGCCTTGCTGAAGGCGCAATTACGCTTGACACCCGTATTACCGACCAGGGCGAATATTATAATGAAGGTACTGACAGTTCCTACAAACCCCGCTGCTGGATTGCCGAATCCAAGCGTTATCAGCATTCCAATCAGTCCATCGTCGAAGCCATCAAAAACAGCTGCAACTATTTCTTCTATGAGACCAGCTACCGCTTAGGCACCGAAAACATCACCAAGTGGGGCGCGGCGCTCGGCCTTACCACAAAGACCAACATCGAGCTCCCTTCCGAATCCACATCCTTCATCGGTTCTCAGGCTACGCTTTATGATCCCACCCGCTCCATCAAGGATCAGTACACCTATAAACCGGAAATCGCCACGCAGATGATCAAAAAGCTCCTGCTTGAAGTCGGCGCGGACCGCGGCGTGGAATATGAAGAAGACCGCCTTGACGAAGTAGCCAAAATGCTTCTTGACATCGTTATCTCCTACGAAGTCAAAAGTGACTGGCTGCCCGCCATCCGCGATGTACTCATGTACGACATGAATCTTCCCCGAAACTATATTTCCGGTCACTTCCTCGTTAACACCATCAACACCTACTTAAACGACCTTAAGTGGACGCCTGCCGAAACCATCATGGCCGGCATCGGTCAGTCCATCACCCAGGTTACACCCATCGCAGTTGCCCGTTATGCTTCCGCCATCGCAAACGGCGGCACAGTATACGACGCGCAGATCATCGACAAGATCATCGACCCCGAAGGAAACATCGTGCTCGACAAGCAGCCGGTTATCGCCAACCAAATCATCACCAATTCCGCCTACTTCACCGCTATCCACAAAGGCATGGAAGAGGTTACCTCGATCGAAAACGACGGTACTGCCGCTGAACAGTTCAATCGTGCCAAATACCCCATCGCCGCGAAAACCGGAACGTCTCAGCGTACCGATCTTGACCTTGAGAACAATGCCTGGCTCGTAACGTATGCACCGCACGAGAATCCGAAGATCGTTGTCGTTGTTTACATCCAGAACGGCTATGCCGGAGCACGCTCCGCAAACGCCGCAATCAAAACCATCGAATACTATCTGGACAGCCTCCAGTATGTCGAGACCAACGTAATCGCTTCCGATAATTCTCTTTCAGATTAGAAAAGAGGTCAGCGAAATTGAGCAAGTCTATTGTAATTACTTCCGGGAAAGGCGGCGTAGGCAAATCCACCACCGCGGCTTCCATCGGCCGCGGTCTTGCAGGCGCGGGTTACAAAACCGTCATCATTGATATGGATATAGGTCTGCGCTCTCTGGACATGCTCCTTGGCATTGAAAGCAGCACGATTTATGACATTGTGGATGTTATTGAAGGCGTTGTAAGCATTGATGAAGCGCTTTACAAGGTGGACAGGCGCGAAAATCTCTATCTCCTGCCCGCGTCACAGAATGCGGATTCTTCCGCAGTCAGCCCTTATGATGTTGCCGCTGTCATTTCCTCTGTCAGGGATCGGTTTGATTATGTTCTTATCGATTGCCCCGCCGGCATCGGACGCGGCTTCAGAAACGCCACCGGGGCGGTCGACGCCGCCGTTATCGTGCTTACGCCGGATCCCGTTTCGTTAAGAGGCGCTGAGCGCGTGAAGCATCTGCTCACGCTTGACGGCGTCAAAGATATTTCCATCATCATTAACCGCGTGGCGAAGGAAAACGGCGTGTCTACGGATGAATGCGTAAACCGCATGGACTGCCCCGTTCTCGGTTTTGTGCCGGAGGATGCCCGCGTTCCCCAATGCGCAGCCAAAGGCATTTCCGTATTGGAATCCGAAACCGATTCGGGCGATGCGTATGAACGCATCATCCGCCGCTTCCTCGGCGAAACCGTTCGCTACAAAATTCCCTTCGATTCTCTCATTCATAAGATCAAGACCCACTTTGGGAAGGAGTCCGCATGCAAAGGCTAAAAAGGTTCTTTACAAAGGGTGATTTCATACGCGGTCTCGTCGCGGATATCCGCGCCAACCGCTTCGCCCCTTCCATCATCCGTCATTTCGACTGGCTTCTCTTCCTTGCCATTATCTGTCTTGCAGCCTTTGGCATTGTTTCCATCTTCTCCGCAACCAGGGCAGCAACGGATGTAGAGACCCATACTGTGTCTGAAATGCTCTCCGTTCACTCAATCACCTATCCGCGCCTTCAGCTGATCTGGTTTCTGGCCGGAACCATCGCCATGTGCGCGGTCATCTTTGTCGATTACAAGCTGTATGAAAAATACGCCGACATATTCTACTGGTTCAACATTACCCTGCTTCTTCTGGTTTTGACCGTAAAAGCAGGCCGCGGCGGTATGACCGCGTTCTTCAACTGGGGCAGCGAATCTGCATCCGGCGGTCAGCGCGGTTTCCAGCCTTCGGAATTCGGCAAATTCTTCATCATTGTTTCCCTTGCCCGCACCTTTGCAAACCGCAAAAAGCCCATCCGCACTTTCCGCGAGCTCGTCCCCGTCACTGTTTATGTTGCCATTCCCCTGGTTCTGGTGTTTTTACAGCCGGACTTCGGAACAGCGCTCGTGTATGTTGCAATTTTTGCGGTCCTTCTTTGGGTATCGGGAACCAACCTTAAACTCATCGCCGGCATTCTTGCAATCATGCTGTGCATCCTTATCCCTGCATGGTATTACCTGAATGCATCTTCCACCTCCTTCCGCCTGACACGCATTCTCATGTGGCTGAACCCCGAAGACTATCCGGACGATGCAAGGCAGGTTATCAACGGCCAGATCGCCATCGGCACAGGAGGCCTTACCGGACGCGGACTCGCAACGCTCGGTTCTTTCGCTTCCCTCGGCTTTATCCCTGACGATCATACCGACTTCTGCTTCGCTATCGTTGGCGAAACTTTCGGATTTGTCGGCGCCTGCGCTGTCATTTTCATGTTCGCTTTTCTGCTCGGCCGCATCATTTATCACTCCTACAAGATCACCGATAAATTCGGCTCATACTGCGTAATCGGCGTTGCCGCCATGTTCCTTTTCCATATCCTTGAGAACATCTGTATGATTCTGGGTATACTGCCGGTTACCGGCATTCCCCTCCCCTTCATCAGCTACGGCGGCAGCAACATGCTTACCAACATGCTGTGCGTAGGTCTCGTCATGAACGTCGTGATGCGCACAAGAGCTTCCCGTTCGCCTTCCAAGGCACGATACGCAAAACAGCTGTAAACCCTTTTTCAAACCAAATAATCCCCCTTTGCTTCGCATAGACTTCTATGGAACGTAAAGGGGGGTTTTTCTTGCAGAATAAAAACAAGCTTACGGTGCATACATCCTTAAAGCCCGATCATGAAATCTCTGCATCCGAAAATACTTTTTCAAGCGCCGCGCCTTCCAAAAAAGAAGCTTCCAAATGTTCAAAGCCGCAAAAAAGCGCCTCCGTCCGCCGTCTGAGCGTCTCTGAACGCCTTTTCAGAAATACCGCCGTCGCATGCGCGCTGCTTTTAAGCGTTATGGCGCTTAAAAACATCGATTCGCCTGTGACCAACACCATCACAGAGAAAGTAAAAAGCGTTGTCAACATGGACATTCAGTTTCCTTCCTCCATAGGAAACCTGTCGTTTGTTCAGAAATACATACCCGAAAGCGCGCTCGTGTTTCTGAACAAAACCGATGTCTCCCTGCCCTCCATCCCCGTCAAAGGCGAAATTGTACACGCCTATTCAAAAGCGCAGCCCTGGACCGAATACAAAACAGAAAACAACGCACCAGTACAATCCATGACGGACGGAACCATTGAAGCCTGCGTAGAAACGGGAGAAGGAGACTGGACAATCCTTGTCCGCACCGAAAATAACCTTCAGACCGTCTATGCATTTTTGGATTCAGCATGCGTCGGTCAGGGCGAAACAATCCGGCGCGGGATGCAGATCGGTTCCACAGGTTCAAATGATCTTGCGCGGCTGTATCTGGAAGTTCGAAAGGGCGGGGAAATCATTGATCCGGCAAACGCATTTGAGGAATAAGGCATGACATTATTTGGCATTCGCGTCCGAATCCGTCTTCTTTCACCGATTTTCTTTCTTCTTATGATCGCGTTTTCCGGAGCCAGTTCCGTATTTCCGCCGCTGACAGCGCTTGCCGTTCATGAGTTTTCTCATTTGATATGCGCCGTATGCCTCAAAACGCGCATTGATGAAATCGAGCTCATGCCTTTCGGCGCGGCAATACGTCTTTATGCGCTGTGGGAGATTGCTCCTGCCCGCCTTATGGCGATCGCCCTTGCCGGCCCCATTGCAAATCTTTTGATCACTTCCCTCCTTTCGCTTCTTATTTTTTTCTGTCCTCATTTATCATCCGCTTTGTCGCCGTTTCTTTTTTCGAATCTTGCAATTGCCCTTATCAATCTTCTTCCCGCGCTGCCGCTTGACGGAGGCCGTTTCCTGTGCGCGCTTCTTGCCCTAAAAATAAAGCGATCCCGATCCATTGGCATCGGCATACTGCTTGGCCGCGTTCTCGGCGTAATTTTGATCCTTTCATCTATATATACATGTATTGAAGCGCATTCTTTTCCGCTTCAGCCGTTTCTGGCCTCTGTCTATCTGTTTGCCTCCGGCGAACAGGAAAAGCGCAATTCTGAAGGCGCATGGATCCGTTCAATCATGCTTAATCCCATATCTGTCCAACCCGTTCGACGGCCCGGTGTACTCATGGTCCAGAGAAACACTCCGCTTCTTGAGTGCGTCGGCGCCGTCCGCCCGGGAGAAGATGCGCTGTTCGCCGTTTTAAGCGAAGAGAAAAAAATCCTTGCTTTCCTTTCTTTAAGCCAGGTCGTTTTCGCCTTAAAAGAAAAAAGCGCCGGAAGCATATCCGATGTACTTCAGAACCCAGCGTGCAAAATTCTTTAATCAATTTGCGTTATTAAAAGGAAATGAAACGCTTTATGTAGAAATACATTAAGAGAAAGAAGGGATGTTTGTGTCCATCTATTATATCGGCGCAGACGGAGGCGGTACCCGTACAACCGCTGTACTTATAAGCGAAACCGGAAAGATCCTCAAAGTATGCCGCGGAAAAGGCCTCAATTACAACGCCATCGGCATGGAAAAAGCGCAGGCGCATTTAAAAACATTGATTGATGAACTGACGCGCGGTCTGCCGGACGAATCTGAAATCAAAATCGGCGTCGGTATGAGCGCTTTGGACGATCTTCCTACGGAAAAGCAGCTTTCCGATTTTGCAGGCAATGTGTTTCAGAAGGAAAATTTGTTCCTTCATTCTGACGCGTATATGGCGCTTATGGCAGCGACCCTCGGGAAAAGCGGCGTGCTTGTCATCTGCGGAACCGGAAGCATGGCGGTCTATGCAGATGAAACGCTTAAACAAACGCCGGCAGGCGGATGGGGCTATCTCCTCGGCGATTACGGCAGCAGCTATCAGCTGGCAATCGACGGAATCAAAGCGGCAATCCGTGCATTCGAAGAAACCGGTGAAAAGACAACCCTTAAGGACGCCATGATGACGCGCTTTTCGCTGTCCGCTCCGCGCCGGCTGATTGACTATGTCTACGCCCCTTCGACGCTTCCTTCCGATATTGCGCAATTTGCAATCGATGTCCTGAATGAAGCGCATTCAGGCGATCAGACAGCCATGGCAATCGTCACAGAGCATTTTGATATTCTTTCAAGAATCGTTGATTCCCTGACAAAGCACGCCCTGCCTGATGTCATTTGGCTCTTCGGCGGCGTGTTTGAGCATAATAAGTGGGTTATCGGGCTTTTTGAAAAAATGCTCTCCCGGTTTAAAACCGGCGTCCATGCTTCCCTCATCCCCTATCCTCCAGCCATCGGAAGCGCCGTGTATGCTATGAATAAGTGCGGCGCACTGACAGATGAAATACTTAAAAACATTAAAAATACATATAAGGAGACGGATTTTTGATGAACGCATTTGAAAAGTACTACGAAAACCTTCTTGCCATTGAGAAAAAAGCCTTTACCGAGCAGAATGAAGTTATCGAAAAAGCGGCAAAAGCCATCGCCGATACTCTTTCTAACGGCGGCATGATCTATACTTTCGGTACGGGACATGCACACATGCTGAGCCTTGAGATCTTCTACCGCGCCGGCGGCCCGGTCAAGGTATATCCCATTCTGGACGAAAAGCTGATGCTTCATATCTCCGCTTCCGAATCCACCGGCTGGGAGCGCACGCCGGATTACGCCAAGAACCTTCTTAAGGGATATCCGATGAAAAAGGGCGATGCGCTTATGATCTTCTCCAACTCCGGCAGAAACGCCGTTCCCGTTGAAATGGCGCTGACGGCAAAGGAAATGGGCGTGACCACCATCTGCATCACCAATATGAACCATTCTTCCTCCTCCACCGCCCGCAATCCCTACGGTCTTCGCCTTTTTGAGGCCTGTGATATCGTGATCGACAATATGGGCGAAATCGGCGACGCCTGCGTAGTTACCCCTGAAGGCCGCAAAATCGGCCCGACTTCAACAGCGGTAGGCGCAGCGCTTCTTCAGGCGATCTGCTGCCGCGCAGAAGAAATCGCACGCGAAAATGGCTGCACGCCCGATTTCTTCGCCTCTTCCAACATTGACGGCGGCGATCAGATCAACCAGAAATACATCGACGAATACAAACCCCAGATCAAGCATCTGTAATATCGGAGGCGAAAAACATGTTAGCTGGATTCGGCAAAAGCAATGTAACGCCCGATCTTGGCCTTGAACTCACCGGCTACGGCTATTACCTTAAAAGAAAAGCGCTTTCTGTAAGAGACGAGCTTTTCGTCCGCGCAGTATGCATTGAGGAAGGCAACACCCGCCTTATGCTCATCAGCCATGACGTTTTGGGCATCAACAGAAATATTGTAAAGGACGTTGTCGGTGCGCTCGCACCCACCGGCTACAAACGCGAAAACATCATCTTCGTAAGCATACATACCCATACCGGATCAAGCCTCATCTATCACGAGGGCTGCGGCGAGGTGGATGACGATTATGTCGCCGGCTTTTCCAAAAAGGTCATTTCCGCCTGCAAAGACGCGATTGCAGACGTAAAACCGGTTACTGCCATGCGATCCTGCGCCGAGAAGATCGCATCTCCCGTCGCCTATAACCGCACCCTTCAAAACGGTCCTGTCGACCCCTATGTACGCGGCGTACTGATTGAGCGCAAAAACGCCATGCCGCTTGCGCTTGTTTCCTACGCCTGTCACGGCGTAAGCCTGGGCCGGGCCACTTGTATTTCCGCTGATTTTTCCAGCGAAATCCACAAAGCGCTTGAAAAAGAGGGCATGCTCTCCATTTACTTAAACGGCGTTTGCGGAGATATCGACCCCATCGCCCCCAAAGAAGGTCAGACGCGCGAAGAAAACCTTCATTTTATCGCAGACACGATTACGGAAGCTTTTCTGCGAAATCTTACGCCCTGCGGCCTCCACGTAAGCGCGGGAAGGCTTTCCGAAACCCTTTCTCTTCTCCCCCTGACCAGGGAAGACGTAAAGCGTACCGCCGCGCACGCGGCTTCCAAATATCCGTCCGAAGAAGAACCCGCCTGTAAAGTCGCCCGCATCTGGGAAAGGGAAATGCTTGATAAAGATGAAATTCCGTCCAGAGAAGACATTACCTGCGGATACGGAAAAGTCGGAGATATGGGTATTGTCGCCCTTCCCTTTGAAGCTTTCACAAAGACCGGTCTGCTCATCCGCGAAGCCATCGGAAGCGAGAAGGTTATGGTTCTTGGCTGCGCTGAAGAATTGCTTGGATATCTTCCCGTCAAAGAAGACATCGAACAGGAAGCCTACGCAGCTCTTGAAAGCGCATTTCTCTATAAACGCGTTCCCCCGGCGCCCGGTGAAGCTGAGCGCCTCGGCTATGCGATCGGAAATCTATTAATTAAATCGTAACATTCTCTTTTCCGCATACATAAGGGGCTGTTGCACAACAGCCCCATTTCTCTATGAAAACGGCACATGATTTCAAATTGAACTCTTCCTTCAAATCCTATAGAATATACCTACAGCATACCTAAAGCGCTGAAATTCATCACGGAGGTACATTTATGGAAAACACCAGCAATTACTACGTCATCAATCACATCGTTATGTTCACAGGCCTTACCGACCGCACCATCCGAAGCTACATCGCATCCGGCATTCTGCAGGGCGAAAAGATTAACGGCGTATGGCACTTTACACCCGAGCAGGTTGAAGCTTTCATTCAGATCCCCGAAGTAAAACTCGCCATCCGGTCGAAAAACAAAAGCCTCGTCTACGACTTTATGCTCGATGATTTCAAAAAGGAAGACGAAGCATGCATCATTCTGGATCTTCCAAACGCCGACAGAAAAATCATCATGGAAGAATTCGCTTATAGAATCAACAACGGCCCTTATCAGAATATCCATTTCTCCTTCGACGGAAACAGAAATATTCCGCGCGTGATCTTAAAAGGAAAAATGGATGACGTGATTGAAATTGTTAATGCCTATAAGGCTGCTTTGACGTAATTGAATATCATTCAAACAGAAAGGGGCTGTTGCAGAAGCAAAAAATCTGCAACAGCCCCTTCTTTTGTTTCATTCTGTTCTTACTTCTTTACGATTCTGTCTTTTCCGAAGAAGGGACGCAGAACCTCGGGAACGATCACACTGCCGTCGGGCTGCTGATACTGTTCGACGATGGCAGGCATCAGGCGGCTGGTGGCAAGGCCGGAGCCGTTGAGGGTGTGAACGAACTCGATTTTCTTGGTGTCGTTTCTGCGGAAGCGGATGTTGCCGCGGCGCGCCTGATAATCGCGTGCGTTGGAAACGGAGGAGCACTCCTTGTATTCGTTCATGGAGGGGATCCACAGCTC
>JAEDIV010000069.1 GCA_016296675.1 Clostridia bacterium
TCCCGTCCCGCTGTGTTGCTTTTTTGAGGTTTTATTCTTAATGAGACAGACCCTTCTCTTTTCCTCAATACCAATGAAATTATACCTTTATCCACTTGTCGGTCTTGATGCGCCTGGTCATGACAACGGCGCGGATGATCCACTCGATCAGCTGGCCGAGCCATACGCCCGCAACGCCCATTCCGAGGGGAATCGCGAGGAGATAGCCGAAAGACATGCGGCCGCAGGCCAGGGCGACCAGGGAGACAATGGAAGTGAACGTCGCATCGCCGGCAGTTCTTGTGGCGGAGGGGATGATGTAGGCGTCGCCCCAGATGACAGGCATGGGCAGCGCGCCGATCATGAGAGAAATGTAAATGATGGGACGCGCGGCTTCAGAGGGCGAGTAGAGATTCAGAATGAGGGGGGTAAGCGGCATGATCACGACGATTGCGAAGATCATGACCCAGCGGCCCGCCCAGATGAGATCCTTGGCGTATTTGCGCGCAAGCTCGATATGCTTGGCGCCCACGCACTGTCCGCAGACCGTGCCCGCCATGGCGGTCATGGCATAGGCAAAGGCATAATAGAGATTAAAGATGGATGCAGCGATGGAATAGGCGTCAAGATGTGCAGTGGGGAGATGGGAAAGGTATCTTTGTACAAACAGCATGCCGCCCTGGAAAAGAAGCTGCTCAAAACAGAAGGGAACGCCCAGCACGCGGATTTCACTGATGATGGAGAGGTTAAAGGTGAAAAAGTGCTTTAAACGCACATTGATGCCGTTATGGGGTCTGAACAGCCAGATGAAGCCGAAAATCATGCCCAGAATGCGCGCCGTCAGATAGGAAAGCGCCGCGCCGAGGGTGGCAAGATGCATATGGTTGATGAAAATAAAGGAGAAAATCAGATGAGCGACATTGATAACAATGGTGAGAACGAGGGAACTCTTCGCATCGCCCAGGCTTCTGAAGGAGGAGAAAATCACGTTGAACACAGCGTAGACGGGGAAGGAGAGCACGTATACCTTCATATAGGTAACGGCGCTGTTTATGACGATCTCCTCCGCATTGGGATACAGAAATACAATGAGCTTATCCGCAAACACGTACAGAAGAAACGCAAGGACAGAGGCCAAAATCAGGGAAAGGTTCGCGGACTGACCGATGGCCGCGCGCACGCGCTCAGGATCGTTTGCGCCTTTTGCGCGGGCAACCACAATCGCGCCGCCCATGCTGATGGCGGAAAAAAGCGCATAAGCCAGCGCACCGATAACGTTTACCAGCATGACCGCCGCCGCTGCGCCTTCATGGGAGGAGGCAACCATGGCGGAGGAAAGCATGCCGATAATAAAGATAAACAGCTGATCCATAACCAGCGGGAAGAACATATCTCTTAGCTGTTTATAGGTAAACTGTTCGGAGTCAAACCGTTTTTTCAGATGATTTTCAATTCGCGAAAACATAATGATTTTTCTCCTTCCCCGGATGCGGGCTTTTCGTTATTCTCAGGAGCAATCTCCGTATCAAAAAAGCGGTAAATGTGTATCAACATAATTATACGATGTTCTTGTGATTTCGTCCCGCAGGAAAAGGACCTGTTTTCTTATAATTGTGAAAAGAAATGGTTATTCGCAGGCGTGTAGCAGCACGCCTGCCTTTTTATTATCATTAAAATCACGCCGGAGGAAAAACCGGCAGGCATCGCATTCGATCAGGAATGGAGGAAAAGGTATGACCACAGAAACCTTTGCGTCCAGCGCGGACGCCGCGGCGGCAGCGAAAATGCCTGCTTTGAAAGGCAGCATCCTTTCAAAGGAAATTACAGCAGAAGAAGCGGAGCGCAGGAAACAGGATTTTGAAAACCTGATCCGAGGAGAATACAAGCGGCAATTTGATGAACGGGTTCAGAAAATCATCGACAAGCGTTTTCGCGAGATGCGCCTTATGAAAGAGCAGGCAGCCAAAATTAAACCTCTTCTGGATGCGCTCAGCGAAAAATATGGAAATGCCGATGCTGATGCGCTGGTGAAAATGCTGAAGGAAGATGCAGACAAAAATACAAAAAATGCATTTGACCGCCAGCTGAAAGCCCGCGAACAGGCAATGAAATGGCGCGCTTCTGCGGAAGAAATCGCAAACGCCGACCCGCAATTCAATCTTGCAGACGAAATGAAGAATCCCGCATTCATACACCTTCTGAAAGCGGGCGTGGACATGAAAAGCGCATACCATGCAATGCACCATGACGAAATCCTGGAAAAAGCCATACGGTATGCCGTAAAGAAAGTCCACGATCAGACAGTGAAGGACATGCGCATGAATCTTTCCCGCCCCGAAGAAAACGGAAGCGGCGGAAGAGGCGGCGCAAAAATGGCTCCCCTGAGCGTAAACAACATGACGCGCGCCGAGCGCGAGGAAATCGAAAAGCGTGCCGCCAGGGGAGAAAAGGTATATTTCTCATAAAGGAAGGAACAAAAAAATGGAAAAAATCAAGCTCCAGCTGTTTGCCACTAACACCACCGAAAGCGCAGCCGCCGGCAACAACCTTTCGGCCGAAATGAAGACGTATTACGAAAAGCGTCTCATTGATCTTGCCGAACCGCGCCTTGTGCACGATCAGTTCGGCGACAAATATCCCATTCCCACAGGCGGCGGCAAAACCATCGAATTCCGCCGCTACGACAGCCTTGAAAAGGCGTCAAAGCCCATCACCGAAGGCGTAACGCCGGCCGGTAACAACCTGAATGTAACCAGCCTCACCGAAACCGTCATGCAGTACGGCGACTGGATCCAGTTAAGCGACATGCTGGAAATGAGCGCGGTGGACAACAACGTCGTTCAGGCCACCCGTCTCCTGGGCGCTCAGGCCGGACGAACCCTCGATTCCATCACCCGCGACGTACTCGCCGGCGGTACCAACGTCATCTATGCACCCGAAACAAAGGACGGCGTCACCGCGCCCGTAATGAGCCGCAGCGACATCACCGAAAACTGCCGTCTGACCGCCGATCTCATTTTCAGAGCTGCCGCCCAGCTGAAAGGCATGAACGCAGACCCCATCGACGACAAATATGTAGCAATCATTCACCCCTATATCGCCTATGATCTTATGAGAAGCGAAGAATGGATCGACGCGCACAAATACGCAACGCCCGAAAACATCTACGCCGGCGAAATCGGCAGAATCGCGGGCGTAAGATTTGTGGAGAGCACCGAAGCAAAGATCTTCAGAGGCGCGGACCTTTGCGACACTTCCCGCACGCTCACCATTACCGCCTACTCCGCAAGCGCTTCCGTAGCTCCTTCTCTCGGCGAACGCACTTCCTATATGCTCACCGTCAGTGAAAAGCTGGACACCGAGAAAGCCGCTGACCTGATCGGCAAGCGCATTCAGCTGTATTCGAAGTCTGCGGACACTTACTCCACCGTCACCATCAAGGGCATCCATCCCTCCACGCGCTATGTTTTCATTTCCGAAGCGCCTTCCTTCACGCCCGAAAACGGCGACATCGTCTATCCCGGCGAAGGCGGCAAGGCCGGCATCTCCGTATTCTCCACGATCGTTCTGGGCGCGCATGCCTATGCGGTTACCGAGATCGAGGGCGGAGGACTGACGCACATCGTAAAGCAGCTCGGCTACGGCGATGACCCGCTCAATCAGCGCTCCAGCGTCGGCTGGAAAGCCACCAAGTGCGCCAAACGCCTGGTTGAACAGTACATGGTGCGCATCGAAAGCGCCTCGTCCTATTCTGTGAACGCTCAGGCGAACTAAATAAGGGAGGAAGCAATATGAAAAAGAAAATGGTTAAGGTACGCCTTTTTAAGGACAATCAGAACTACACCAGCGACGTATTTGTTTCCGTCAACGGTGAAAACTATCTGATCAAGCGCGGCGTAACCGTAGACGTACCCGACTATATCGCAGAAGTTCTTGAAAACTCTCAGAAGGAAGATGAAAACGCGGTAATGCGAATGGAAATGGCCGAAAAGAGTTTCCTTGAAAAATCCAAAGCGATGTAAATAAAGCCTTAGCGGTCGCGGCCTGTCGGCTGCGGCCGTTTTTGAAAAGGAGGAATCAATGACACATGACCGTTCAGGCAGCCATTGCGAAGGCAAATGCATTAAGGCCGAACGCGTATGAAGATGATCTGAAATTCGGTTGGCTTTCAGAGCTGGACGGACGAATTAAGGCGGAGATCTTCGATTCTCATGAGGGTTTTGAAAACTTCTCCGTCCCGTCCTACAACCTTGGAAACCGTACAGACGAGCTGTTTGCGCCTGAGCCGTACACGGATATCTATATTTACTGGCTGTTTATGAAGATGGACTTTTTAAACGGCGAATTCGATCGGTTCAATAACGATGCAATTCTGTACAACACCTCCTGGCTCGCCTTTGCCAATTCCGTCAACCGCACGCACACCCCGAAAAAACGCGCGGAGATCAAAAACATATAAAGGAGGCAGATGATGCAGCCGGGACTTAAATTCATCAAACACAAACAAAAGTTTCTGTCGTCCTTTAAAGGCCTGTGCCTAAGAAGAATCACGCCTGAGGGCTATTTCCGCGACGCAGAAAACATTTCATCCGACGGCTATCCCACTCTTACACCCCGAAAAGCGCGCACCATCATTACAGAAAGCAGCGATGTACACGCAATGCATGCGCATGCAAAGATGTGCTGGCTTTGGGGACGCATGCTATTTTACGGAGACGACATGGTCGGTGAACTGACAGAGGGCGAAAAACAGTTCGCATCTCTCGGCGCAAACATCGTAATCTTCCCCGATAAAAAGCTTTTGGACACGCAGAATCTGACGCTTTCAAGTCTCGACAACGAAATGATCGCAAGTCAAATTCAGCTTACCCCCTGCAACCAGGACGGAACGCCGGGGCAAAGCACAAATTATACCAAACTGGAAGCAGAGGGAATCGGCCAAGGCTTTAAAGAGGGCGACGGTGTTTCCATATCGGGCCTTGGCGACATATTACCGGGCGGAAACTATCTGTTGCAAGGCGTCGGGGAGAATCATCTTATCATCATCCACGCGCTTGATGAAGGTGAATCCGTCTCAGGCGAAATCAAAATCTCACGAAAATCGCCGGATCTCGATTTCATCTGCGCGCTCGACAACCGTATCTGGGGCGCAAGCAGCCTGGATCACAAAATCTGCGCCTGCAAGCTCGGCGATCCGACCAACTGGGAAGTGTTTCAGGGCATTTCCACAGACGCTTACCAGGCAATCGTCCCGTCCCCTGCGCCGTTCACCGGCTGTTCGTCTGATCTTGGCAGCATCGTCTTTTTTAAGGAAGAGGAAATCATCCGCCTTTTCGGCAACAAGCCGTCCAATTTTCAGTTGACCAGCTACAAAATGCCCGGCGTGGAATCGGGCTCTTCCAAATCCATTGCGTATCTGGAAAGCGCAATTTTGTATAAAGGACTTACCGGCGTCTATGTATACGACGGCAGCATTCCGCAAAGCATTTCGGCGTTTCTGGGAGACAAGCGCTATACGCTCGCCCGCGCCGGTTCCGTCAACGGAAAATATTATATTTCCATGCTCGATGAATCGGAAAACGAATACCATCTTTTTGTCTACGACACCAAAACCGGCGCATGGTACAAAGAAAACGCGCCCGAAATCAAATACTTCACCCGCTATGGAAATGAACTGTATATGTGCGCCTCTGACGGCAAGATGTACACTGTAAACGGCGGAAAGCTATGGTACGACAAAAACAGCGTGATCTCTACGCGCATTGTCCTAAGTGAACAGCAAATCAACTGGCACTTTGAAACAGGCCCTCTCTCGCTTTCCATGCCCAACCGCCAGTATGCGACCAGCCTGCATTTGCGCTATTTTCTGAAAAAAGGCGCAAGCTTTACTGCGCAAATCAAGTTCTTTGAGAAAGCGGACTATGTGAACCTCGCATCATTTACGCAGGAAACCGAAGAAAACACCCTCACCCTCCCCATTCCCGTTCAAAGAAGCGATTCAGCAATCCTGCGATTTTTCGGAACAGGCGACGCGACGATCATCAGCATAGGCCTCACCTATGAAGAAGGGAGCAATCGATAAATGTCTTTTTATATGCGCTCTCCCGTCTATACGCCGAACGATCCGGTGAAATCGGTCAAACAGCTGCATTCCTGGCTTTTCCAACTGAACGAAAACCTGAAATATATGTTCAGCAACTTGGACAGCGACAATTTCACAAGCGAATTCGCCGCCTCCTTCTCCCGGGAATCCGCGCAGAAAACGCAGGATGAAATCAAAAAACTGGACGAAGCCTTAAACGCGCTTTCCGAAAAAGCCGCCTGGCAGCCCATCGCTCTTAACGGGCTTACCGACCTTTCAGAGGCTACCGCGCCTGCATATCTGTGTCTTACGGATCATGTATATTTCTCCGGTAAGGCCGCGCTTAAAACGGCGCTTTCAGGCAATGAAACGCGCGTACTTTCGTTCCTTCCGTCCAAATGCATTCCAAGAAAAAACCAGGAATGCATGTGCTTCGCGGGCAGCTTCCCTGTTTTCATCAAAATCCATGTAAACGGAAGCCTTTCGCTTGTAAATCCATCGGGCAATGCAATCGGCGAAAACACAATCGTATCATTCTCATTTTCATACGGTCTTTAATGACACCATATTATAAGGAAAGGACTCAATTTCAATGTCTTATATGAACATGAAAATCGGTGCATCCGGCGACGACGTCAAAACCCTCAAGCAGCTTCTGCGCGGCGCAGGCTACTCGCTGACAGACGACGATCTTTTTGACGAGGATACCTATCAGGCGGTAAGCGATTATCAAAACGCAAACGGCATTACGCCGAACGGCGAAATCGGCGCTTCCACCTGGGCAAAACTCGCAGGCAGCATCGTAAACGCCATTCCAAAGGATCTGGACACCAAAGGGAAAGTCAAATTTCTGGAGGAGAACAAACCGAAGGACTATGCTTCTGAGTACAACAAGAGGATTGACGATATGATCAATCAGGTGCTTTCCAGAGAAGATTTCACTTATGACCCCGGCAGCGATCCCATGTACCAGAAGCTGAAGGACGAAAGCACCTATCTCGGAAAGCGCGCCATGAACGACGCCATGGGCGCAGCGTCTGCGCTTTCGGGCGGCTATGCCAATTCCTTTGCACAGACTGCAGGCGAACATGCCTATCAGGATTATATGGCGCAACTGACAAACGGAATGGACGAAATGTATCAGCTGGCTCTAAGCGCATACGATGCTGAAACCGGCAGAATGGAATCAGAACTCAAGGCGTTGACGGACGCCGAATCAAAGGCCTACGAAAGATATGTAAACGACGTTGAGGAATACAACAAGACGCTTGAATACTACTATAAAAAGCTTCTGGATGAACAGGAGCAGGCCAACTGGCTTCTCAAAAACACGCCCCCGAAATACTACATCACCGCGCCCAAAGAGGATGAAAAGGACAAGTCCCTTTCCAACATCCTGACGCCTTCTGAATTTTTGAGGCGAAAGGTTTCCGGCGGAAAAGAGGTTTCCGGCTATGCGACCTATTCCGACTACACAAACGCCATGAAGAAAAAATACTCCTGATCTATTTTACATTCGCCAGGCTGCAAAACGCCTGGCGAATTAATTTTTTAAAACCAATATATGCAAATATCCCTAAAAAAAATATTTTTCTTGGATAAAAAGCATTTACTATTGCATTTTGAATGATCTTCGTTTATAATAAGGTATACTTTACTTGGCACCTCAAAGAAAGGATAGTGAGCCATGGAACTGACAAAGAAAAAACAGAAGTGGTTCAAAAAAGAAGATATACCGCTTCACCTGATGGCACTGCCGACGGTTATATGGCTGATCATTTTCTGCTATCTGCCGATCTTCGGTCTGATCATGGCATTTCAGGATCTGAACATCACAACCGGTATCCTCGGAAGCCGCTTTGTAGGACTTAAGAACTTTGAATTTTTGTTCACCAGCACCGACGCATGGATCATCACCAGAAACACCGTATGCTACAACCTCGTGTTTATCATTTTAAACATGGTGCTTGCGGTAACGATGTCTCTGCTTCTTTCTGAGGTTCATTCCAGAATCTATGCCAAAACGCTTCAGACGATTTACATGCTCCCCTACTTCCTCTCCTGGGCAGTTGTTATGATCGTTGTTTCCGCATTCATCCATTATGACTACGGTATGGTCAAAAAGCTGATGGTAAATCTGGGCCTGGTTGATAAGGGTGTCGACTTTTATCAGCAGCGCGGTCTGTGGCCGTACCTTCTCGTATTCATCAACGCCTGGAAGGGCGTCGGCTATCAGACGGTTCTGTATCTGGCCGTCATCTCCGGTATTTCCCACGAATACTACGAGGCCGCGGTTCTGGACGGCGCAACCAAACTGCAGCAGGCATGGTACATCACTATCCCGCACCTTCGCCTTGTTATCGGCATTTCCATCATCCTCGCCATGGGCAATATCTTCCGCGGCGACTTCGGCCTTTTCTACGTCGTCACCAAGGACAGCGGCCGAATTTATCCGGTTACGGACGTTATCGACACCTATATCTATCGTGCCCTCACCAGGCTTTCCAATGTCGGTATGGCGACGGCGGCAGGCTTCTATCAGTCGGTGGTCGGCTTTGCGCTGATTCTTACGGTGAACGCCGTTGTCAACAGAATCGACCCCGACAGTGCAATGTTTTAAAAGGGGGCGAAAGAAATGGCAAAGACGAAAAAACTCAAGGGCGATTTCAATCGCTTCAATCGCATTACCCCCGGCTGGAACACGTTTTTCTGCATTATTTTAGGCCTTATCTCCCTTTTGATGCTGATTCCGCTGGCGCTGGTTATCATCGTTTCCTTCTCCTCGGAAAAGAGCATCGCTCTAAACGGCTTCAGCTTCTTCCCGCTGGAGTGGTCGCTTCAGGGCTATACGTATCTGGCGCAGATGGGCGATCAGATCCTTGCATCCTACAAAATCACCATCGCGCATACGCTTCTTGGTACGGTTATGAGTCTTGGCGTTATGTCCATGTACGCATACGTTATCGCGCTTAAGAACTTCAAGTTCAGAAAATTCTATACCTGGATTCTCTTCTTTACGATGCTGTTCTCCGGCGGCTTGGTACCCAACTACATCATGAACGTAAGATACCTTCAGCTGGACAACACCATCTGGATTTTCCTTCTGCCCAGCCTCGTATCCGCATACAACGTAATCATCCTTCGCACCTTCATCCTTTCCACCATTCCCGATTCTCTCTTTGAAGCTGCCCGCATCGACGGCGCAGGCCACTTCAGAGTCTTCATCTCCATCGTTCTTCCCCTGTTCAAGGCAGGTCTTGCGACCATCGCGCTTTTCAACGTGGTCAACCGCTGGAACGACTGGTTCACCGGTATGCTCTACATCAAGGATGCAAATCTTACCCCCCTTCAGACCCTGCTTAAGAACATTCAGGACAACATCGACTTCTTAAAGCAGAACGCCCAGATCGCAGGTACCCCCGACGGTATTCAGCTGCTGGACAGCCTGCCGGATCAGAACCTGAGAATGTCCTGTACCATCATCGTCATCATTCCCATCCTTTGCGCATATCCCTTCTTCCAGCGCTACTTCGTACAGGGCCTGACCCTCGGAAGCGTAAAGGGATAATCCCGCTCATTTCGTACCCTATGCGGCTGGGCCGCTAAAAATATTAAGGAGGACAACCCTATGAAGAAACTGTTGGCTCTTGTTATGGCCATCATGCTCGCTCTCTCTTTCGCTTCCTTCGCGTCTGCGGAAGACCTCGAGTACTGTGAGTTCGATTGGTACATCGGCTCCAACCCCCCCACCGATCTTCAGATCGTAAACGACGCTCTGAACGAGTACATTCTCCCCATCCTCAACGCGAAAGTAAACATCACCTACATGACCTCCGCTGACTGGGTAGAGAAGATGGGCACCATGCTCACCTCCGGCGACGACATCGGCATCGTAGGCTTCGGCTCTCAGTCCAAGTCTGACTACGTTATCGAGTCTCAGCGCGGCGCTTTCTACCCCCTCACCGACCTCTTCGCTGAGTATGCCCCCGGCACCTACGCTCTCTTCTCTGAGGCGGTTTGGGAAGGCATGAAGATCAACGGCGAGATCTACGGTATCCCCTCCCTCAAGGACAACGGATACTTCATCTCCTGCATCTACAATGCTGACATGATCGAAGAGATGGGCATCAACATCGAAGACTATCAGCATTCCAACTTCCGTGAGCTCGAAGACCTGTTCTACGAAGTTAAGGAATGGCGCGATGAGAACTATCCCGAGATGGCTGAGTATCCCATCGTAATGTACAACAACCTCATCTACCCCTACAACTTCGCTTTCGAAACCTTCCTCAATGACTCCTACCTGGCTGTTGCCAACATCGACGGCATCATGGACCTCGCTGGCTATGATTCCAACACCATCGTAAACTTCTACGACACCCCCGAGTTCCTCGAGTTCTGCCTCCAGAAGCAGAGATTCGTAGCCGACGGCATCGCCCTTTATGACGAGACCGACAAGGCCGAGCTCCGCAAGGCTGCCAACGGCGCCTGCTTCTTCACCGGCTGGGGCTACACCAACATGCAGGAGCACATCTACTCCGAAGCTTGGACCTCCAAGATGATGATGGCTGACGTTATCTGGACCGAGACCAACAACTACTTCTCCGCCGGTACCGCCATCTCCGCCAACTGCAAGAACCCCGAGCGCGCTCTGATGTTCCTCGAGCTCGTTAACACCGATCCCTTCGTCGCGACCCTCATGCGCTTCGGCGTAGAAGGCATCCACTGGATGAAGACCGAAGACGGCGACATGACCTTCGACTTCGAAGGCAGCCGCAACGCTGATGTTGGCAACCGTGGCTACTACTACTGGTACAATGCCCCCGTTGGCAACCTCACCATCGTTAACGCTCCCAAGTCCCTCGTTGGCGAAGACAACATCATGATGAAGAACATGATGAAGTACAACGCTGAGTGCATCGTTCCCGCCCACCTCGGCTTCGTATTCGACACTGCTCCCGTTGTCAACGAAGTTGCTGCCTGCACCAGCATCGTTCTCGAGTATCAGGAAGACCTCGTTAACGGCCGCTGCGCCAGCCCCGAAGAGGTAGAAGCCATTGTTGCCGAGTTCCGTGAGAAGCTCGCTGCCAACGGCGCTGCCGAAATCGTTGCTGAAGTACAGCGTCAGGTTGATGCTTGGATGGCCGCGAAATAATTTGGCTTGAAAGCATAATCTTAATCTAAACAAAGGCCGCCGTGCTTGCACGGCGGCCTTTTCCAATTCAAAACGTCCGGCTTTCCCCGGGCGTTTTTCTTTTATCTCTCGACTTCAAAGCCGCATGTTACCAATTTCACCCGGATTTTATTACTTTTTCATGGCGCAGGGTTTACAAATGCCCGAAAATGTGATAAAATTTGTAATATGAACAAGTGTGTATTATTTTCAAGTTCTCATCGCGCAGGACGCGCGATCACACGCAGGCTTATTGCTTTCTGCGTGATATTTGTGTATCTGTTTTCTATGTCCGCTTTCGCAATTGAAATTCCCGAGAGCATCACCACAATCGAAGAAGGCGCGTTTCTGGGTGATACATCCATCACCTCTGTAAAAATCCCCTCCTCTGTCAGCTACATCGGAAAGGAAGCGTTTGCAGATTGCACGAAGCTGACAACCATCACCATTTACGGAAAAGACGTGACCTTTGAAGCCAATGCCCTCGGCCGCCTCGGAGAAACCAGAACCATCATCGGCTATGAAGGAACCAGCGTAGAGGAATACGCAAACCTTTATAACTTCACCTTCAAATCAATCGTAACAAAAGCAAAAAAGCTCCTCGCCTATGCAGATACCCTGGTTGGAACATCCTATTCTACGTACGACTGCGTCGGTTTCGTTAACCACTGCTATTTAAAAGCACTTGGTATAAAAACCGGAGCAGCTACCACCAACAATGAAGATGGGCGATTCCCAAATACCAGTAACTTTGGTAAGCTCGATCAATATAATACATCGGCAGTCAAAATTACAAAAATCAGTCAGCTCAAGCCCGGCGATATCATCTGCTGGAAAAACGATGATGTATCCTATTGTACGCACGTCGGTCTCTATGTCGGTGCAGGCGTTGTAGACGGAAAAACGCTGTCTACAGGCGTATTTATCGATTCCTCGCGAAGTGATCAATGCGTCGACTACAGAGCGTTTACCAGCTATTATACCCGCAATTTCATGTTCGGATGGCGACTTATCGTAGAAGATTAAATAGGGAGACAATGCATGCCTGTAAAAATCCCGGACAACATGCCCGCGGTGGAAGCCCTGAAAAATGAAAATATCTTTGTCATGACGCGCGGAAGAGCCGCAAGCCAGGACATAAGACCGCTGAAAATCGGCATCGTCAATCTGATGCCGATTAAGCCTGTTACGGAGACGCAGCTGCTCAGACTGCTCAGTAACACGCCCTTGCAGGCGGAGATTACGTTCATCCGCACAGGCACATATACCGGCAAAAACACCGATGTATCGCATCTGGAGACGTTCTACGTCACGATTGATGATGTCATCAAATCCGGCGAACGGTACGACGCGTTCATCATGACGGGTGCGCCGGTTGAAAAGCTTGAGTTTGAAGATGTGCTGTATTGGGACGAGCTTAAGCGGCTGATGGACTGGATAGACGAGAATGTATATTCCACCATGTTCATCTGCTGGGCGGCTATGGCAGCCTTGTATCACCATTACAACATTCCCAAACACGCGCTCGCAAAAAAATGCGTAGGTGTTTTTCCGCACAAGGTTTTGAATACCCATCATCCCCTCACCCGCGGCTTCAACGAAACCTTCCTCGCGCCCCATTCCCGCTATACGGAAGTCCGCAAGGAGGATATCAAGGCAATAGACGATCTTGAAATTATTGCGGAAAGCAATGTCGCAGGCGTATACATCATCGCTTCCAAAGACGGCCGGCGCGTTTATGTCACAGGCCATGGCGAATACGATGTGGATACGCTCAGAAACGAGTATCTTCGCGATACAGCGCAGGGCATTACCGATTCCTTCCCTGTCAATTATTTCCCGGACGACGATCCCGATAAAGAGCCTGTCATGCGCTGGCGTTCCCATTCAAGCCTTCTGTACATCAACTGGCTCAATTATCTGGTATACCAGAATACGCCGTACAATCTCAATAATCTCTCTGTCTCCAAATAAAAAAGGAATGCTTCACCGTTTTAAACCTTAGGTGAAGCGTTCCTTTTCTATAAAGAAGGGGCTGTCTCAAAATACATTCAAACTCCGTTAATCGTGTATCTCCATGAAATGATCA
>JAEDIV010000214.1 GCA_016296675.1 Clostridia bacterium
CAGGATTTCAGGGGATCGGCCCTTCCCATCAAAAAAGGTACTTTTTTGATGGCTCGAGCGCAGCAGATACGCTGCGCTTTTCAATTACAGGTATATAATTGTTTCTTTTTCATCCTTTGACGAAACAACGCTCTTTTTTACTTTGAAGATTTCCTCAATCAAATGATTGTTTATCGCCTCATCCCTTTTCATCTGAGCGCTCACGCAGCCGTTTTCAAAGAGCACAATGCTGTCAGCATTGTTTACCGCATAGCTTATATTATGCATAACGGAAATAATCGTTTTGTTCATTTCCCTGGCAAGCTTTCCGAGCAGAGCATACATTTCTCTTTCAACGGAAATATCCATATATGCTGCAGGTTCATCCAGTACGATTACATCCGTGTTCTGAGCAAACACCATGGACAGATACGCCCTTTGCTTTTCACCGCCCGAAAGGGTGTTTACGCGCCTCATGGAAAACGAGTGCATATCGGTAATCTCGAGTGCACGCTCGATATTTTGAATGTCCTCTTCCGTCAGTTTCCCCGTTCTCATCTGATAGGGTCTTCTTCCAAGAGATGTAAGCTCAAAAACCGTAAACGGCGAATCCGGCAGCGTCTGCGGAAGATACGAAATTCGTTTCGCCCTTTCAGGAATACTGTACTTGCGCAATTCAATTTTGTCCAGGAGAATCTGACCATAGTATGGATTGATGCCCGCAAGACACCGGACGGCTGCGGTCTTCCCCGCTCCGTTTCTTCCAATAATTGAAGTGAGCTGTCCCCGGCGGCAGGTGAACGAAACATTGTTCAGAATCTGCTTTTTTCCATATGCGAGCGAAAGGTGCGAAACCTCAATCATGTCGTTCGCCTCCTGAAAATCAAATACAAAAAGAACGGAACGCCGACAAAAGCAAGCACGATGCCGACAGGAACCTCCGTTCCCTTAAAGGCCGTTCGGCCGACGGTATCCGCAAAAAGAACAACGGCCGCGCCGATCAGAACTGTGCCTGGAAGCGCTTGCTTTGTGCGGATGCCAAACAGCTTTTTGGACATGTGCGGAACAACAAGCCCGACGAACCCCAGAAGCCCCGCAAAGCTCACTACTGCGCCTGCCGCTATAGAGGCTACCATGATCACAGCAAAACGCACGAAACGGATATTCACGCCAAGCGATTTTGCAATTTCATCCCCCAGCATCATTGTATCAATATCCTTGGCATAATACATCATGACCAATACAGATACACAAATCATAACCGCCGGAACAGCGAGTTCACCTGCGTCGCTGTGTCCAAGTCCGCCGACGGAAAAATCGTTATATGCTGAAAGAATATCGATGTCAAGGAGAGAAATCAGCGATATCCCTGCATTCAGCAGCGCTGTCACTGCAACGCCTGCAAGAATGATCGCGCTTCGTTTTTCATAAACCGCGCCTCCGATCAATACGATCACAACTGTCGCTATAAACGCGCCGAAAAAGGCAAATACCGGAAGAACATGGGTACTCGGCGAAAAGAAATACATTCCCATTATCACAAAAAAACCTGCGCCTGCGTTTACGCCGATTATGTTGGGGCCTGCCAGATCATTCCCGGTGATATTCTGAAGCGCAAGTCCCGACACCGAAAGACCGATTCCGGCAAGAATACCGCTGAGGGTTCTTGGAAAACGCAGATTCCAAAGGATAAAAGAAATTTTCTCATACCCCTCTTTTTTCATGAATCCTGAGAAGAATTCCTTAAGCGATAAATCACTGCTTCCCAGGCGCATGGAAAATACAATTGATAGAATAACCGCTGCGCACCAGAAAAACGTCAAAATCAGCCTTCTGTTTTTCTTTTCTTTCATTCTATCGTCCATTCCGGATACAGCATTTTTGCCATTTCCTCGTAAGCTTTCGCCCATTGCGCATTGGGCTTATACTGAAAAAGTTCCTTGGACAGAAAATAGCATCTTCCGCTTTGTACCGCTTTCAGCGCCTGCCATCTGGGCTCATTTAGAAGTGTTTTCATAAATTCCACCGCTGCTTCTTCATTGCCCATAAGGGAAATGAATATTGCGTCCGGATCCTTTAAATATATTTCTTCAAAGCTCAATCCATCAATGATTACAGGAACATCCTCTGCAATATTGTACGCGCCCAGATCGTCCAGCATTTTAGCCGCAAAATGCATGTCCTTGGTTTTCGCCTTAGCCGATGAATAGCTTGAACCGGACCTGATAAAAAGAACGTTCTGTACAGATGTTTCCTTGAACTTTTCCGCTTCTTTGATCACTCTTTGAGCATCTTCGTACACTTCATTTGCGTATACTTCGAAAGCTTCTTCATTTTGATTGATCCGGGTCATGATTTTAAAAACCCGAATATAATCATCGAGACTTTCAACGTGAAAAAGCGCAAAAGGTATGCCCGCTTTTTCCGCTTGCTCTTTGGCCCTTACATGCGCAGGTATATCATTTGAACCGATAATAAAATCAGGTTCTGCCATGATCAGCGCTTCCACATCGATCTTCTTTCCGGCGCCCTGATCAACAAGATAGGTACTGTTTTTCACAAATCCGCGCTCTATCGTTTCCCCTACCGTTATATCAATTTCTCCGCCCGAAAGCAGCCACATATCCGCAAAAGAAGAAAACAGCACGGCAGTCTTTTGCGGCTTATGCGAAAGCAGGATTTCATCCTGATTGTCATCTGTAAAATGATATTCTTCTGCCTCTGCAAAAGGAATGAGCATTATCCATATTAAAAGCAAAATCAGTTTCCCTCTCATTTGGGTTCCCTCTCTATCCTGCAAGATGGATGAATTATACCATTTCAATTTCTTTCTTGTCAAACAAAAGCGCAGTCCCGGAGGACTGCACTTTTCAGATCATCAACAAACCTCCGGGAGAGGTATGGAGAGGGAGCGCACTTCCT
>JAEDIV010000070.1 GCA_016296675.1 Clostridia bacterium
GAGGAAGTTATCTCCCTCTCCATACCTCTCCCGGAGGTTTGTTGATGATCTGACGAGCGGCAGCCGATGAAGGCAGCCGCTCGGTTTCTTTTATTCTGCGTTCAGAAGCGGAGTCAGATGTTCTTTATAAAGAACATGGAGGTTGTGCAGCGGACGCGTCATGCATACATACAGAAGCCGCGCATCCAGATCGCGGTCGGGATAGGTTTTTTCGTCGGCGTTTGCGATGATTACGCCGTCGAATTCCAGACCTTTTGCGCCGGAGGCTGGAACGACGGATACACCGCCGGAATACGAAGATTCATTGACGTTCAGATAAGCTGCCCCCAAATCCGGGGCGAGAAGCGATGCAAGCTTTTTTGCATTTTTTTCGTCTCTTTCGATAACGGCGATGGTCGAAAGTCCCTTTTCCTTCCATTTGCGAACGACATCATTTATGCGCTGAATGCCCTCGTTTTGCGTCCTGAACGCCTCAAATGCAGGCGCATCGCCGTGGCGCTCAACAGGCTTGACCTGCGTCTGATTGGGCGTAGGTCGGCGCCTGGCGATCCTGAGCGCTGTCTGCATGATTTCGATGGTGTTTCGGTAGCTGGTGGTCAGGTGGTGCATGGAGCATGCGCCGCCAAACAGCGTTTCTGTCAGCGTTTTCCAGTCAGTCAGCGCGCGCCACGCGTGGATTCCCTGCATGAGGTCGCCGACGATGGTAAAGGTGGCTGCCGGCATCATGCGGTGAAGAAGCGCGATTTCAAAGGGATTGAAATCCTGCGCTTCGTCAATTACGATGTGGCGGATATCAAAATGCGGTCTTTCGGTCACGCGCATGGCAATATGGGCGATGGGCGCGACGTCTTCCGGGGAAAGCGGCTTTTTGCCCAAAAGGGCGTCAAGCGTATTTTCTGCGGTCATGCGCTCGGCTTCGCCGTTTGAAGACGAGAGGATGCCTTCCCAGAACAGGCGATAAAGAGAAATGGGCTCAAGGGTCGGAAGAGAGGAAAGCGTTTTATTTATAAACGGCTTTACGGCTTCACTTGCCTGCCGGATGCGCTCATCGCGCGTTTCATACAGCCGTTTGAGCTTGATTCTCAATTGTTCGGGGTTTTGTTCACTTTCGCGCAAAAGTGCGCTTCTGCGGTCGCTTTCGCGCGTATAGAACGCGGCAAGCTGCTTTGCGGCGGCGTTGGCGCGTTTTGTCAGCTGTTTTTTGAACTCCTGAACGCGCCTTTGCATGGGAAACGGCTTTTCGTCTTCGAGGAGGAATTGATCCATTTCTTCTTTGGAATACAATTCAACAGGCCCGAAGGAAATGCCGTTTTCCGGAGCGTAAGCAGCCTCATAATCGTCCAAAAAGGCGTCAAGAAGCGCCATCATCCGAAGAGACCCCTTAAACTGCGCCTGCTGTGTCAGCGCCTGTAATTCGTCCTCTGATGCGCTTAGGATGCGCTGCGTGCGATCCTGCATGTCGACCTTCGGAAAATCACTTTCAAGCCAGTCGGACATTAGGCGGATGAAGGTGGTTTGCCGTACGTTTTCGACGCCGAGATCAGGAAGCACGCCTGCGATATAGTTTAAAAACAGCGGGTTGGGCGCGAGAATCAGCATGTTTTCAGGCTTCAGCTGCTTGGAAAACGCATAGAGGAGATAGGCGATTCTGTGAAGTGCGATAGTGGTTTTTCCGGAGCCCGCGGCGCCGGCGACAACCAGGGACTGCTTTAAAGGATGACGGATGACGTAGTTCTGTTCTGCCTGGATGGTTGTGACGATTTCTTTAAGCCGATCGCCTGTCATTGCGTTGAGCGCGGTTTGCAGATACTGATCCTGAGAAACGATATCCGTATCGAAGATGGAATTCAGGATGCCTTTGTCTATATCAAACTGCCGCTTCAGCGTAAGTTCGCCTTCTACTTTTCCATCAGGGGCGGTGTAATTGACTCTGCCCAACTGGCCGGAATAATAGAGATTTGCAAGCGGCGCACGCCAGTCCATAACGACGCTTTTTAAGGATTTTGTTTCCGTCACGCCGTATTTTCCGATATAGAAGGTTTCCTTGTCACGGCCGTCTTCGATAAAATCGATACGGGTGAAATACGGTTTTTGGGAGGATAATTTGAGCGTCTTTACAGCGGAGAGCGCCTTTGCATACAGCATTTCGCGAACGGGCAGTTTGTCCGGATCATAGGCGCGGGCATGAGACAACTCCGCCTGCGCGGACAAAAGCTCTTCGTCTGCAAGGGCCTGTTCGCTCGATACAATCCCAAGCGTCTGCTCAAGATGAAGCTTTTCTTCGGGATATGCCGGATGCGAAACTTGAGACATATGCAAAAACACCTCCCTGATAAAATCCTGAAAAACTATTATACATCCGGCGGTGGAAAATTGCAAACAAAAAAATCGGGCGGTCTGCCAATGCAATGCAGACCGCCCGAAAATGTTTAAAAGTTGGGTTTTGTGAAATTTCCCAAGAGGATGGCGTTGTAGGTTTCTTCGTCGATCATGTTATAGTTGCCGTTTCTATCCGTAAACGTTCCGTCAGGATTCATGACCGGAATCAGCGCAGGCGTGCTGCCGCCGGCGATGTTTTCGTTGTACCAGGTCTGGAAATCAGCAATTGCCTGATAGACAGCGTCGTCCATGCTCATGGGATCCGCGTCCTTGCTCAGCCAGCCGAGATTCATCAGCATCTTGTTGAAAGAGAAGACCTCTTCTGCTTCATATACCCAATTCGGATCATACTCGGGCGTAGGCTCGGGCGTGGGCTCCGGGGTAGGTTCGGGCGTAGGCTCCGGAGTGGGTTCGGGCGTGGGCTCCGGAGTGGGTTCCGGGGTAGGTTCGGGCGTAGGCTCCGGAGTGGGTTCCGGGGTAGGTTCGGGGGTGGGCTCGAGAGTGGGTTCCGGGGTAGGTTCAGGCGTGGGCTCCGCAGTCGGCTCGGGGGTCGGTTCTGCCGGCGGGGTATAGGGAGCAACCATGCTTCTTAACACATAGCCCGGATAAATTTCGTGGGTGACGGGATCGACGTAGTCGACCTGCGCCCAGTGGCTGTTGTAGCTCTGAAGGAGCAGAACTTCGTCCATTACAAGGTAGGTGATAAAGTCGCTTGCTTCGTCGGGCGCTGCGTACAGGCATACATAGTCTTCCGTCGGAGCGACGTAGATTTCTTCGGTAACGGGCGTGAAGGGCTCGTTTTCAGGCGTCGGCTCGGGCGTGATCACGGGTTCGGGCGTGGGCTCGGGCGTCGGCTCTGCCGTGGGGACCGGTGTCGGCTCGGGCGTAATTTCGGGTTCGGGCGTTGCTTCGGGCTCGACATAAAGCTCAGCATCGGAACTGAGCATGTAGCCCGTTGCGCTGCCGTTTGAGACCATGAGCCACATATCGTTATATCCGATCAGATAAAGCTTCTGATCAAGGTTCATGTAGCCGAGTACTTTTGCGTAGACAGAAGGCGTTTGGTATACTGCCGCCTTGTCGATGATGATATTGATCACCGAATTGTCCGGCGCGCGCTCAAAGGTCTGAACCTCATTGGGCTCGGTGGCTTCGGGCACGGGCGTTTCAGTCGGAACGGGCGCGGGCGTTTCGGTTACAACGGGCGCGGGTGTTTCGGTCGGGACAGGATCGGGCTGACTGGGCTGAATCGCGGTAAGACCGGAAAGCATTGCGTAGCCTTCGTCGCCTCTGGCGTTTCTGACAAAGCCCCAGGTGCCGTTATCGGCGATCAGAAGCATTTCAAAACCATTGGGCACGGAGGCGTACAGCTGATTTGCGTCTTCCGCGGGAACTTTGTAAACGGGAAGCTTATCGGTGGAAACCGCAACCAAAATAGGTTCGTCGTACGCGATAAAAGGAGCAATGGTGGGTTCGGGCGTATTGGTTGCTTCAGGCGTTACGACAGGTTCCAAAGTGGCGGTAGGCTCAGGCGTAGCGGTGGGCTTGACTGCATCGGGATTGGCATAGAAGTCCTCGAGCAGGAAGTCCAGCGTGCTCGGATCCGCGATACCGGTTACCTTTAACGCTTCATAGCCGGAGAGCTTGTTTACGTATTCCTGGAAGCGGGTGACGGCGGTTGTGGTGATGTTTCCGTAGATACCGTCGACTTCTTCAGCGTCAAGCCAGCCCATGGAAGCAAGCTGAGACTGCAGCTGACGGATCACTTCTTTGTCGGAGGAGGGTGTAATGCTGCCGAAATCTTCGTTCGGCGTCTCATCTGTATCGGAAACGAGCACGGAAAGGAGCGTATAGGCGGTCTCGCCGTCTTCGCCTACGAGCATTGCCCAGGTAGCGTTTCGGGCAACCATCATATAGACGCTGTCGCGGGAGATGATGCCCTTTACTTCCGCGTTCGTGCTGGCACGCTTATAAACATAGGCGTTGTCAACATTTACGCGCATCCATTCGGGTGTTTCCAGAATCTCAAGAAGATCCGTTTCATCGCTGGGATCAAATTCAGGTTCGGGCGTTGCGGTTGCGGAGGGTGTAGGCGTGGCCTGCGCAGAGGGCTTTGCAAAGCGGCTGTAGTTCAGCATGGTCTGAGTGGCCTCGTCCGCGATGCCGCTGACATTCAGAAGGGAAGTTCCGGTAACAGCATTTACGTAGTTCTGGAAGGCCATGACCGCTTCGGTCATGGTCTGATCGTATACGCCTTCCTTGCCGTTTTCAAGCCAGCCCAGCGCGATGAGCTTGAGCTGTACTTCGCGAATTCGGACAGGGGAAGAGGAGGCGTTTACATCGTTGGATTCGGACTTGGGCGTCTGGGTGGGCGCGGGGTTCTGATTGATCGCATAGTTGTCAAGATATTTGAACGTCGCAGGGCCGCAGACGCCGTCTACGGTGAGACCTGCGTTAAAGCGATCGTTCATGTTCTGCTGGAAAGCTTTGACGGCGTTTCTGGTTTCAGTGTCATACTTTCCGGTCGGGATACCCTCTTCCAGCCAGCCGAGATTCATCAGCTGCCACTGAAGGGCGAGAATGTCGTCGCGGGAAGAATTGGCGTTGATCACCTTGCGCGTGGGCGCGGGGGAGGGGGTGGGCGTTTTCACGACCGTTCCGCCCCAGGAAGAATTGATCTCGTTCTCCAGCTGATCCCAGAAGTTGGGAGTGGGCGTGGGAACGGGGGTTGCGGTGGGAATGCGGGTGGCATAGTAGTTTTCATCCGGCATGTTTACGCCGCCCTGCTGCGCCATCCAGCTCATATCGGGTCCGGTAATATCGCCGAACTGATCCGTGTGCACATAGGGCGTGGGGCTTGCGGAAACCACAGGATTATAGGTAGGATCCAGTGTTGCAAGAGGATCAGCAGGGCGCGTCGGGTCGTCTGCAGGCGAGCAGCTCTTGATCATGAATACCGCGCCGATGATAACGGCGATCAGAATGAGGGCGCATACGATCAAAAGAAGCGGAATCCGGGAAGGACTGCTTTCATAGTCTTCGGCGACGCTTTCGCGTGCGGGCGCTGCGGGCGCTGCGGTTTTCTGCTTTTTCTCAATGAAATAGCCGGTGCCGTTCATTCTAACGAAGATGTACTTCTTCTCTGCATCCGGATCGGTTGCGTCCAGGCGCATCTGCTCAAGCTGATTATAGAAGCTGTCCTCGCAGCCGCTTGCCGGGGATACAGAGCCGTCCAGCTGACGGATGGCAATGGAAGCAGGGAAGAATTCGCGCATGCGGCGGCGCGTCTTCTTGTTAAGATCAAAGACGTTGTACACGATTCCGGAATCATCCTGTCCGCGTACGCGGCCGATGACAAAGCGATCGGCAATCAGCGTTCCGCCGGGCAGATGATCGGGATCACTCGACGCTTCCTGTTCGTAGCCGCAATGAGGGCATACGCTGTTTCCGTTCAGGTTCCGGAAACAATTCATACAGAGCTTGGTGTAATCTTCCATGGATTATTATCCCTCCGTTTTTTCGGATATCTGGCAAAGTGTCAATATTTTATCTATAACCATTTGACGCACACGGTCCTGAATCTGTTCAATTTTTCCGTTGGCGTCAATAACTTTTATCCTTTCGGGCTCTTCTTTGGAAAGAGCAATAAAGGCGTTGTACACATCCGTCATAAATCCGGACTGCGCGCTTTCGATGCGGTCCGCGTCGGTTGCGTTTTTCCGGCGCCTGAGCGCCTCTTCGGCGTTGATGTCAAAAAGAATCGTAAGATCCGGCATGCATCCGTTCACGGCTTTTTCGTTGATTGCGCGAACCCAGTTTCCAAGGCCGCGTCCGCCGCCCTGATAGGCGATGGAGGAATCGACGTATCGGTCGCAAAGGACGATATTGCCCTTGTCAATTGCGGGCTTTATAACATCGTTTACATGCTGGGAACGAGCGGCGGCAAACAGAAGCGCTTCGCATTCATCCGTCATGCCCATGGCTTTCACATCCAGAACGAGCGAACGGATCCGTTCGGATATTTCGCAGCCGCCGGGTTCGCGGGTGACGGTCAGGCGCGCGCCGCAGGAAGAAAGATATTCCTTAAGAAGCTTGAGCTGCGTGGATTTTCCGCAGCCGTCCGAGCCTTCAAAGGTGATAAACAGGCCTTTGACCCGGGGAGATGCGCCCAGAAGTGCATTGGCGAGATCGTCTACCGATTCGGCATATAAATCGCAGCCGCTTTCTACGAGCTCTTCGCGGCTTCCGTAGCCGTAGCCGACGCCGATTGCGGTCACGCCTGCTTTTTTCGCGCCTTCGATATCAAACTTTCTGTCGCCGACCATACAGGCGTTTTTATAGTTTTCGGGAAGGGCAGAGCGAATCAGAAATTCTTTTTCGCCGCTTTTGTTCTGAAAATCCGGCCCGACGACTTTGTCAAAAAGCGGGAGAATGCCGAAATATTCCAGCGTTTTTACGCAAAGCGGATGAGGCTTTGAGGAAGCCAGGGCGATGTATGCGCCGTTTTTTTTGAGACTCAACAGCATGGGGAGGATGCCTTCATATACATTGGCTTCTTTCCAGCCGATGACCGTATGGCGTTCGCGGTATTTGGAAACTGCAATCTGCGCTTCTTCATCGGTTAAGCCGCAAAAGTCCATAAACGACTTGTGAAGGGGCGGGCCGACGAATTTTCGTAAAACATCTTCGCCGGGTACGGGCTTTTGCATCTGTTCAAGCGCATACGCGCTGCTTTTCATGATGCCGGGCGCAGATTCTGTAATGGTTCCGTCAAGATCAAATATGATCGCATCGTAATTCATGTCGTTCCTCCGCATGAAGTTTTGCTGAAGAGAGATAAAACGCGATATCGCCCCCGAACATTTTTGTACGGGGGCGGGAAAAACTAAGGATGGGCGCTGTTTACAGCACGCGGCGGCCCCAGGAGAATACGCGGCGGTAGTAGCCCGAGGCGAGAGAGGAGATGACAACCTTGCCTGCGCCGGAGGAGGCGTGGACGAACTGGTTGTTGCCAAGGTAAATGCCGACGTGGTCGCTCAGGTCGCTGTCATCGATGGTATTGAAGCATACGATATCGCCGCGGCGCAGATCGGAAATGCTCGAGATCTTCGTGCCGTCGTTATAGCCTACGGCCTGCGCGCTGCGTCTGAGCTTTACGCCGACCTTCGCGTAGCAGAACTGGGTAAAGCCGGAGCAGTCGAAAGTGTTGGGACCTTCATCACCGTAAACATATTTTTTGCCGAGCTGCTTAAGTCCCCACTCTATAACGGTTTCGGCTTTCTGGGAGGCGGTTCCGCTTCCAAGGTCGTCGTCGGGATCAGTGGAGTAGTTGCCGTTTCCACTGCTATTGCCGCTTCCGGCGCCGGCTACGTTTCCGGTGTTGTTCGCGGGCGCAGAGGAGGAGAAAAGGCTCTTAAGCGTCTTGACATCGGCAGTGCCGGTTTCGGTGAGCCCTGCAACCTTCTGATAAATCTTGACCGCGGTTTCCGTAATCGTGCCGTAATCACCGTCGATGGAAGCGCTCATGTAGCCCTTGTTGGTAAGTCTGTTCTGAAGGCGGGTTACGTCGCTTCCGGTGTCGTTCTTGGCGAGCGTCTTTGTGCGGATGGAGGATTCGGGCGCTTCGGAAGAGTAGAGGATGCGCAGCGTTGCAAGGTCGGCGTTTCCGGTTACGGAAAGACCAAGCTGCTTTTGGAACCTCTGAACGGCTGCCGTGGTCAGGGAACCATAGTTGCCGGCGGGATTTCCGTCAAAGTAACCCAGATTTTCAAGGGCCTTTTGAAGATTCAGAATTTCTGTTTTGCTTCCGGAGGATGCGCTCAAGGCGGTGTAGGAATCATTGTTCAGGTATTTCCTGAGCACATAGACGTTGTCGCCGTTTACGCTTACGCGCGCCCATTTGTCGGTATAGGCGGTGACGTTTACGGTGTCGCCGATGTTGAATGCGCCGACTTTGTATTCGCTGTTTTCAAGCGCGCAGCTGTAAGCAGGAAGGTCGGCCTTAATCACGGTAGCCGAGAGCGATTTTACGGTGGGGGAGGTGAATTCGTCAATCTGGACATACATATTGGTAAGCTTCATGTAGCCGCGATTGCCGTTCATTTCGATCAGGCCCCATCCGCTGCCCTGAGCAAGAACGTTGAACGTCACGCCTTTTTTGAGCGTGCCGATCTGAGTTGCGGCTTCAGAGGCGTACTTGTAGACGCTTGCGCTTGTGCTGGTTACGACGCCGGGGTAGCTGCCCTTGGGGGAAAGCTCGATCTCGGACACGAGCAGCACATTGCTCTTGAGCACGTAAGAGGCGACATTGCCGGTGGTTTTCGTTTTTTCAATCAGGCACCAGGTATCGTCATAGCCTAAAATGGTGACTTCGGAGGAAATGGGATAGGTACCGACAACCTTGGAGGTTTCAGTGGCGTATCCGTACGCCTTGGTTTTGTCCTTGCTGATAATGGCGGGGATGCGCGTGGTCGCGGGCAGCGTGGGATTCTTTTCCTCGCTTACAATGGAGATGCCGCTTGCATCTGCATATCCGATATAGTTTCCGCGCTTAAGCATTGCCCAGCCGTCCTTATAGGCAAGAACGGTGACAGAAGTGCCCTTATTGAATTTTCCGTAAGAAGGAGCATATTTGCTTGCGAACTTATAGACGATCAGGGAACTTGCGCTTATAACCGCGGGAGATTCCATGGTGGCGGTCAGAGTCGCATCTTTCTTAGCGATCAGCGCATCTTTCAGCATATAGCCGCGGGTGGAATTGTATTCGACCAGCGTCCAGTTGTCCTTTACGCCCAGAACTGTGACCTCAAATCCCGCGGATACGGTTTTAAGAACCTGGGAGGAAGTGGAGATGGAGGCATAAATCTTGGCAGAAGAAGTATTTACAAAGGAATCAACAGACATGATCGGCTGAATCGCGGGCGTGGGAGCAGGGGTGTTGGTGGGCTTGGGCGTCGCGGTCGGCTTCGGGGTGGCGCCGGTATAGTCGCCGGTGTTTTTCAGAGAAGCGAGTTTGCAGTAGCCAACCTTGTTGCTCTTATAGATTTTTGCCCATGTTTCATCGTAATCCAGAACGGTTACGGTATCGCCTTTTTTAAGATAGCCGATGGATTCTGCCGAAACGCTCTTTCCTGCGTATACGTACAGCTTGGTTACAGTGACTTCGGCAACGGGGCCTTCGATGACGTCCGGCACGGGGAGGGGCGTTGCGGTCGGCACAGGTGTTGCGGTGGGTGTAGGCGTGGCTTTCGCACCTTCTGTGATATTGAAATGCGAAAGCTTGGCATATCCGATGTGCTTTCCGTTCTGCAGTTTGGCCCATTCGCCGTCTGTTGCAAGAAGCGTAAAGGTCTGATTCTTATAAACGGTGCACATCTTTTTTGATGTGGTTGAAGGGCTTACATATACATAAGTAGAGGTTACATTGACTTTGGCAAGCCCGGATTTGCTTTCCTCAGGTTTTTCAGTGGGCTTGGGCGTTGCGGTCGCCTTGGGTGTGGCGGTTGCAACGGGCGTGGCTTTTGCGCCTTCGTCAATGGTGATGCTGGAAAGTTTTACGTATCCGATGTGATTTCCGTTCTGAAGCTTGGCCCACTCGCCTTCTGTAGAAAGAAGCGTAAAGGTCGCGCCTTTATAGACGATGCACATTTTCTTTGCGGCGGTTGAAGGACTTACATATACATAGGCAGAGTTTGCCTTGATTTCTGCAAGTCCGGATTTGCTTGTTTCGGGTTCGGGCGTATTGGTGGGCTTGGGCGTTGCGGTTACCTTGGGTGTTGCGGTTGCAACGGGCGTGGCGGTAGCGCCCTGGGTGATGTTCAGATAGGAAAGCTTTGTGTAGCCGATATACTTTCCGTTCTGGAGCTTGGCCCATTCGCCGTCTGTCGAAAGAAGGGTAAAGGTCTGGCCTTTTCGAACCTGACACATTTTCTTTGCGCCGGTCGAGGGGCTTACATATACATAGGCCGAGGTTACGTTGATGGTAGCGAGGCCGGATTTGCTCGCGTTGGGCGTATTGGTGGGCTTGGGGGTCGGAGTTGCGTCGGGCTCATTGCTTAAGGAAAGGCCGATCAGACGTGCATAACCGATGTGCTTTCCGTTCTGAAGCTTGGCCCAGCCGTTGCCGGTTGCAAGCACTGTGAAAGACTGTCCCTTTTTGAGAGTGGTCATGAGCTTGGAATCGGTGGAAGCGGAAGTGTAAATGGGAAGCGAGGAGGCGGTTACGGTAGCTGTGCCGTTTGCGCTGTTTTTAACAGGGGAAGCGGTAGCCTTTGCTTTGTCGTCGATTTTCAGACCGCTGGCTTTGGTAAATCCGATATCGTCGCCTCTTTCGAGCTTGGCCCAGCCGTTTTTGTCCACTTCAAGAACAAGGATGGTGGCGTTCTTCTTGAGCGTTCCGAGCTCCCAGGAAGTGGTGGAAGGCTTATCGTATACCTTGATTTCCTTTTCGATAACGGTAGCGAGGCCGTGGTCGGGCTCTTCTTCCTTTTCAGGAGCTTTTTCTTCCGCGGAAGATACGCGTTTCATATCGGAAACCCTTGCATAGCCCTTGTTTCCGTTAAACTCTATGTATGCAATGCCATCGGCATAATCGAGAACGGTGACAATTGTCCCTTTCTCAAGATAGCATAAAAGCGGAGTCGATGCCGTCTTTCCTTCGCGGACGATCATTCTGCTTGCGGTGACCTGGGCGGAAAAGGTTTCGGCCATGACGGTCATGGGAAGAGAAGAGATCAGGACGGACAGAATGAGGGATAAGGTCAAAATGCGCTTGAATAGTTTTTTGATATTCATTTGCGTTCTCCTTATTTGCAATAAGTATTTCGAAATTGTTGCCTAATTTTATATATATTCATGTTCATTATACAAGAAAGTGAACATGATTGCAACACCTTATTGATAAAAAAGTGTTTATTAGCGGTTTATTGTAATGTTTGCACCGCTATGCGTTGGCTGAATGATTTGGTATAATGAGGAAAAGGGGGCATTAACATGGATAACAGAGCACGAGTAAATGCGATTATGCATTATGAAAAGTACGACCGCATGCCGGTTGTTGCATTCGGATATTGGCAGGAAACGCTTGAAAAATGGCATAAGGAAGGCCATGTGACGGAAGATGAAGCGAAATTCTATTCCGACAACAATGAATTCGACCTTGCGGTCATGCAAAGGCTTGGTTTCGATTTCAACTGGAACGGCGGCGTGGGCGGGAACAGCCATCTGATGCCGGCGTTTGAAGAGGAAATTCTCAGAACCGAAGCCGATGGTACGATCGTTCTTAGAAATAATGAGGGCCTGATTGTTAAAAAGAAGCCCGGCGTTGTATCCATTCCTGCGCACGGCGGCACTTCCTTAACCGGGCGCGAGGCATGGGAGGAGCTTTACGTGCCCAAACTGACCTATACAGATGCGCGCGTGGACGAAGAAGGCATCAAAAGAGCCTATGAAGAAAACGCGAAAACCGGGAGACCCCAGTACATCCATATCGGAAGTCTTTATGGAAATATCCGAAATATGCTGGGTGTTGAAGAGCTTGCGTATCTTCAGGCGGATGACGAGGATTTGTATATTGAGATTATCAATACGGTCGGCGAAGTGAATTATAAGGTTGCCGAGAAGGTTTTGTCGCTTGGCCTCACCTTTGACTATGCGCATTTCTGGGAGGACATCTGTTTCAAATCCGGTCCGCTGGTTCGTCCGTCGGTGTTTGCGGAATATGTCGGTCCGTGGTACAAAAAGATTACTGACTTATTAAAAAAACATGGCGTAGATATTGTGTCTGTAGACTGTGACGGATTGATTGACAAATTGGTTCCAATTTGGCTGGAAAATGGCGTAAATACCATGTTTCCGATTGAAGTGGGCACGTGGAACGCGTCCTTTGACAGGTGGAGACAACAATATGGAAATGAGCTTCGCGGCGTAGGCGGCATGGACAAGCGCGTTTTTGCGCAGGACTACGCGGCGGTGGACAAGGAAATTGAGCGACTGAAGCCCATTGTGGATCTGGGCGGCTATATCCCGTGCCCCGACCACAGAATCGCGCCGGATGCGAAGTGGGAAAACGTTCAGTATTACTGCGAAAAATTCAGAAAGGTGTTCGGATAACATGCGCGTGGATTTTTCTTCCTGGAAGGGAGATGAGCTTACGCGCGCATACACCTTCCGCTATCAGGATGCGCCTGTTCCAAAAAAGACGCAATCCGGCATCGAAACGCAGGTCAACCCCGCCCATAAGGAAGGCTTTGACAACGTAAGCTATCTTTCGAAAGCAAAATATACTGCGGGCGTGATGGCTGAACTCAAGTGCTCCTTTGAAGGGACGGGCTGCCCTGAGATCATATTGGTGGAAAATGCCGAAAATTGTCTGGATGGCGTGGTGCGCTATGGCGCGTGCTTTGAAATTGTGCTGTATAAAGGCGGCGTGAACATCTGGCGGCACTATATGGACGAAAACCGCGTCTGCTCGTGGCACAGACGGCTGGGCGTGGAATGGAATGTCCCGGAAAATGTGGTTCATACGCTTACTGTTCATGTCAAGGAAAATGAGATCGGGTTTTCTGTGGACGGCATCGCAGCATCCGTTCGGACGGAGGACATTTTCAAGGAGTTTCATGTGGGGCTTACGCTGTGCGAGGGCATCGCGCGGGCGCACGAGATGGTGATATCTGAATAGAAATAAAAAGAAGCGGAGCTGTTTTTTCACAGCTCCGCTCAAATCATCAACAAACCTCCGGGAGAGGTATGGAGAGGGAGCGCACTTCCTCTCCATT
>JAEDIV010000215.1 GCA_016296675.1 Clostridia bacterium
GGAATTGTATCCCTTGCGCCGCTTTGCAGCTATCCTCCTAAGGCAAAAGGCGTGAATTTCTTCGTGACACGTTTTTGCATATTTTACTGTCTTATGTCTCCCTGCGAAATTCCGGGGGCGGTTTTTTTTATGCGATTGACTTGCTTTTCTTCTGATTTATTTGATCAATCAGTGCATCAGGATTTTCAATAAAGCGCAGGGGGAGAGGCAGGAGGCTGTTTTCGTAAAGATGAATGTATAGGCAATCTGCCGTTTTGCTGATCTCTTTGACTGAGGAATAGGGGATAATCGAGGTTCTGGTGTCCGTCGTCGAAACAATCTCGTTTTCTTTAAAATCGTATGTCATCTGCTCCGAGAAAAGTGGCGTGCCCTTCTTTTTCATTTTCTTTATGGATCTTCTGACCATAAAAATGAAATAGGATGGGTAAAAGAGAAACCACAGGAGCGATAACAGGCCTAATATGGCGCTTTCGATGAGGATGAAGCTCTTCTCATACCCAAGATAGACGAACAACAAAACAAAAATCGCAGAAACAAGCAGAGCTCTCGAACGATTGAAAAGAATAAGTCGGCGATTGCGTGCATCGTACTGATTATAAAACAAGCGGAAAGCAACATAATCGTCATCGGTAAAATGGGCATTGATTTGCATAAAGTGCCTCCTTATGAAGATGCATTTATTATAGCATCAGGAAAGAAAATGTGCAACTGATTGATGATTACAGGCGTTAGAATGCCTCATTGACAGGCGCGATTTAACAATGGTATAATAAATCAGCCGGATCACATGCGGCGATATACATCCAAGCGGATGGGGAGGAATGCTTTATGAAGCTTATCGATATCATCGCGAGAAAAGACGAGATTTGTTTTGTATTGGATGAAGATTTTACCGGTTCGCTCGTTTTGACCGAGGAAGCGCCGGTCATTCACGGAGAAAGGAAGATTGCCGATCAGAGGCCGGTTGCGTTTGCCGGAGGAAGGGCATGTGTTTCACGCGCTTTGGGTGAGCACGACCGGGCGTTTGGAAGATTTTTCCTGACGAACGACGATGAAGCGGTTCCGGGCGTATGCTATGTGACGGAGATATCGGACTGTGCATGCGCAGAGCCCTATCCCGCGCTTTCGACCATCAAGTCGCTCAATACCTCCTATGAAATCGCCGCGCCTTTGGGATGCGACCAGCAGGGCCGCCCCGATATCAACCTGCCCGCGTTTATTTCCTTAAAAGAGCAGCCCGGAACGTTCCCGTACCGGTTTGAAGGCCAGACGTATTATATTTTTGAAGACGCAGTCAAGGAAATGGAAAGTCTGATCAAGGGCTATAAGGTGAGCACTGTGGTCGTGCTCAATTCGCCCCTGCGCTTTGGCTCCAAGCGCGAGGAGGACATGCTGAATACGTGCCTGCATCCGAAATTCGAAAAGGATGCGCCGTATGCGTTTATCAGCGCGTTCAATATGACTACCCCTGAAGGTCAGAGGGTGTTTGCGGCGTTTCTGAGCTTCCTTGCTGAAAAATATGCCTGCGGAAACGAAGAAACCGGCCGCATCAACGGCGCAATCATTTCAAACGAAATCAATCTCCAGTACAACTGGGGCAATATGGGCCCGGTAGAGCCGGAGTATTACATGGCGGAATACACCCAGGCCCTGCGCCTTGCGTGGATTGCCGCCGCGAGACATTTCAAGAATTTCCGCATCTATATTTCGCTTGCCTGCAACTGGAATGTGGACGTAGGAGCGCATGGATATTTCTTCAGGGGAAAGGAGCTTATTGACCTTCTGGGAGAAAACTGTCAGAAAGACGGCAATTTCCCGTGGAATCTTGCTCACCATCCCTATCCGGAAAGCTTTGATCATCCCGATTTCTGGAATGACCGCAACGCTACCTTCGAATTTACCACGCGCCTGATTACCTACAGAAACATGGAAGTGCTGGAAAAATATCTTGCGCAGCCCCAGCTCCTCTATAACGGCGATCAGCGCAGGATCCTGTTCAGCGAGCAGGGCTTCAACAGCGGTTCCGGCCCGCTTTCAAGCCTTATGAAAAAGCAGGCAGCTGCCGGCTATGTGCTTTCCTTCATGAAGGCCAGAAACATGAAGACGGTTGATATGATGACGCATCATTCCACCATCGACAATCCCCATGAATTCGGCCTGAATCTCGGCATCTATGAATACGACGAAAGCGCGCCCCACCATAAGGGAAAGGCCAAGCCCATTGAGAACATGGTGCGCGCGATGGACACGCCCTATGAAGGCGCAGCGATCGAGTACGCAAAGCAGGTAATCGGGGAGGAGCTGTTTGATTATCTTCTGAATATTCCCGAGATCATCATAGCTCCGGAAGACTTAAGCAACGATTTCGGCGTGACGGAATAAACCAAAAAGAGTTCTGACAGGAAAGGGGAAGCGCCTTTGTTTATGAAAAAGGCGCTTTCCCTTTTATGAATGTGTTTTTTCAAAAAACGCAGGCGCTGGATGTTGCATCTTTGAAAAATTTTGTATCGGGTATTGCTTTTTTGGATGGAGTGTGGTATTATATAACACGCTTGATTGAGGTCATGCGGTAGTAGCTCAGTTGGTAGAGCGCCACCTTGCCAAGGTGGAGGTCGCGAGTCCGAGTCTCGTCTACCGCTTATCTGCGGGTGTAACTCAATGGTAGAGCGCCAGCCTTCCAAGCTGGATACGTGGGTTCGATTCCCATCACCCGCTCCAAACTTTTTGCGGTAGTAGCTCAGTTGGTAGAGCGCCACCTTGCCAAGGTGGAGGTCGCGAGTCCGAGTCTCGTCTACCGCTCCATATGCACCTTTAGCTCAGTTGGTAGAGCACCTGACTCTTAATCAGGGTGTCC
>JAEDIV010000216.1 GCA_016296675.1 Clostridia bacterium
TATTTTGATACGATGGATGATCGCGCGCTGATGGAGAAAATCGACGGCGTGAATGAGAGGGAGAAGTACCGCCTGCGCTTGTACAATGGGAATACGGATTTTATAAAGCTTGAAGTGAAAAGAAAGATATCGGGGCTTACCAATAAGGAGAGCGCCGTGATCAGCCGGGAAAGGACAGAAGAGATTCTTTCTGGCAATACGGCATGGATGGCGGGAAGCGATTGCGCGCTCATTCGAAACTTACATGACAAGATGAAATACGAGGGACTTCGGCCGAAAACGATTGTAGCTTACACGCGCGAGGCATTTTTGTATGATGCGGGCAATGTGCGCATTACCTTGGACTATGACATAAGAACGGGCGCGAAGGCCGAAGACTTTCTTAAGAGGGAATGCGCGGGCGTGCCCGTTTGGCAGGACAGATATTTGCTTGAAGTCAAATGGGACGAGTTTCTGCCGGACATCATCCGGGACGCTGTGCGCATTGACGGACGGAGTTCTGGGGCGTTTTCCAAATATGCGCAGGCGAGAATTTTCGGATAAATATTTTGGAGGAATAGGATTATGAGCTTTTCAGACATTTTTAAGTCAGGTTACCTTGAGAACATTTCTGCGGTTTCGATTCCCGAGATGGCGGTTGCGCTTCTGCTGGCGCTGGGGGTGGGATTGTTTATCTTTCTTGTGTACAAAAAGACCTATTCGGGCGTCATGTATTCGACGAGCTTCGGCGTTACCCTGATTGCCCTTACGATGATTGCAACGCTTGTGATTCTGGCTGTGACCAGCAATGTGGTTCTGTCGCTGGGCATGGTGGGCGCGCTTTCGATCGTCCGTTTCAGGACTGCCATCAAGGAGCCCTTGGACATCGCGTTTCTGTTCTGGGCGATTGCGGCGGGCATCGTGCTTGCGGCGGGCATGATTCCGCTGGCGGTGATCGGCAGCTGCCTGATCGGCATTGTCCTTCTGCTCTTTGTCAACCGGAAAAGCCATGTGCGTCCGTATATCATGGTAATCCGCGCTGAAAACCATGAGGGCGAAGTGCGCGCGATGGAAAATGTCAAAAAGCATGTCAAGCGCATGTGCCTTAAGGGAAAATCCGTATCCAAGGGCGAAGTGGAACTGAACCTTGAAATCCGGCTCATGAATGAAAACACGGATTTTGTAAATGAGGTAAACGAACTTGAAGGCGTCAAAAGCTGCGTGCTTGTGACCTATAACGGCGAATATATGGGATGAGGATGGGACCAGGATGGCTTCTTCTAAATGGATGAATCTCGTTTGCGTGCTGGCGATGGCCGTGTGCGTTGCCTTCAGCGCGTACATGCCGCCTGCAAGCGCACATACCGCGCCGGTTTCGATGGGCTATGAGGACAGGCTTTTTGATACTTCGCGCGTTCACACGATCGATATCCAGATGGATGCGTGGGATACGTTTATCAAGACATGTGCTAATGAAGAATACGCTGCGTGCGATGTTTCGGTGGACGGAGAAATCTATAAAAACGTCGCCATCCGCGCCAAGGGCAACACCAGCCTTTCCAGCGTTTCCCAAATGGATTCCGACCGATATTCCTTTAAAATTGAGTTTGATCATTACGACAGCGCGTTTTCCTATCATGGGCTGGATAAGCTGAGCTTGAACAACCTCATTCAGGACAATACCTTCATGAAGGACTATCTGACCTACCGGATGATGGCTGCCTTCGGTGTGCCCGCGCCGCTTGTCAGCTTTGCCTATATCACGGTGAACGGCGAGGACTGGGGATTGTATCTGGCGGTTGAGGGCGTGGAGGACGCATTCCTTCTCAGAAACTACGGCAAAAACCATGGCGAACTTTATAAGCCCGACAGCATGGACATGGGCGGCGGGCGCGGAAACGGCAAGGCGTTCGACATGGAAGATTTCAAGGAGAAAATGGGCGCAGAAACGGAGACAGATTTCACTCGCCGATCTCCCGGCGTTATGAGCGGCAATATGCCTGACGGTTTCTCTTTTTCCAATCAGCGCGGCGGCTTTGACGGCAGGGGCTCGGACGATGTAAAGCTCGTCTATACGGACGACGAATTCGACAGCTATTCAAATATCTTCGAAAACGCAAAAACCGATGTGACCGATCGGGACAAAACGCGCCTGATCGATTCAATCAAGCGTATGAACGAGGGGGATATATCGGCGGTCAATACGGAAGATGTAATCCGCTATTTCGTAGTGCACAATTTTGTTGTCAACGACGACAGCTATACCGGCACTATGATCCACAACTACTATCTGTATGAAGAAGACGGCGCGCTTTCGATGATTCCGTGGGACTATAACCTCGCCTACGGCACCTTCCAGGGCGGAAACGCAGCATCCTCCGTCAACCGCGACATCGTAAATCCCGTAACCGGCGGAATGGACGACCGCCCGATGCTCAGGTGGATTTTTGAAAGCGAAGCATATACGGATCAGTATAAAGCGTATTTTGAAGAATTCATAAATACGGTAAACGCAAAACAAATCATTGAAGACGCGCAAATGATCATCGCACCGTATGTTCATAAGGATCCCACCAAATTCTGCACCTATGAAGCATTCGAAACGGGCGTGAGCGCGCTTAAAACGTTCGCGGAATTACGAAGCCGGAGCGTTTTAAGCCAGCTTTCCGGTACAAACGAAACCGTGAATACGTCGGGCTTCAATACCTCCGACATGGGCACGATGAGCGTGGGCGGAAAAGGAAACCGGCAAATTCCCGATATGCCGACGTCCGGCATGCCAAGCGGAAACTTCCTAATCCCCGAAATGCGTGACGGCGGTATGCCGGAGGGCGATATGAGCGCGATGATTCCGGGCGGATTCACGCCGC
>JAEDIV010000071.1 GCA_016296675.1 Clostridia bacterium
AGAAAACCGGCGCGGCAGGCGCGCTTTTAGATGCGGTCAAAAGCCGCTATATGCTGATCACCTTCCCGACCCAGACGCTGGGCGGAAAAAAGGTCGGCATGGAAAAACACTATACCGAGTGGTTTGAAGCAAGAATCCCTGAAAATCTCAAAATCATCGATCGCTTTGTGATCGGAAACGAATTAGCATATACGCTTGAAAGGAAAGAACATGGCAAAGCTTTTTGTAGTGGCGACGCCGATCGGAAACCTGAATGATTTGACGCCCCGGATGACCGAGGCGCTTTCTATGTGCGATCTGATCGCCGCGGAAGACACGCGCGTGACCATGAAGCTTACGCAGACGATCGGCATCAAAAAGCCGATGATCTCACTGCACAGGCACAATGAGGATCAGAAATCCGACGGCGTTGTCGAGAAAATGATTTCCGAGGACCTGACGGTTGCCCTGACCTGCGATGCGGGAACCCCCGGCATTTCCGATCCCGGCGAAATGCTGGTCAATGCCGCATGGGAAGCGGGCGTTGAAATTGTGCCCGTTTCGGGTCCGTCTGCGGTTGTAACGGCGCTGTCTGTTTCGGGGTTTGATTCGAGAGAGTTTGCGTTTTACGGCTTTCTTCCGCGCGAGAATAAGCCCCTTAAGGAAAAGCTTTTGTCGATTCTTGGTACGGGCATTCCCGTTGCGGTTCTGTATGAATCTCCGCACCGCGTGGTTCAGCTGGTGGAAACGATCGATAAAACGCTGCCCGGAGCAAGGGTTTGCGTATGCTGCGATCTGACCAAGAAGTTTGAAAAAATCCTGCGCGGAAATGCAGGCGATGTGCTTGCACAGATGCAGGCGAACCCGAATGTCGAAAAAGGGGAATACTGCATCGTTCTGGATGTTTCCGAGTGCGAAAAACCGGAGATGCAGAAAGCTGAAATCCGCGCTGAGCACATGATTCTCGACGGGATTTTGGAGGGGCTGTCTTTGCGCGACGCGGCGAAGCGCGCCATGGACGCAGGCAAATCCAGAAACGAAGTGTACAGAGCCAAGCTCGCCATCGAGCAGTTGTTTGAAGGGGATGACGAATGAAAATGCGGCATATGAAGACGGTTGTCCTTTTACTTTTGTGTTTTGTGCTTGCGGGCTGCTCTATTTTGCCGAAAGAGGAAGTCAGGAGAAAGGCGCCGATTCTGCTTGAAACGGAAACAGAGGAATTTGAGATTTCCTATGTGACGAGGGGCGATCTGGAGCTTACGGAGCGCGTCAGCTGCACCTATATTCCGATTCAGAAATTCAATCTCTCCTTTGGCGTAAGCGGAGAGTTTATTGATGAAATGTATGTTCAGACCGGCGACATCGTCAAAAAAGGCGAAGTGCTGGGCCAATTGCGCATGGACGGCGTAGAGGAGAGCATCGACAATCTCAATTACAATATCAATTCCGTTAAGCTTTCCATGGATCATCTGGAGGCGGACCGGGCAATTGCCATTGAAAGACAGAAAATTTTATACGCTGCCGATCCTGAAAAAATGCAGGAAGCGATCGACAGTGTAAATGAAAGCTGCGACAAAACGAAGAAAAGCTATGAAGAACAGCTTTATCTGTATGAACTGGAGCTTCAGACGGTATACGAGACGAAGCGCAAGCGACAGCTGATTTCGCCCATTGACGGAACGGTGACCTATGCAAGAAAATATACCGAATCGTCCGTATCGGATGAAACGGAGCGCGCCGCGACGGTGGTCGACTCCACAATGTCACTTTTCTCTGCGTCCACAGACAAATGGCATCTGTTTTCTCCCGGCGACGAATATGTGATTACCTGCAAAAAGACCGACTATGACGCAGTGGTTATTGATCCTGCGGAATACGGAATCGATCCGGGCGAGCGGATTGAAGGCAAGCGCGGAAATGTATATCTGACGCTTGACACGCCTTCTTTGGAGCTTGAGGACAACGACAAGGGAACGCTCACGCTGATTATCGATGCGAGGTATGATGTTCTGATTGTTCATGAGGACGCCATCAGCTCTGCCAACGGCGAAGCGATTGCCTATATTGTCGGCGAAGAAGGGCTGAAGACATATAAAAAGGTGAAGGTGGGCCTTGAAGTCGGAAAGTACTTTGAGGTGATCGAAGGCCTTGAAGAGGGCGAGGAGGTGATCGTCGGATGAGGAGAAGAGCATTTTTGATCATGCTTATTTGTCTGGCGACTGCGCTTTGCGGATGCGGAAAGGAGATAAAGACGGAGGCTGTTCCTGAGCTTCTGCCCGCAGCGGGCGTCGCGAGGGATATTGCTACAGTCATAAGAGGCGATCAGGTTTCGCCGAAACTCTACGAAGCGTTTACCGTTGCCTATACAGAGGAACTTTCCTTTAATGTAAGCGGCGTTATTGACAAAGTAAATGTGCTGCCCGGCGACAGCGTCAAAAAAGGCGACAGACTGGTTACGCTCAATCTGGACAGCGAACGCGAGCAGGCAAAGGCGCTTTCGACCGCAATTGAGCGGACGAAAACAGTCAACGACTACGTAAACCGGATGACGGAAATCGATATTCAGATCCTCGAAACCGAAAAGCAGGCGCTGATCTCATCAGGCGCGTCGCCGGATGAGATCAGACTCAAGGAGCTGGATATTTATCAGAAAAAGACGGACTATAGGCAGACCGTTGAAATGCAGGAGCTTGCGCTTTTACAAAGGATCAAGGAGCTTGATAAGCTCAATATGATTCTTTCAAACGATGCCATCATCGCGCCCTTTGACGGCGTGGTTGCGCGCGGAATTGAGACTAGGAAAGGTTCCAGCGTGAAGGCGTATGCGCCTGTCATTCTTCTTGCGGACAATACGCGCGTCAAGATCATGTGTTCATCGGTATCGGAGTCCTCTTATCGGACAGCCACCGGCGGGTATTATGCGCTGATCAACGGAAAGCAGTATGAAGTTGAGCGCGTGATCATGGAAAAGGAAGAATACATCGCAAAGACGCTGGTCGGCGATGTTGTGTATGCTGAAATCAATATTGTCGGTCCCGAGGGCTGGGAAAAGGAAGTTGAGCCGGGCATGTATTGCGGTCTTGTGCTCATGCACAACTTTGTGCCGGATCAGCTGCTGATTCCGTTCAACGCAGTACTCAGCGATACCGACGGCAAGTATGTATATGTTGTCGGCGAAAACGGAGAGGCTGTCAAGCGCAGTATCAAAGTGAGAAACTATCAGGATTCCGTTTACAGCGTTGTTCTGGAAGGACTTGAGGAAGGAGAGCAGATTTATGTCACGGATAAATAAGCTCTTTCTATGCTTCATGATTCTTTGTTTGTCCCTTCCGGCGCTTGCCAATGAAGATATGATCAGCATAAACGAGATGGAATACGAAACTGCCGCCAACTATAAGACGGTGGAGGTCAAAAAAAGCGTATTTGACAAAATTACACACAGCCCGGCGCAGGTCCATTATCCCGTTGAGCATGTGATTCGCTATGAGGGCGCGCCGGCGCAGTTTGTCAGTTTCCATGTGAAGCGAAACGACGAAATCAAAGCCGGCGATTTGCTTGCCACGTTCGTGATTCAAAGGGATGAGGTGCAGATTACCCGATTGAACATGGAGATTTTCAGGCTGGAGGAAGCATTTGAAAAGGGCAAGGCTTCCAGATACGAGCAGATGGAAGCCAAGGATGAAGAAATTGCCCTTGCGCAGAATGCCTATTGGCGGGAAATCCGCCAGCTTGAAAAAAGAAAGCTTATGATAGAAATGGAGAAGTTCGTTTTTGAGAGCGAAAACGCCATTTCGGATAAAAAGCAGGCGCTTTCAGATCTGATTAAGACATACGAAAACACGAATGTATATTCCGAAGTGGACGGCGTTGTGAGCGAGATTGCGTATTTCAGAGAACTTTCCTATGTATACTCCGGAACAATGCTTATGAAGGTGTATGATCCGAATACGGTTTTGTACCGCGTGGATGATTCCTTAAACAGGCTGCGCTACAATATGCAGGTCATGGTTTCGGTCGGAAGGTCGGATAACCGCGCCACAGGCTACGGGCGCGTGCTTGCCTGTCCCATGGCGATGCCGGGCGGGACGGGCAGCCAATATGCCTATATCAGGGTGGATTCCTTTGACAAAGCGATTAAAATGCAGGTGAGCCCTACGGTTTCTTTCTATGAGCAGTATCTTGAGGACGTCTATGTGGTCGAGAGGAACGCCCTTTCGCTCTACAGCGGAAAATACTTTGTCTATAAATTGTCGGATGACGGCATGGTATCCAAAAGATATGTAAACTTCGCCTTCGGAAGTCAGAAAGACGGCGCGCTTCTCATCGGCGGCGTCGAAGAGGGCGACATGCTGATTATCGATCAATAGGAAAGGAGGGCGAAACATGCTCAGGTTTATCTTTCGAAAAATCGCCAGCAAAAAATGGATGTTTCTCGCTCTTCTGATCGGTAACATTCTTTTAATCAGCATTGCGTGCTCCAATCCCATGTATGCCGATGCGGTTATGCAGCGCATGCTGGACGACGATCTGGAAGCTTATATTTCAAGCCGCAACGCCTATCCCGGAAATATCACCGTTTCCTTCGGCGGATATTCGCAGAAAGACGGTATTGTCGAAAAATACGAGTCCTACGCAAACAGCATTCCGGAACAATACGGCGTGGAAGCGCTTTATCAGATCCGCCACTACTTTACACCCATTGCGTCGAATGTTGCGGATGTTTCAAGAGATGACGTTAATGTCAAAAACGCGTGTCTGGGTTCCATGAGCGATCTTGAGAATCACATCAAGATTACAGCCGGGCGCATGTATTCAAACGAAATCCGCGAAGACGGCGTGGTTGAAGTCATCGCCAGCCAGCGCGCGATTGTGGAACTCAATGTGCTGCTTGGCGAAAAGCGCACGTTTGGAAGATTCACCGATAAAGAGGGAAATCCCGTTACCATTGAGCTGGTCGGCGTGTACGACATCAAGGAATCTTCCGACACCTACTGGGTCAAGCAGCCCAAAACCTACAAAAACGAGTACTTCATGCATGAAGATATCTTCATCGACCTTTTTGTTTACGACGGCTCGAGGCTTATGCTGAATGCAACGTGGTTTGAGGTGCTGGACGCCGAAAAAATGCTTTCGAGAAACGCAGAACACATGCATGCGGCGCTTCAAAAAATATCAGCCGAAGACAAAGACGACAAATACATGACCGTGACCACCGCCTTTGAGACGCTTCTTAAAGAGCATCTGAAGATGAAAAACAAGGTCGGCGTAACGCTTTGGGTACTGCAGGCGCCGATTTATGTTTTGCTGGCTGCGTTCATCTTTATGGTTTCCAGACAGATTCTGGAAACGGAATCGGCGGAAATCGCTGTGCTTAAGAGCCGAGGCGTAAAAAACCTCCAGATTCTGGGCGTGTATTTTACGCAGAGCCTGCTTTTGAATGTGCTTTCGTTTGCATTGGGCATTCCTGCCGGCATGCTTATTACCCAGATTCTGGGTTCGGCCAATGCGTTTTTGGAATTCGTTTCCAGGCGCGCACTGCCCATTGAGCTTACGCTTACGCCGATTCTGTATGCGCTTGCCGCATGCGTTGTTTCCATGATCGCCATGGTCTTCCCGGTCAGAAGATACATGAAGGGATCCATCGTTACCCAGAAACAGAAGAAAAACCGCCACCAGAAACCGCTTTGGCGAAAGGCGTTTCTGGATGTGATCGCGCTGGGCGTGTCGATCTATGGCCTTTATTCCTTTAATGCGCAGAAAGAGCTGCTGGCTCAGCGCATCATACAGGGAGAACTCCCGGATCCGCTTTTGCTAATGTGCTCCTCCCTGTTTATTATCGGCGCAGGTCTTCTGGCCATTCGAATCATTCCGGCGATGATCACCATTGTGTATCACCTGTTTAAAAGATTCTGGTCGCCGGCTTTGTATGCATCCTTTTTGAAGGTATTAAGGCAGAGAAACAATCAGGACTTTATCATGATCTTCCTGGTTATGACCATTGCCCTTGGCGTATTCAATGCCCAGACCGCGGGAACGATCAACGACAGCGGCGAAAAGAACATCCGATACCTGACCGGCGCGGACATTGTGCTTCGAGAGGCGTGGTCTTCAAACTCCGATCAGGTGCAGCAGGATCCGAGCCTGGATCTGATTTACTACGAGCCTGATTTCGGCGTGTATGAGACCATGGAGGGTGTTGCGCACGCCGCGCGCGTATACAGAAACGAAAAGATCAACGCTTCCGTTCCCGGCGGAACGGTCAACAATATCCATTTGTTCGCGATTGATACCGATGATTTCGGAAAGACTGCGTGGTTTGACACGTCGCTCCTTCCCGAGCACTGGTACAACTATTTGAATGCCATGGCCTACAATGCCCGCGCGGTATTGGTTTCCTCCAATTTCCGCGACCAGTACGGCTATAAAGTGGGAGACGTCATCAATTATCAGAATACCGCCAAGGATTCCTGCCGCGGCATCATCCATGGTTTTGTCGATTATTGGCCGGGCTTCCAGCCGCATGTGTACCGCAAGGGCACCGACGGCCTTTACAAGGAATCACCCAATTATCTGATCGTCGCCAACCTTTCCCAGGTGCAGGACGCCATGGGCCTTCGTCCGTACGAAGTGTGGATCAAGACGGAAAACGGCGCGGACTTCATCTATGATTATGCCGAGGCGAGCGAAAAGAAATTTCCCGTTTTCGTGGATATGGAAGCCGAAATCGTTGAAGGCAAGAACGATCCGATGCTGAAGAGCTTAAATGGCGTTCTGACGGTCGGTTTTATCGTGGTGCTCGTTCTTTGCATCATCGGATTTTTGATGTACTGGATTCTCTCCATCCGTCAAAGAACGCTGCAGTTCGGCATTTACCGCGCAATGGGCATGAGCATGCGCGAAATTTTTACCATGCTGATCAATGAGCAGATGCTCATTTCTGTCGTTTCCATCGTGCTGGGCGGCGTAATCGGCTTTGCTGCTTCCGTTTTGTATATGCCCATCATCCAGATTGCCTATTCCTCCATTGACAATGCGCTGCCATTGACCAACCAGCTGAATCTGAGCGCGACTGTGCAGCTGTTCAGCATTGTCGGAAGCATGCTTCTGATTTCTTTGCTGATTCTGGTCGTAATCATCCGCAGGATGAAGATTGCGCAGGCGCTGAAACTGGGCGAAGACTAACGGCGGGGCATGGCCCGAAGGAGAAAAACATGGCAGATAATAAAAAATACATGATTCAGACCCGCGGCGTCACGCGCGCTTTTCCGGTAAGCGGCGGATCGTTCATGGCGCTTAAGGGAATTGATGTGGATATTCCCGCCGGCAAGCTCACGATTCTCAAGGGCAGAAGCGGATCGGGCAAAACCACGCTTTTGAACATCCTTGGCGCGCTGGATAAGCCTACAAGCGGCAAGGTCGTCTTTGACGGAAAAAATATCGTCAAGATGGACGAAAGAAAGCGCGCAAAACTCAGAAGACGGTCGATCGGCTTTGTATTTCAGTCGGTTGCGCTGGTTCCCATGATGAGCGCGCAGGAGAATATCGAGTTTGCGCTTCGCCTTGCCAGATACAAGGGAAACCGCCCGCAAAGAGCGCTGGAATGCCTGAAGCTGGTGGGCCTTGATAAGCGCGCGCAGCACATGCCGCAGGAGCTGTCCGGCGGAGAGCAGCAGCGCGTGGCCATTGCCCGCGCCATTGCGCACAAGCCCAAGGTGATCTTTGCCGACGAACCGACCGGAGAACTGGATACCACTACCGGGCTTAAGGTTGTAAAAATCTTTAAGGATCTGATCGAAAAAGAGGGCGTGACGATCGTCATGACCACGCACGATACCGGCCTTATGGAAATCGGCGATAGAGTGTATGAGATTCTGGACGGCGAGGTGGCGAATCAAGATGACGACGAATAAACCTTCCGGACACATTATCGAATGCGATAATCTGGTCAAGATCTATAAAACGCCGGATATCGAAGTGCTTGCGCTTCAGGGCCTGGATCTTACCGTGGACTACGGCGAGATGATGGCCATTATCGGAAACAGCGGATCGGGCAAATCCACGTTTTTGAATATGCTGGGCGGCCTTGACAGGCCGTCTGCCGGCAAGCTTATGGTAGACGGCAAGGACCTTTTCAAGCTGAATGACAAGCAGCTGGTTGAATACAAGCAGAAAACCGTCGGCTTTGTCTGGCAGAACAACGCGCGAAATCTTCTGCCTTATCTGACCGCTATTCAGAACGTCATGATGCCGATGCTGTTTTCGGATGAAAAGAAGAAAAAGGACAGAGCCGAGATGCTTTTGGATATGGTTGCGCTTTCCCACAGGAAAAATGCGCGCCTTTCCACCATGTCCGGAGGCGAACAGCAGCGCGTGGCTATTGCTATTGCCCTTGCCAATCATCCGCGCCTTCTTCTTGCGGACGAACCGACCGGCTCGGTCGATCAGAAAACCAGCGACTATATTCTCGACATGCTCAGAGAAATCAACCGCGAAAGCGACGTTACCATTGTAATCGTAACCCATGACCAGCTGCTCGCCAAAAAGGTCAACCGCGTAGTTGCCATCAGAGACGGAAAGATTTCCTCTGAGCGCATCATGAAGGAAAGCTATCTTGCGCGCCTCAACGATATTTCCGCCATGACCGACGTCAATGAGGTTCAGGATGAATACGTGGTCATGGATAAAGCCGGAAGACTGCAGCTTCCCAGCGATATGCTCAAGAAACTGAACCTCAAGGGCAACCGCGTGCGCATGGAAATGCACAACGGGGAAATCATTATCAGAAAACCCTTCGAAGAGGAAACGCAGAATCAGGGTTGAGATTTTGGTAAAGCAGTGGTATAATAAAATCAGGGCAAATGCGTGTCCCTGTAAGAATGTGTAAACCAAATTAAAGGAGATATAATCATGTCCGAGTGCACCCATAATTGTGATACCTGCACGCTTGATTGCGAAAGCAAGGGCGGTATCCAGAAAGAAAAAGCCAACGATAAATCCCAGATTAAAAAGGCGGTTGCCGTCGTATCCGGAAAAGGCGGCGTAGGCAAATCCCTGACCACCGGCCTTCTTGCAACGCTTGCTCAGCGCATGGGCTATAAAACCGCGATCCTGGACGCCGACATCACCGGCCCGTCCATCCCGAGAATGTACAAGTTCGACCAGCCCGCGACGGCCGACGGCGAAGCGCTCGTTCCTGCGGTAACTGCCACCGGCATCAAAGTCATGAGCGTTAACCTGCTTCTTGAAAACGAAACCGATCCCGTTATCTGGCGCGGTCCCGTCATTGCCGGCACCGTCAAGCAGTTCTACACCGACGTAAACTGGGGCGATATCGACATCATGTTCATCGATATGCCTCCCGGAACCGGCGATGTGCCGCTGACCGTCTTCCAGTCCATTCCGGTGGATGGCATGGTCGTCGTCACTTCTCCCCAGGAGCTTGTTCAGATGGTCGTTCAGAAAGCTGTCAACATGGCCGCTATGCTGAACATCCCGGTTATGGGCGTTGTCGAGAACATGAGCTATCTCGAGTGCCCCGACTGCGGAAAGAAGATCGAGCTGTACGGCGAAAGCAAGCTCGAAGAAGCCAAAAAGATTATCGGTACCGAACACGGCGCGCGCATGCCCATCAATCCGAAGCTTGCCGCTGCCTGCGACAAGGGCATGATCGAGCTTTTCGAAGGCGATTGGCTCAACGGTATCATCTCTGAGATTCTTAAGTAAATTAAAATACATTCGTATTTTTAGGAGGAAACGACATGGCCAAGATCATCGGTAAAGCGCTTCCCAATATCCCGTGGGAGAATAAGCCCGAGGGATGCAACGACGTAGTATGGCGCTACAGCGCCAACCCCATCGTTCAGAGAGATGCAATTCCCTGCTCCAACTCCATTTTCAACAGCGCCGTTGTTCCCTTTAACGGCGAGTTCGCCGGCGTTTTCCGCTGCGACGACAAGCGCCGCGAGATGCGCATCCACTCCGCCCATTCCAAGGACGGCATCCATTGGGACATTGATCACGAGCCCTTCAACCTCGTCAACCCCCTGGAAGACGAAGTCGGCCCGTTCATCTACGGCTATGATCCCCGCTGCTGCGAAATCGACGGCGAGCACATCGTCACCTGGTGCAACTGCTACCATGGCCCGACCATCGGCGTAGCCACCACCACCGATTTCAAAACCTATCATCAGAAGGAAAACGCCTTCCTGCCCTTTAACAGAAACGGCGTTATGTTCCCCAGAAAGATCAACGGCAACTATGCCATGCTTTCCCGTCCCTCTGATACCGGCCATACGCCCTTCGGCGATATCTACTATTCCGAGTCCCCTGACCTCGTATACTGGGGCAAGCATCGCTATGTAATGGGCACCAAGGGCGGCTGGCAGTCCACGAAGATCGGCGCAGGCCCGATCCCGATTGAGACCGATGAAGGCTGGCTCCTGTTCTACCACGGCGTACTCACCAGCTGCAACGGCTTTGTATATTCCTTCGGCGCAGCGCTGCTTGACCTTGAACAGCCCTGGAAGGTGCTCTATCGCACTGAGCCCTATCTGCTCTCGCCCCAGAAGCTGTATGAGCAGGTCGGCGACGTTCCCAATGTTGCCTTCCCCTGCGCAGCTCTTGCCGATGCCGACACCGGACGCATCGCCATCTACTACGGCGGCGCGGATACCGTTATCTGCATGGCGTTCTGCGAAGTCAACGAAGTTATCGACTTCATCAAGAAGAATAGCTTGGTCTAAGATTCATCTGAATTGGGCTGCCGCGTAAAACGCATATGCGGCAGCTCTTTTCGTACATTTTCAGGCGGAGGAAACATACTTGTATTACGATCGGCCGAGAAAACGCAAAAAACCGGAAGAAGTACTGAAAAGAGAAGAAGCGGCGCGCGAGAAGCGCATAGAAGAGAAAAGACGCGAAGAAAAGTTTTCTCTGGGCCGCTTTTTCTTTGAAACGCCTGTCCATGAGCCCAAGGGCTATCAGGAGGAAGAAGACAGGGAAGACAGGGAGGACATTGGCGAAAACGAGCCCCGGGAAAAGAAGAAGCATTTCCTTTCAAAGGCATGCGCGCTTTTTCTCGCGGGCGTGTTTGTGCTGTCTTTGCTTTTGTATTTCCTGCCTGTGGGCCTTTTCGGATCGCGCTCAAAGGACATGTATTTGGCAAACAACGATCTTCCCTCCGGCTATGTTCATGTGCTGCTTGTCGGCGTGGACGTCGATTCGACAGGCACCAGCCGCTCGGATACGATGATCGTCGCCTCTGTTTCAAGGGGGGATATCAAGCTAACCTCCCTTCTGCGCGATACCGGCGTCACCATCCCCGGAAGAAGCGGAAAGCACCGGCTGAACGCCGCATATGCGTACGGCGGAATCGACCTTCTTTTAAAAACGGTCAATCAGAACTTCGGTCTGAACATTACCCGCTATGCCATCGTGGACTATGACAGCTTCCCGAAGATCATTGACAAGCTGGGCGGCGTTACGCTGACGGTTTCGGATGCGGAAGCGAACGAGATCAACGACAACGTCCGCGGCCTGCTCTATATGGATGTCAAAAACGGCAAGCGGGAATATGACGCGGGATATCAGCTGTATCTGGATGAAATATTGAAAAAAGGCGGAGAAAACCTTCGCCTGGACGGACTTCAGACGCTGGGATATGCCCGAATCCGAAGTCTTGACAGCGATTACGGAAGAACCAACAGGCAAAGAAAGGTCTTATCTGCCATCCTGTCACAGGTGAAAAAACATCCCCTCAAACTGATCAGCGCAGCCGGAACGGCGCTGGGCGAAATCGACACCAATATGAATACGCTTGAAATCGCGTCGATTGCGCTGAAAGGGATCACCGGAGGCGTTCCGGAGCAGACACGCCTTCCCGCAAGCGGCACCTATACCGATAACGGCGGCATGTTTGAAAACGTGGATTTCAAGGCGAATCTTTCCCGATTCCTGGATTTTGTTTACGAATAAAGATGCGCAAAAAAGCGCCCCGATAAGCGGGTGTGCGTAAGACAGTATTGCGCCGAGATTGTCGAAGCGGCACGAAACCGCATGGAACTGATCGTGACGCAACTGGCGAAGCAGTACGGCGTGACCAAGCAACTGAAAGCCGAAAACCAAATGGAATGGGTACGGCAGATGAACGCTTGCAAGGCACAGGCAGAGGCTATCGTGAAGTTTGAGCTGATTTATGATTGATACCGCGACCGCCTGGACGAAAGATGTCCGGGCGGTCTTATCCTAACGGTAGATTTCTTCACATTTTTCTGACATAGTTTATTATAAAAAGCATGAGATAAATCGGAATTTACCTGTCACAATATCCCCTACGAAGGATTAGCCTGATAAAAATGATGGGCGTTTACTTGCACGCTTGGAGGGATAAATATGCCATCACCGGAAAAGTTCAGAGAAACATTGGATGAGTTTGAGGTAAAAAAAGAGATCATCGACGAAATATACTGCGGATTCGGTATGTTAAGTTCAAAAACAAGCAAGAAAATCAAATCCACATTCTTCAGGCATGCTCTGGAAGTGATGAACGAAAAACTACCGTCTGAAACAGTGCAGGAAATACTCGAGTCCAATGCCTGTTGCAAGAGCGGCGCCCGCCTGAAAAATGCAAAAGAGTTTGCGAGAATCCACGCAAAGCTCAGCATTTCAGACAGACTAAAGCTAATCAGCGCACGTCCATACCTGAATATGGGCAGTGCAGAACTCGATGAAAACGGGCATCTTGTTGTCCACGCTGTTGCGTATCATTCCGGAGAGAAATTTGAGTGTGCTTGTCCGACGGTCAGCAAAGTTAAGCGAGATGACCCGATCCCGCGTGAATACTGCTACTGCTGCGGAGGACACTTCAAATTTCATTATGAAATTATGCTCGACGCAAAATTGAAACTAGTAGAGATTATGTCCTCTCCCCACGATACCGACGGCGAAAAACCATGCGCATTTCGATATGAATTTATTGGAAAGGAGAGATGAATGCCGTTTTGCATCGGGCAGAAAACTTCCAGTTTGTCGGGGAGAGAAGCAAACGAAAAATCCCTTTAGGAACTAAGGGCGCACTTCTATACTCTCCTAACGGGAGTATCGTGCGTCCTGCGGAGCTTC
>JAEDIV010000072.1 GCA_016296675.1 Clostridia bacterium
CGCGGTTGTGGCGGAATCGGCATACGCGCACGTTTGAGGGGCGTGTTCCGCAAGGAGTACGAGTTCAAGTCTCGTCAACCGCACTGAAGGGTTGTTTCGAAAGAAACGACCCTTTTTTTTGTTCTGTTTGCGCCTGCGCGCATTCCTTTGTTTTTTCATTGGAAAAGAAAAAAGCCCTGCCCGATGGCTGAGCGTTTGTACGACTCGCCGCCGGGCGGGGCATTTTTTTGCTAATGCATATTGATCAGTTCAGAAAAATCATGGATATAGCCGTCTGCGATTTCACGGATCTCCGCTTCATACCCGCAGCTGGTGTCGTCGTATACGCCTACAACCTTCATGCCGGCAGCTTTTGCCGTCTTGTCAGCATTGAAGTTATCGTCCAGAAACAGAATTTCTTCAACCGGAACGCCGATTTTCTCCGCCGCCATTTTGTAGATTTCAGGATCCGCCTTTGTGGTTTTGAAATCCTCGCAGGACCAGACATTATCAAACAGACCGAAAATCCCAAGGCGCTTTAAGCATACATCCAGCGTCTCATGCGGGCTCGCCGTCAATACATTCAGGCTCGCGCCGCTCTCCTTCAGCGCCTTCAGCGTCTCAATCACGTTTTTCTTTGCGGGAATGTCGTATGCATACGCGCGGTATGCAAGCGCATGCATTTTTTTGATCATTTCCTCTTCCGTCAAGGGTATGCCCATGCCTTTAAAATACTTCGCCGCCCCGACAAAACCCAAGGGCGTTATGATTTTTACAAGGTCGCTTCCATAGCTGATTCCGTTGTCGTCCAGAATCTTTTTCATCACGCCCACATAATAGGGCATGCTGTCGACAAGCGTTCCGTCAAAATCAAACAAATACGTGTGCATTTCATGCTCCTCAAAGCCGCATCCGTAGATTTCTGCGGCTGCATTTCTTTTGCGTTTCGTTTATTCCATACCGTTTAAAAGCTGTTTGGCAATCGGCCATGCATCGTCCGGATAAAACTGATGCCCGCCGTTTCCGATGACCATCCGGCATAGATCGCGCTTGCCCAGATCCTGATACGCGCTTTTGATGATTTCAAAGCTCTTCTTCGCCCCGGCCAGAGGGAAGATGGGATCCTTTTCGCCGCTTACCATCACGAAAGGCCGCGGCGCAATCAGCGCGCCCAGATCGCCCATATTGAAATACCTGCGGATGTGCGGAATGAAATTGCACGGACAATGGTTCATCGCCATGATGGAATCATCGTATGTGCAAACGGCGCAGGAGGGCATGGACAGCGCGATTCTTTCATCCATACAGGACGCATAAAACGTCACGCTTCCGCCGCCGGAATTTCCCATCAGGATGATTTTCCGAGGATCGATGCAGTCGCTAAGTTCGCTCTCGATCACATCGATCAGCCGCTGAACGTCCCACACGCGCTCTCCGATGGCCGTCCGGCCCAACAGAAGCGCGCCCATGGATGCGTTTTCCACCGATCCTATGCAGCTGGGCGTGCCGGTTTCATCGGATCCGCACACACCCATATATCTCTGCTCCATTGCGATCGCGCAGAAGCCTTCCTTTACCGCTCTTACTGCAAAGTCGCGTCCGCCGTCAATGGATTTCTGGTCGTTTGCAAACTTTGTTTCTCCCAGGGAAATATGCATGCCGGTCGAATGGCCCTGAAGGCAAATGACCGCCGGCAGCGGCCCTTTTGCGCAAGACGGCCGCAAAAGCGCACAGGGTACATAATATCCCGGCTCGCTCTGATAGGTAAAATCATACCGCGTATAATCGTCATACACCGTTTCCTTCGTGATTTTGAAATCAAGCGGACACGTATCAAGCGGGAGGCCGAGCAAATCCTGAAGCTTCTCCCTGGCTTCCCGCTGCCATTTTGGTATATCTTTTCCGCCTTCATAGGCCATTTCGGGTTGTAATTCCTTTGCCAGTCGGTTGATAAAATCCTTGCTGTTCATTGTCTTCTCCTTCCTGAAAGACCGAAAGAGCCGATCCTGTTCATCACAAAACAGCTGTCTTTTGGCATTTTCCGGCTCAATCCTTTACGCCGCGCACAATCATCGCAATGGATACGGTCGTATCCCATTCCTTTTCACCCGAAAGATATTTTTGAATGCGCCTGTCGTATTTCTGATTGGCAAGGCGCGTCATTTCATCAATTTCTTCCTTCGTCACGCGCCCGGGCATCGTTTCCCATACGGATTGGATTGCGTCCAGATCGTTATACCGGCCGGCGTTGATCATTAAGACAGCCATGTCCTTTGGAACGCACTCGTTATCAGGCGTAAGATTGGAAACGGCATAGGCGGTTGAGATGGAATCAAAACCAAATTCCTGCATGGTTTGGGGAAGCGTTTGTTCGTTCATGCCGTATTTTCCGACGCTGAAGCGTTCCATGGAATCGTCAAACTGCGAAACGCGCTGCCAGAAATCATTTTCAAATTCCGTTTTTCCCTCAAATTGGCTCTTCTGCCGGTATCCCCTTCTTGCAGACAGCACAAGACACACACCGCCTTTTTTAAGCACCCTTTTTTGCTCGCCGAAAAAAGCTTCGGGCGGGATGTGTTCGGATACGGTGTTCGAAATGGTCACGTCGAAGGTTTCGTTTTCAAAGGGAAGATTTGTCGCGTCGCCTTCCATAAAGGTAACGCCTTCTTCGTTCTCCCTTGCAAAGCGGATAAACGCTGTGTCCAGATCCATGCCCGTGATTTCCGCGTTCGGATACCATCTGCGAAGCGCACCGGCAAGCGCGCCGGGGCCGCAGCCGATTTCAAGGATTCTGATCTTTTTTTCGCGGTCGATCTGAAACGCATTCATAAATTGATCTGAAAACATATCGTCAAACCGGAGTTTCCTGGAAAAATACAGCGTGTTTATGCCCTGCACATATTTAGACCAGTTTTCGTTCATGATCGGCCTCCTGCAAATGCATTTTTATAATCGCTTATCATAAAAATTCGGGCTTTTCAAAGACAACGCCGTTTTGAAGGGCGCATTCGATCATCTCTTTATAATACCCGGGCCAGACTTTGTCCGTCTCGTCGTGGGCATGCATAAGAAGGATATGCCCCTTATTTTCGCCGTAAAGCGCGGTGAAATTTTCGCTGTCAGGCTGCTCCATTTTTTGAAGAACGCTCTTACGCGTAAATCCGTCGTTCCACGGCAGCCTGTATTCCTCAAAATCGTATGTCCAGAAAGTATCAATGTCATTCTTCGCCCGGCCCTCGCGCCACCAGGGATAGGGAATCAGGCTGTCACCTAATCTGTGAAAGCCGTTTTTCTTCAGATATTTTTGAATTTCTTCCCTGTTTTCGCCGCCCTTGTCCCCGTAGGGAAAGCGGAAGGGGCGGTATTTGCGTATGACGCCGCTGTCCAGGTACAACCGGTCCAGCACTTTCTCGCATTTTTCGATCTCTTTTATGCCCTCATCAAGCGAAATCGCCGAAAACGCAGGATGGCTGTAACTGTGATTTCCAACGATCATTCCCTTTTGAACGGCGTAAATCGCCTCATCATAGTGCTTTTCGATGTTTGTGCCGCACGCAAACATGACGGCGGTGATTCCTTTTTCCAAAAGAAAATCCACAATTCCCGTCGTGTTTTTGGAAGCAATATCGTCGATTGTAAGAATTGCCCGGATCATTTTCAGTATCCTCCGCACAGAAAGTATGCCAAATTATAGCATCAATCCGGCAAGAAAACAAGCCGGACCCTTGAAAAGCGCGCCCGCCTGTGTTACTGTTACTAAAAAGGAGGAAGTTCAAATGACAGGAGCCTTATACGCGCTTTTCAGGCGCAGCTTTCCCTTTGTAAGGCGCGAGGAAGAAACCGCGCGCGATATTCTTTCCAATCCGGAAAATCGAATATTTATTCATAAAGACGATTCAGAAAATCTCATCGGCGCAGCCGTCGTTCACAAAAATGCCATCCTTCTTCTGTGCGTGGATGCGCCAATCAGAAACGCCGGGCATCGGATACCGCTTTGCAAATCAAACTGACCTTCCCTCCATTCTTGAATGCGCGAACGCCGCAGAAAAAGCTTTCTCCAAATATTATGAGGAATCCGAATCCTATGAACCGGATTCTACGGATAAGGTTTTGATTGCCCTTGACGGAAACAAAGTCGTCGGAACGCTCATGGTGGAAGAAGCGCCTTTCATGACAATGCGCGTTTACATTCCTTAAAGAACATGCTATAATACCATAAACACATGTAAAGGGAGGCCATCATCCATGCCGCATGACAAGATTATCCCCGCCCCGTTTACCAAGGGCGTAAACTTCACCAACTGGCTGGAATACCGCTCCGCCGAAGAAATTGACGAAAACGGCTTTGGAAAGCAGGATTTTCTGGACGTTCTCGCCCTTGGCTGCGACGTTGTGCGCCTGCCGATCCATTTTGAAAAAATCTGCAAAGAGGAAGACGGCTATCTGATTCCCGAAAAAATTCTGCGCATCCTGGACAACTGCGCCAAGTGGTCCGATGAAGCAGGCCTTTATCTGATTTTCGACTTCCACAACGCCACTCATGCCGGTTCCTTTACGAGCGTAGACGTTGAAAAAATCTTAAATCCCGTCTGGACGCAGATCGCCGCGCGCTATCAGGATAAATTCCCGAAGCTCATCTTTGAAATCATGAACGAGCCCCACGGCATCGAAGTGCCCGTCTGGAACGAGATTATTTACCGCGTGTTCAAGCTCATCCGCTCCATCGATAAAACCCATTACCTCGTCGCCGGCGGCGCGGACTGGAACAGCACTGCTGCCATGAAAACCCTCCCCGATTTTGAGGACGACAAGGTCATCTACACCTTCCATTTCTACGATCCCCATACCTTTACCCATCAGGGCGCGCCGTGGTGCAATATGCAAAGAGTCGTCGGCATCCCCTTCCCCTATGATCCCGACAAAATGCCGCCGCTCCCCGAAAACCCCACCGAAACCGAAATAAATTGCTGGAAAAACTATCCTCAGACCGGCACCCTGGAAGCCGTTATGAGCTACTTTGACCAGTATGCCCAATTCAGCCGCGAGCGCAACGCTCCCGTATACTGCGGCGAATTCGGCTGCAACGCCGTATTCGTCGACAAAGAGCTGCGCAACAAATGGTACAAAATCGTAACCGACCTCCTCGCCGAGCGCGGCATCGCCCGCACCAGCTGGGATTACCACGGCTCCTTCGGCATCTTCGACATGGACTGGAAAACCATCCAAAACTCCCACAACTACGAAAAGCCCAAGTTCCCCGAGGATCTGAACAGGGGACTTTTAAAGGCCATGGGGCTTAATGATCAGGTGTGAGAAGCATTCCTTTCTTCCATGAAACAAAACACCGCCTGCAGAAACTGCGCTGCAAGCGGTGTTTGTTTGTTCGCGTTTTTCCTTATTTTATTCTTAGTGTCGAGTATGCTTATTTCACATATATGCACGTTATTCCCGCATAATTGCATACTTCCTCTGCTTTCGAGCCCCTTTCGGTATACACATAGATTTCTGCTGCGCCGGAAAACGCATCGCCGTTTATCTCTTCTGCCGACGAAGGAACATAAATGAATAAGGGCTGCGTACAACCTTCAAATATACTATCTCCGATTTTCGCCACCGTAGAAGGCAAGATAATTAAATTGGGCGTCCTGAGTTCGGAAAAACAGCGTTCCTTCAGTTCTGTTACGCCATACGGCACGCAGAAAGGTTCTTCCACCTTTTTGACATACACCAAGCATTCGCTCTTGACCAGCGTCGGATGAATTAATCCGATATATGTCTCTCCTTCGGACACTGCCGTCAGCATTCCATTTTCCACCTTGACAATACTCTCATCTTTTGAATACCACATGGAAACGGTTTGATCTGCCTCCAAAGGCTCTATATATCCATTTATCACGATCTGTTTTCCATACTCAAATGCACCAATCAAAAGCGTAACCTCTTCCTTTTCAAGAACCACCCTTGGCCGATTCACTTCGATTTCACAGATACATTCTGCACCGAATTTGCTTTGAACCGTTATTTTTGTTCGTCCGCTCTTTACATTTGATATGGAAACCTTTCCTTCATCGACCACTGCAGTAAAGCAATCGTCGCTTTTCCATGTCAATACAGCATCTCTGTTTTCATAAGAGGTAAGTTCTGCTGACAACTGAATTTCCTGCGCAAGTTCCAATGTGAGGGAAGTTTCATTAAGCTGGATGAATGAATTGGGCTGCTCAATATATATATTGGCACTTGCATCTATAACCGATGCCAACTCATCCCACGATGAACAGACAACGCCAATTCGTCTCTCCCCATTAGCTGATCCGCTAGTATCGCAGTTCAATGCCCATATTCCGTTTTCATCATAGAAAAGCACAATCAGGGAAACAACATTATTATTTCTGAAATGGGCTCCATACCTTACAGAGACATGATTAAAAAAACCATACAAGCTGTCCGCCGTTATGTTTCCGGAATCATCATATTGTGTATACTTGGTCAAAAGATTCGATCCGGTATTGCTGAGGTTGTATCCGAATAATCTATGAAAAACCACATACGCATAGCGAAGATCCCACAGTCTGCTGTCAGCATATTCGTTGCCCGTCACCGGGCTATGAATCAAATCATTCTCTCCGTTGTACGGCAAGCCATCTTCGGTAAACCACGATCCAACAGGGAATTCCTTTAACACCTGCGTCATGCGATTGGCAAGATAGCTATTTGGCGCAAAGTGTTCAGGATTGTGAACATCCGAAAAATAGAAGCTTCCCATTTTGCTATCGTGATATCCTTCAAAATCGGATTTAGAATACCGTTCCCATCCTCTTTCGCATGCGTAGGTATAAGCTCTGCTGTCAGAAGGTGCGTCGATTATGATTTTGTATGCAGTTCCATACATTTCACTCTCAAAGCGCGCGTTATAAATAGAGGAGTCGCTTAATTCATAATCCGCTTGAGCAAAATGACACGTCACAAAAACATTTCCATCAAAAACAAAAGCATCGCTTTGAATCAGCATAAGGGTTGACGGGAAATAAATATCTTTTACCCCGAGCAAGGCATATTCAAAGGCATGGCTGTAGATTTCCTGAATCCCTTCTTCAAAGGTAATCGACTGGATGCTTGTATTGTCGAACAAGCCGCCGCTTCTTACACCGGTGATCTCATATTTGTCAAGCTTGCTCGGAAACACGACATGCTCTTCATTCCCGGTATACGCCACAATGGCATAATCATCTTCATCATCCGTGCTGTAATTTCTGGTTATGACAAAATTTTCGACAACAATACCCTCAGGCTCATTCACGACAAATGTTTTTTCATATTTTCCGGATATGGAAATCGTCGCTTCTCCTTTTCCAATCGCTGTAATCATACAGTATTCGTTCTGCACACCATATGGCATGACCGTAATCACTGAAAGGTCGCTCGACTCCCACTCAAACCACGGAACTTCTGCATCAAGGCAGTGTGCATGAGCAACGCTTCCGACTTCAAATTCATGCTGACTGCTCTCAACAAAATTCATCTCTACTGCCTGATCCCAAACATATTCCATTTCTATCGTGCATGCCTGCATGGCAGCAGCATCAATCCATCCGATTGTACCGTCATCAAGATACGCCTGCACCCACGTTGTATTATCAATATCCGTTTCCGTATCTACCCATGCACGGACAATATCGCCGACACCCAGCGTTCGAAGAAGTGGTGATAAAATCGAAGTTTCTTCAAAAACAGACAAAACATCCGATAAAATCACTTTCAGTTCTACAATGCTGGATATATCAAGCGTTCCAATATCCGCATAAACGGGAACGCAGAAATTTGCATTGCTTACTGCCACCCATCCCTCAGTACCGTCTTCTATATATGCACGCGCCCAAGTATAGCCGTCATCAGAATTATAGCTGAACGTTTCAGGGTATACCCAGAAACATGTCTGATACGGCATTGTTTTTATGGATGTGCTTGTTTTCGCCGGTTCGCTTCGGATGCGCAGTCCCTTTGAATACATAACCCGGTATTTGACAGGATTATGCTGGTTCTCTATACTGAATTCAATTTCGTATGGGTTCTGTGCGTATATCTCGGTTTGTCCATATATCGTCTTTTTTCCGGTTTTTGGCGTAACGGTCAAAACATACTCTCCATGGGGGAGCGTATTTGGACATAATTCGCTCATTATTTCCGTATCTTCCGACGACAAACCGGTCAGCGAGAAATTGCTTTCTATATACGTTGCATTCCTTACTATTTTTCCGGTTTCTTTTTCTTTGATCGTCGCATCAAATCCCAGTAAGCTGTTGGATGAAGAGATGATGAAAGAAAGGTTTTGAGAAGGACTGTTTATAATAGATCCGATTCCCCCTGCATCCGGCATACATATAATCTTACAATCGTCACGAACAAAGGTAAGTTTTTCCGCAGGGATATATCCGCCGTCTTCAGCCTTAAGCCAAAGCTTTCCATTTGTTCCCCGATAGGCTGCAGTTATTGCGATTTCAATATTTGCCAAATAACAGCAGAATCCTTCGGATTCCGGATCCGCAGACCGGAAGGATTCCACTTCCTCAGTACCGGTCAAATAGATTTCGCGCGCATAATATAAAAATTCTTCTTCACTTGACGCCAATTCAGGCGAATACTCCGCAAGAAATCCGCTTTGCAGTGACATTATCGGTGACGATAAAGCACCCCACATCCCTTTCTTTGTCTTAAAAGCCGGATTATTTGTACGTTTTACTTTTTCCGCTGTCAACCCATATATACAGGCATACAATCCTTCCTGTTCCTTTTTTTCCATGAAATAGTCCATAGTAAACGGTTCGCCTGTTGTCCAGCTCCATGCTCCGGATGTATACTTCGCACCAATCCATGCATTTCCGCCAAATCTATAGCCCGTCCATTTCTCTGTTAACTCTTTTGCTATAATTTGTTCCTCTTCGCTGTTGATCGTCATCAAATGCCAGCCTTTTCCAAGGGATTCCACATAGCGCTGCGCCTCTTCCCATGACGTATACCCGTTGAAAAGTTTATAGATATGGCCATTTGCTTCCCGGCAAGCTACCTCAAAATACGGAGTTCCGCTATCTATGATGTTTACAGCACGGGCAATGGTAAATTTTTTTACCGCTTGTTTCTCGTCATTGTATTTGTATTTGCGTTTCTGAATCAGGCTGTTTCCTTTACTTCCAGCGCGATTGTTACAATCAAGAACTTCTATCCCCTGATCATCACACCCCAAATAAATCATTGCATGCGTTGGATGCGTAATAATGTCACCCGCTTTGGCGTATTTATGTATATCGGCCAATGAGCAATCTATCAAACGATAAAAGTATACAATATCTGAATTTCTGGATGCCGCCAAATACCAGCCTGCGTATTTGGCAAAAGCAGTACAGGTCGCCGTACCGCCTGCATATATGGCGGCAGGGTTACCCTCTGTTTTACTGGAACAGGGATATGCATTATCGTTTTCCGGCCACAATGCAAGTCCGCTGTTTTTGCGAAATGCAGACGAACTCTTGATTACTTTTGTATAGCTGCAATTGGATGTCGCACATGTACCTGTTTCGCCGTGATGTTCCTCCCACTGATCGGTACACGCCTTACCATTATAAGTAAAATACACCCCATCTTTCGCCAGCTTTTTCAGATTTTCCAGTTTCTGCTCCACGATCTGACGTGAAATTGCGGGCGCAGTTGTCGCTGCATATGCACTGTCATTGCTCCGCAAAATAAAAAAGACACCCAAAACAAAAACAATTACCACCGCGCATCTTTTAAACACTGTCTCTACCTTGCTTTCTCCGACGTATTTTGAATCGATATTATTTCCATGTGCGGCATCATCTGAAACAAATCCGCTCCCCCGCACTTCTCTTTAAATACACATACATCACAATGTTTTTATTTCTATATCACATATTATATCCTATATATACACATTCATCAACCTTTTTCAGCTTCCTCCAAAATTTCGCCGCCGTGCGCAAGGATCGCGCCGAAGGTTTCAAAACCCTTTTTGCCCGCGCTGACCGCGAGTAATTAGGCTCTAAGCCTATATTTTTCGTATTCCATAGTGATCTCTTCTTTTACACAAAAATGCGCCCCGTCCTACGGAAGCGCATGAAATTTGCATGAAACCTCACCCTTTTCGGGGCTCAAAAAAGCAGCAAACAGCGTTTCTTCCAAGGGGCATATAGAAATAAAGCTTCATAAAGCTGTTCCCCTTACTTTCGAGCTTATTATAAGAAATGCTTCGGCGTTTGTCAACGCAATAAAGCAATTTCCTTACGCAAATCAAAGCGAAACACCTCTTTTCAAACTTTCGATTTCTTTTCTGCCCGTTTTCTGCTATAATCATATTGGAATATATGCTCGCGATTTTTATATTGATACCGGCGCAGCGTTCGCGATGTCAATACGCGTCGCCGATCGCATTCGTCCGCACTGTACATAAAAACAGCTGAATACATATACATTACCTTTGGGCATGGGTTTTGAAACAACCTCATTTCTTCATTTGAAAGGGGCAATACAAATGCATCGTTTTCCGGTTGGATTCTGGAATTATCCGTCCATCGATTCTTTTGTCTGTCGGGCACTTCCGCTATCGCGTGCCCACGGAAGACGACCTTCGCTGGCAGTTCAACACCGCCGTCGCCTCCGGCTGCAAAGGCATCCACTGGTTTTTCTTCTACGGCCAGAACTACAGAAACTACCGCGGCGCGCCGATCAGTCCTTATGGCGAAAAAACGATCGCGTACGATTGGATGAAGCTTCTCCACCGCACCTTCCACGACAACCACGCCTCCTTAATGAGCGCGCTTACGCACAAGGAAACCTATCACACCCATAAAGCCTACGGCGAATATGAACTTTTCCATGAAAACGCGCACGCAACCATAAAAACCATGGAATCTCAGCACAATGTGCCAGGCATCATCAGCTTTTTTTAAGATAAAAACGGAAAAGAATACATCGCCATCGTGAACAACAGCCCGTTTGAAAGCGATCTTTTCACCCTGTCCATTTCAAAACAGGTTTCCCGCGTTTTTCTCATTCACCAAAACGGCGAATATGAAGAAGATATGCGCATCTCCCATCACGACGCCATCTTCGAAGAAACAGATTCGTCCATTCGCGCCGGCGTATATCTCGCCCCAGGCCAAATGGAGATTTTCCGCCTCGAGGTATAAACACAACAAACTCCCTCACCAAAAAGCGAGGGAGTTCAAGCCATCAAAAAAGTACCTTTTTGATGGCTTGCAGAGAGAGGATCTCTCTCATTTCTTCTCATCCTTGCCTTCTGTTCTTCTCGATAACTTTACACATCTCATGTACAATAGCACGACTGAGGTGATTGAATGCCAATAATTGAAGTAACGAGCCTTACCAAGCTGTATAACAGAGGCAAGGTGCGCGGAATAGAAAATATGAATTTCTCGGTGGATGAAGGCGAGCTTTTCGGTTTCATCGGCCCGAACGGCGCGGGCAAATCCACCACGATACGGATACTGATGAACATGTTAAAGCCCACGAGCGGAACCGCGCGGATCTTTGATCTCGACTGCTCAAAGCACAGCCGCATCATCAAGCGCGACGTCGGATACATGCCGTCCGAGGTGCGTTTCTATCCCGGCGCTACCGTTAGAGAGCTTTTGGACTATGCCTGCAAACTGCGCGGCAGCGCCAAAGGCAGCTGGCATGAGCTTGCCGACTTTTTCCAACTGGATGCCGGCAAAAAATTCAGCGAACTTTCCATCGGCAACCGGCGCAAGCTTTCCATCATCAATGCAATGATGCACAGGCCGCGCCTTCTGATTCTTGACGAGCCCACCGGCGGCCTTGATCCTTTGATGCAGGAAAAATTCTTCGAAAAGCTTTTGGAATGCAGAAAAAACGGAGCAACCATATTTTTCTCCAGCCACAACCTAAGCGAGGTTCAGAAATACTGCAGCCGCGTGGCGCTGGTGAAAAACGGGCACATCGAAATGATGCCCGAACTCGCCGCCCTGTCCATGCATTTTGTGGAATTGGCCGCATCCTCCGACCTAAATATGCTTTTTGACAGAATCCACGCCGTCGGACTTCACCATTCAAGCGGCCGCATTCGTTTCATGCTCCCCGGAGAGGATCTTTCTTCTTTTTTGGGCGCGCTCGCAGGCATGGACATATCCGACGTTGTAATCACCAAGCCATCGCTGGAGCAATTGTTTCACAAGATCTATTACGGAGAGGAGACAGGCAAATGATATTTTTCGAACTCAAGCTTCTCTCCCGCAGAATGCTTTCATTGGCGATAACGCTGGCAGCAACCGCTCTGGTTTTCGTGGGCGTTTTTCCTTTCATGGACGAAAGCGGTCTTCTTGCCCAGCTCAGCGAAAAGCTGGATCTCTTGCCCGCTTTCCTGATCAGAATGTTCGGGCTTGCCGATCTTCCTGATTTCACATCGTTTCCCCATTATTTCAATCTTTGCGGGTTCTATATGCTCGTAAAGCTCTCAACCGTCTCATGTCTCATGGGCTGCGAGTCTCTCATCTCAGAAGAAACCGACGGCACCATCGAGTTTCTTTACGCCATGCCCATTTCCCGCGCATATATCGCATTTTCAAAACTTATCAGCCGCGCTATTGTCATTGTTGCGCTCAATATTCTTTTCGGTCTCATCTCCTACGCCGCCTTTTTCTATATGGAAGAAGACCCCGTCTTCCTTCTTCGTTCCGTTTCCTCTGCCATCATTCCTCAGCTGTGCTATCTCATAACAGGCATGCTGATCTCAACAATGCTTCGTGGTTCCCAGTCCGCTTCAGCAAGCTCAATGAGCCTGTTTTTCTTCACCTTCATGCTCGGTATTCTTCCCTCGATGATCGGAAAATGGAGCAAGCTCGAATACCTCTCCCCCACAACTGCTGTCATTCGCTACGATTTCATGACGGTGGGCTTCCGCCCCTACTGGCCCCAGATCAACTTTCTGCTTGTCTACAGCATCATAGCGCTTATGATCACCATCGTCATCTACTCTAAAAAGGATATGAAGCTGCAGTAATTGTTTTCGGTGAATCAAAGGAGCCGTCCTTCTGATTCATTGACAGCTTCATTTTCATCGTAGGG